>JAKQCM010000143.1 GCA_029559155.1 Chloroflexota bacterium
GCAGAAGTATGATTCCGGCTCGGGCTGGCCCAGCTTCTGGCAGCCGGCCAACGAGGAAAACGTCGATTTAGCCGAAGACCGCAGCCACTTCATGACGCGAACTGAGGTGACGTGCAGCCAATGTGGCGCGCACCTGGGGCATCTTTTTGAGGATGGGCCACAACCGACGGGCCTACGTTACTGCATTAATTCGGCGGCGCTGGATTTTGAGAAAGAGGAGTGATGAGCGGGTTGGTTAGGTTGGTTGTGTTGGTTGGCTAACAAACCAACCAACTTTTTTACAATTCAGCCAGGAAGACGGCCGTTTCCTGGGCAATCTTGTCCCAGGTAAACAAATCCGCGACCTGGGCGGCGCGCTGGCCGAGTTGGGCGCGCAGGTTGGGGTTGGCGATGAGGGTTTGCACGGCCGTGGCCAAGCCGGCGGCGTCATCCGGGGCTGCCAGCCACACATTCTCGCCTTGAATCAGTTCGGGCGTGGGCATGGCGGGCGTGGTGGTGAGCAACGGCCGTCCGTGAGCCAACACCGCCATCAATGTGCCCCGCCGCAGCGACACCCCATCCCGGTACGGCATCACCATCAGGTCGGCCGCATGCAAAAAAGTAGATACACGCTGGTCGGGCAGAAAACCGGTCCAATGCACCCGCGCGGCCAACCCCAAGTCGCCAATCAACGCCTTAAGCTGATCCAGAAACGATTGGTTATTGCTCGGATCGCTGCTGCCGGTTTGCCCGCCGATAAACACCAGATGAACGCTGTCATCCAGAGCCGCCAGCGCGCGCAGGAGCGTGTCGGCCCCCTTGCTCTCGTTCAGGAACCCAAAATACCCCAGCAAACAATCACCGGCGCGCAGCCCTAACTGATCGCGGACCTCTTCCAGTTCGATGTGGTTGGGGGTATACGTGGCGATATTGCTGCCAATGGGGATTTGGCGCACAGGCGTGCGGACAACGGCCGTCAGCGCATCATAATCGGCCGGATTGGTAACAATCGCGCCATGCGCATATTTGGCCATGGTGGTTACGGCCGTCTGCCGCAGCCGCCCTGCTTTGGGGAACAGATAAGGAACGCGTAAATCGTGGAAAGTAACGGCCGTTTTGGTTAAGCCTTTTAGCCGCCAGGGGAGCAAATTGATGGCCGCGCTGCGCATGTTGTAAGCCGCGGCCTGATATTGAACGTTGACCACATCCAATTCATACCGCAGCGCCACATCCGCAATTTGCGAAACGGCCGTCCACCGCCATTTCTTCACGTTGGGGTGCAGTTGCGCAAAACCCAGGTCAACCGGTTCCAGCAAATCTTGCCACCGACGGCGCGCCTGGAACGGCCGTGCCCGCCGATCGGTGATGATGTGTATCGTGTGGTCTTGTTCCGCCAGAGCCAGCGCCAATTCTTGCGTAAAGGCGCCCACCCCGCCTTCCATCGGCGGATACTCCCCCGTTACCAGACCAATTTTCATAACGGGATCAACGATTGACGGCGGCAAGCGCGTGTTTGCCGATCAGGCGAAATAAGCATCATACGCGTTAGGGACTGGATGACCGCGCCAGCGAAGAAGCGACAAAGCATACGTGCGCCGCAGGGTGACAAAATCCGCCTTCTGATGGGCTGTGTCTAGTTTTTCCGGCTCCGGCCAATTGCCATCAGCCACGCGCATCAGGTCGATGTCGCTCAGGCCGTTCAACGCCAGCAGTTCATCGTGAAACGCTTCCGGCACTTTGGTTAAGGATGGCGGCAGGCCAATACGGACGGTTTGCAGCAAAACCTCTTCCAACGACCATGTGGACGCCTGGGCAATGCGCTTTAAATCTTCGTATATGTGCTCTGGTACATCAATTGTGACTTTCTTCGATTTCATCCATCACCTTTCCCTGATGTGATAACCGTTCGGCAACCGGTTTCCCAGTCAATACCCGGCTGGGCGCAGACCCGACCGGAGAACGGCCCAATAAGCTTGAACGCGCTGGCGGCGTAACGGCCGTTTATGCCCCAAAGCGCCCTTCACTCCCTCTAAAATCAACTGCCAAAAATAATTTATTAATAGGAACAAGCGTAACAGCCCGGCTGCCAGGCGGCTATGGTACTTTCGGAAGTACCGCAGTTTGGCTTGCTGAAAATTGATGTGCCGGGCAACGATGGCTTGCTCGCTGCTTTTGCCTTCGTAATGGATGATTTGCGCGGCTGGCAGATAAACCACCCGCCAACCGGCGTCTTTCATGCGCCGGCACCAATCCAGCTCTTCGGAATACATGAAGTATGCTTCATCCATGCCGCCAACGGCCGTTACGGCCGTGCGCGGCGCCATCATACAGGCTCCGGTTACCCAATCGACATCCGCAGTCTGGTCATCGGGCAAATCCTGAGCATAGTAACGAGCCAATAAGCCCGTCGGAGCCAGAGGTTCCAGCCAGGTACTCTCAAAAAAGGCCGTTGTCAGCGTAGGAAACCGCCGCCGCGACGACTGCACCGAGCCGTCGCCGTTGAGCAACTGCGCGCCCACGATGCCCACATCAGGATGATCTTGCACATACTTCCACATGACGGTTAACGCCTGACCCAGAACGGCCGTGTCAGGATTGAGGAGTAGTATATAACGGCCGTTCGCTTTCGCAATGCCTAAATTGTTCCCTTTCGGAAAACCAACGTTTTCCTGGCAGGCGATGAGGGTGACCCAGGGAAATTCAGCGGCAAGCATGGCCACGCTGCCATCACTGGAAGCGCTGTCGACCACAATGACCTCCAGAGCCAGCTCGCCGCGCCCACGCTCAATGGAAAGCAGGCAGTCGCGCAGCAGTTCCCGCACGTTCCAATTGACAATGATGATGGATAAATCGGGCAGCTCGGTCATGAGGGGGATGGTAAGCGAAACAGGCGGCGGGCGTTGGCCGTGGTGTGATGGGCGATGACGGCCGTGTCCACCCCTCTTTCCACAGCCATTCGCTCGGCCACGAAGGCTACATACGCCGGTTCATTGCGCTGGCCGCGAAACGGCTGAGGGGCCAAATAGGGCGCATCGGTTTCAATGAGCAGGCGTTCCAGCGGCGCTTGGCGCACAATTTCCCGCAGCTCATCGGCCTTCTTAAACGTCACCGGACCGGTGATACCGAGGTAGAAACCCATGTCCAGCGCCGCCTGCGCCGTCGCCCAATCGCCGGAAAATGAGTGGAGTACGCCGGGGTTTTCGCGCCCCGCCAGTGGGGATGCAGCCAACAAGCGAATCAAATCGGCGCTGGATTCGCGGTTGTGGAGGATAACCGGCAGATTCAGTTCGGCGGCCAGGACCAGCTGTTGGGCAAGGGCTTCGTGCTGCACAGCTTTGGGCGCGTCGTCCCAATGGTAATCCAGGCCAATTTCGCCTATGGCGACCACTTTAGGCAGGGCGGCGGCGGCGCGCACAGCGTCCAGCCAGGCATTCGTCCAGCCGGCGCTGGAATTGGGGTGGATGCCGACGGCCGCAAACACGAGGGCATGGGTCTGGGCTAACTGTGGAACGGCCGTTAAATTTTCCAGGTCAATGGCCGGTACCACGATTTGCGCCACACCTGCAGCGACGGCGCGTGCCAGCACGGCCGTGCGGTCGTCCGCAAATTGACGCATATCCAGGTGGCAGTGCGAATCAATCAGTTCCATCAGCCGGCCGATTCATCTTGGCCCTGGCGATAGGCGGCCAAAAACTCGGCCGGAACCTGCACGGCGACCACCTCGCCCCGCGCGCACTCCACGCCTCCGGCCAGCAACGATGAGACCACAATGACCTTGCGCCCTTTCACCTCTTTTACTCGTCCGCGAATCTCTAAAACGGCATCCAGGGGGGTTGGTTTCAGGTAATCCACATGCAGCGAGGCGGTGAGGAAACGCAGCGCCGGTTCGCTGTCCATCTCACGCCCTTCGGCGCGGTAGGCCGCAGCGGCGGCCGTGCCCGTGCCGTGGCAGTCAATCAGGGAGGCGATCAAACCGCCGTATACAAAGCCCGGAATGGCCATGTGATACGGCCGTGGCTGAAACCGCGTCACGGACTCGTCACCCTCCCAGTAAGTTTTAATCTGCAACCCATCGGGATTCAACCGGCCGCATCCGTAACAATAGCTCAAATCATCGGGGTAATAATCCTGAAACGCCTGCTCCATCCCTTTGCCTCCTAAACGAATGATTGACGCCAAACTGCAAAGAAGCAGAAGACACCAAGATTTTTTGCTTCCACTCTTCGCGCCCTGTGTGCCTTTGCGTTTGGAAAACGGTTCCTAACGCAGCCCGGCCAGGCGCAGCCCATCTTGCAAGATGTCGGGCACGCGCTCCTGGTGGGTGGTTTCGCAGTACACGCGAATCACCGGCTCAGTGCCGCTAAAGCGCACCAGCAGCCAGCCGCCATCTTCCATGATGAATTGATGGCCGTCGATGGTGATGATGTCCGTCACCTTCAGGCCGCCAATGGTTGATGGGCGCGCCGCATCTACGCGCGCCAGAATTTCCGCCCGCTGACTGGCCTCGAACGTGCTGTCGATCCGGTCGTAGTAATGGGGACCAACCAATCCAAACAAGGTATCCAGCAGTTCGGAAGGTTTTTTGCCGGTCTGGACCATCATGTCCAGAAAATAGAGGCCGGCCAAAATGCCGTCACGCTCCGGCACGTGACCACGAAACGCGTACCCGCCGCTCTCCTCGCCGCCGATCATGGCGTCTACCTCCATCATTTTGGGGGCGATAAATTTGAAGCCGACGCCGGTTTCATGCACCGGCACGCCATAGAGCTGGCCTAATTTGTTGAGCATTTTGGTGGTAGAAATGGTTTTAACGATGGGGCCGCGCTCGCCGCGCACTTCAAGGAAGTAATAACCCATCAGCCCATATACGCGCAGTTGGTCGATAAAATCGCCGTTTTCGTCGCCAAAGCCAACGCGGTCAGCGTCGCCATCGTTGATGACGGTGACGTCTGCGCCGATTTCGCGGGCGAAGGCCAACCCATGGTCGATGTTGGGCGGGATGGGTTCGGGACGGGTCATGTGCGGGTAAATGGGGTTGCGTTCGTTGTGGATTTCGCTGATGGTGGTCTGGCCCTGTGCCAGTAAACGGGGGAACCAGCCGGCGCCGTTGCCCCACATGGCGTCGTAGGCGACGTTGAACCCGGCTTGTTTGATGGGTTCCACGTTTACCAGACGATGGAGCTGCGCTTCATAGGCGGTGGCGGCGTTGAAGATGGTGATACGGCCGTCACTCACCGCATCGTCAAATTTCAGGCGGGACACGGCCGTTATCTCCGGTATTTGCGCCTCAATCTTCTTCAAATCCTGGGGCGGAATGGCCCCGCCTTGCGGGTCGCGCACCTTAAAGCCGCAGTCCCAAAACGGATTATGGCTGGCGGTGATATTGACCGCCCCGCCAACCTGCTTGTCGACGACAGCGTACGAGATGGCCGGCGTCGGCGTCGCGCCATCCGTCAGCCAGACGTGAATGCCGTTGGCAGCAATCACTTCAGCCGCCGCCTGAGCAAAGTATTCGGCCTGGAACCGTTTGTCATGGCCGATGACGATACCCTGGGAGGCACGGCCGTTTTGCTGCAAAAAAGTCGCAAAACCCTGCGCGCACCGCCGCACATTATCAAATGTATAGTCGTCGCCAATACGGCCCCGCCAACCATCTGTTCCAAATTTTATGGTCATCAAATCATCTCCCGCCAAAATTGAAGATAAGAGGTCGGCGACTACAATGTGAGCAGCCTCCCATCTCTGATCGCCAATCCAAATTCAGCTTCACATTGCAACCTGACCGTTACGCAGCATGTCCAGATCAGCTTTGACCATCATTTTCACCAGTTCGGAAAAAGTGACCGATGGTTCCCACCCCAGTTTACGCCCTGCCTTGCTCGGATCGCCTACCAGCAAATCGACTTCGGCCGGACGCATAAAGCGCGGGTCTTGCTTAACATAATCGCGCCAATCCAGGTTTACATAACCAAAGGCCTCTGTCAAAAATTCTTCCACTGAGTGGGTTTCGCCGGTCGCCACAACGTAATCGTCTGGCTTTTCCTGCTGGAGCATCAGCCACATGGCCTGGACGTAATCGCCAGCAAAACCCCAGTCGCGCCGCGCGTCCAGATTGCCCAAAGACAATTCGTTGATCAGGCCCAGTTTGATTTGGGCGACGTGGTAGGTGATTTTGCGGGTAACAAATTCCAAACCGCGGCGGGGCGATTCATGATTGAACAAAATACCAGAGGTAGCGTGCAAATCGTAACTTTCGCGGTAGTTGATGGTGATCCAGTGGCCGTAAACTTTGGCGACGCCATAGGGGCTGCGCGGATAAAACGGCGTGGTCTCGCGCTGCGGCACCTCCACAACTTTGCCGAACATCTCGCTGGAGCTGGCCTGGTAGAAGCGGATTTTGGGATCGACGATGCGGATGGCGTCGAGCACGCGGGTGACGCCCAGACCGGTCACATCGCCGGTGAAAACGGGTTGGTTCCACGACGTTTGCACAAAGGATTGCGCCGCCAGGTTATAAACCTCATCCGGTTTGTACTCTTCTAAAATGTGAATGAGGGAAATCTGGTCGCCCAAATCACCGGGGACCAGGGTTATTTTGTCCTGAATGTGCTGTACGCGGTGAAAGTTAACCGTGCTGGTGCGGCGCACCATTCCTACGACGTTGTAGCCTTTGCCGAGTAAAAAATCGGCCAGGTATGAGCCATCCTGACCGGTAATGCCTGTGATGAGCGCTGTTGGCATTGTGTTTCTCCTTTACGATTGGTTTTACGGCCGTTTCTGGCCGTCCAGTTTTATGAATAAGCAGGTGATTGGATTATAGCCCAGGGGATAGGATGCGTAAAACGGCCGTCGCCCATCGTCAGGCTGGGGCAGTGCAAACGTAGGGGTTTTATGGGAATCAGGGGGCCGCAATGCGGAAACCGGCCACATTCAGGCGCGACTGCGGTTTCAGGCTGTAGCGGTAATTGGCTTGCACAGTCCAGGCGGCATTAATGAACCCGCCGCCACGCAGCACGCGCCCGGTGTGTCCCGGCTCGGCCGGAGAAGCCGTCCACTCCCACACGTTGCCGCTCATGTCCACGCAGCCATAGGGGCTGTCACCGGCCGGCGAATAGTGCCCGACGGGTGTGGTGTCGCCTACCTGATTTTTAAAATTGCAGCGCGTTTCATCCGGCGGCTCCATTCCCCAGGGATACAAACGGCCGTCTTCCCCTCGCGCCGCCTTCTCCCACTCTTGCTCAGATGGCAGGCGCGCCCCGGCCCATTCACAAAAAGCCATTGCATCGTACCAACTCACAATCACCACCGGATGATCGAGGCGCTGCGCCGGGGCCAGCCGGGAATCGGGCGGCCAATTGGCGGCCTGCGCCCAGATGGCATCTTCAAATGGGGTGGGATACCGGGGATTGGCAGCGATAAACTGCTGGTATTGGGCCTGGGTAATGGGCGTTTTGCTCATGCGAAAGGCGGGTAGATCAATGTCCACATTGCCAGGGCCAAACAAAAACTGCCCGGCGGGAACGGCCGTCATGTCGATGCTGTCTTGCAGAAGAAACGGCCGTTCCCCTTCTCCATCCATCGCCACCACCGCTTGCCACAATGGACTGTCCACAATGCCCGCCACGCCGCCCAGCAGCACCCAGCGCAGCGTCTGGCGGATGATGCGTGGTGGCAACTTGTCCGTCTGGGTTAACGTTTCAGGGATTTGCAAAAATTTGTGAAGATGGGAACGGCCGTATTCGGTTACGGCCGTCAGGCCAGATTTATCGGTTGGGGTAATGGCGGCCTGTACCTGAAACCGCTGCACGGCAACGGCCGTTGGCTCGCCCAACAATGCCGCCCAATCCAGATCGGCCACATCCGCCGCCGGCGAACGCGCCTGCCAAAACGTGGCCAGAAACAAGAGGTGCGGCAGCGATGCGCGCCAGTTGAACCCCCAGTTAGCCATCGATCAATCCACCCGCTGAATTTGCGCGCCCAACGTCTTTAACTTCTGCTCGATGCGTTCATACCCACGGTCAATTTGCTGGATATTGTGAATAACGCTGGTCCCTTCGGAGCATAATGCGGCCAAAACCATGGCCATCCCGGCGCGAATGTCCGGGCTGGGCACACCTTGCGGGCTGGCATGAAGCCGGCACGGCCCCTGGATAATCACCCGATGCGGATCGCAAATCACCACCTGCGCTCCCATAAACGTCAGATTATCCACAAAAAAGAACCGGCTTTCGTACATCCAATCATGCAGCAAAACAGAACCGACAGATTGGGTGGCAATGACCACAGCAATGCTCATCAGGTCGGCGGGGAAGCCAGGCCAGGGCAGCGGCTTGATCTGCAAAATCCGCCCGCCGAGGGAGGTGGCAATGCGCATGGGCTGCTCGGCCGGGACAAGGATGTCCTGGCCATCATCGTGCCAGATGACGCCCAGTTTTTCGTAAACCAGCCGGACCATGCCCATGTACTGCGGATCCACATTTTTGATGCGGATTTCGCCGCCGGTAACGGCCGCAGCGCCGATAAAACTGCCTACTTCCATAAAATCAGCGCCGATGGTG
Organism: Chloroflexota bacterium; assembly: GCA_029559155.1. Lineage (GTDB taxonomy): Bacteria > Chloroflexota > Anaerolineae > Promineifilales > Promineifilaceae > Leptovillus. The sequence goes on from JAKQCM010000143.1 coordinate 8,538, forward strand.
TATTCTGTGCCGCTCAGACGCTCCACACCTTCAATGATCAGGCGATTGGTGCCGATGCCTTCGATATGCGCGCCCATTTGATTGAGGAAATAGCACAAATCGCGCACATGGGGTTCGCAGGCAGCGTTGTCGATGATGGTTTGACCGTGGGAAAGTACGGCCGTCATCACGGTATTTTCGGTCGCCGTCACGCTTGCTTCCGCTTGCAGGTAATACCCTGCGCCGGTTAACTTATCGGCTTTCATGGTGAAGATGCTGCGTTCCACCAGTTCCACATGGGTGCCCAGCGCTTCCAGGCCGCAAATCAGGGTGTCTAACGGCCGTCCGCCAATCACGTCGCCGCCCGGCAGCGGCAGCGTTACCTCGCCCATTCGCGCCACCAACGGCCCGGAAAACACAAACGACGCCCGCGTCCGCGCCGCCAGAGCGCTGTCTAATTCCGTTTTGATCACGCGTTGGGCATGAACGCGCCAGCTTCCCGGCGCAAGTTCCGTCACCTCGACGCCCAAATCGCGCAAAATCAAGATGGTGTTGCGCACGTCCTGAATATCGGGGATGTTGTGCAAAATGACCGGTTCGTCAGTGAGGATACAAGCGGGTAATAATTTGAGGGCGGCGTTTTTGTTGCCGCTGACCGTAATGGTGCCTTGCAGGGCGTGCCCGCCCTCGATAATGAATTTGCTCATAATCAATTCCATTCAGGCTGCCGGATAACAGCCTGGCTTAACACGCAGCTCTCCGTGTGGGTGATGGCTAGCGCCAAACACCAGAAAATTGTGGGAACGGCCGTTTGCCGTTAAAGCTGGATTGTAACCAGTGGGCAAAAACAGGGCAACTGAGACCCGCCCAACCACCGGTGACATCTATCACTTGACACAATGCCCTGAATATTTGAAACTTGACCTGATTCACCACTATCTGCTGGCATTTTCCTAAACAACCACGCACCACAAGGAGCTTTTTTATGGAATATACACCGTCTGAACTAATGATCATCAATGCTTCCCGCGCCCTAGAGGGCAGCCATGTCGTCTTTGTTGGCGTGGGCCTGCCCAACATCGCCTGCAATCTGGCCCGACGCAGCCATTCGCCGGAGATCGAGCTGGTCTATGAGAGCGGCGTCTTTGGCGCAAACCCGGCCCGTCTACCGCTTTCCATTGGCGACCCCACTCTTGTCAGCGGGGCCAAATCAGTTACCAGCATGACCGACCTGTTCATGTATTACCTGCAAGGCGGTCTGGTCGACGTGGCTTTGCTTGGCGGCGCGCAAATCGACCGCTTCGGCAACCTGAATACAACCGTTATCCGCGATTATTACCATCCCAAAGTGCGGCTGCCCGGTTCCGGCGGCGCCTGCGAAATCGCCATCAACGCCAAAAAAATATTCATGATCATGCGCCTGAAAGGCCGCGCTTTTGTAGACAAACTGGACTTTTTAACCAGTCCCGGCCACCTCGACGGCGGCGACGCCCGGCAGCGCGCCGGTTTGCCCGGCGATGGTCCGGCGCTGGTTATCACCGATCGGGCCTTATTCGACTTTGACAATCCCGACCGCGAAATGACCCTCATCGAAATCGCCCCCGGCGAAACCGTAGACAGTATCCAGGCCGACATTCCCTGGCCTCTGCGCGTATCGCCCAACCTGAAGGAAATGACGCCGCCGCACATCTCCGAACTGGAAATCATTCGGCAGCAGCTTGATCCGGAAGGAATGTATCGGTAAGCGCACGGCCGTTTGCTGATTTCGGCGCGCAAATCACCGCTTACCCCCAACGCATAAAAACAGCCCTTTCATTTAGACAATTCGTGGCTGCTTGATAAGGAGACAACAATCAACATGAGTACCCTGTATGCTCATCCGGAAGGTCACGTGTTTTACCGCAAGATGGATTATGCCCGGCCCAAAATTTCACACGGGGAAGGGATATATTTATACGATGAAGATGGCAAACGTTATATCGACGGCTCTGGCGGGCCATTGGTGGTTAATGTGGGACACGGCCGTTCCGAAATCGTCGAGGCCATCACCCGACAAGCCCAATCTGCGGCTTACGTCCATGCCACCATGTTCACCAGCGAAGCCATCGAAACCTACTCCAACGCCCTGGCCGAAATTGTGCCGTTGGAGCAGCCGCGTTTCTTCTACCTCAGCAGCGGCTCCGAAGTCGTCGAAGGCGCGCTGAAACTGGCCCGCCAGATCCAGATGGCCCGCGGCGAACCCAATCGCTCCATCATCATTTGTCGCTCGCTCAGCTACCATGGCATGAGTTTGGGCGCCCTAAGCGTAAGCGGCCGTCCCGCCCTGCGCAACCCGTACCTGAGCATGATGCAGAACATGCCCCACATCCGCCATCCCTACCCCTACCGTTTCCCGGCCAGCGGCCGTGAGCTGGCAGACCGATTAGAAGAATCCATTCTCGCCTACGGCCCGGAAAACGTCGCCGGCTTCATCGCCGAACCCATCAGCGGGGCCAGCCTGGGCGCTGTTGTGCCGCCCGACGATTACTGGCCGCGCGTCCGCGAAATTTGTGACCAGTATGGGGTGCTGCTCATCGCCGATGAAGTCCTGGTAGGCATGGGGCGCACCGGCACATGGTGGGCGCTCAACCATTGGAACGTGAAACCCGACATTCTCATCACCTCTAAAGGCACGGCCGCCGGTTATTTCCCGCTCGGGTTCATTGCCGCCTCGAACGAGGACGTGGATTTAGTCTTCCGCAAGTTGGGTGATTTCAATCACGGCGGTACATTTAGCCACCACGCCGTCGGCGCGGCCGCCGGCCTGGCCACGTTACGCATCTTGCAGTGCGAGAAATTAGTCGAAAACGCCGCTGAATTAGGGCCTTATGTAAACAAAAAGCTGCACCACACCTTTGCCCATCATCCGCAAATTGGCGATATTCGCGGTCGCGGACTATTTTGGGGTCTGGAAATTGTCCAGGATCGAGCCACCAAAACACCTTTCCCGCTTAAAGCCAAAACCGCCTGGCACATTGCCGAACGCGCCTTCGAACTGGGTCTGATTATTTATTACTCCCAGGGCTGCGCGGATGGCGCATCTGGCGATGTGATTATGCTTGGGCCACCGCTCACCATCAACAAGGCGCAAATTGACGAGATCATCACGATTCTCGACCAAACCATCACCGAAATTGTCGGCTGACAACTGGCATTACCTGACTGTGACGAATGAAAACAGTACAAAAGCCTCAAAGGCTTTTGTACTGTTTTGTTTTCCACAAACCGATTCACTTGCTCTCATCGAGTGATTCGGCTTTATCTGTTAAACTAACTCAGGGCTATCGCATACTCGCCGCGTCTAAGCTTTTGGTTGGCCTCGCCGGGGCGTAAACGCCCCGTCAGCCACACAACGCCGGTTGAAACCGGCTAAAAAAGGGAAAAAGCTCCGTTTACGAGGCGTTGTTTGGCAGCCCGGCGGCTTCAGCGCCGGGTGATACGA
>JAKQCM010000347.1 GCA_029559155.1 Chloroflexota bacterium
CGCAAAGCTGCATTCCGCTGGTGTGCCAGCGGGTGCGCCAGGGCGTCGCCGACTGGCTGACCACCGGCGAAGTTGCCGGTGTGCCGGAAGGCGCAGCCGCCGACCTGCCGCCGGTGGATGCGAGTGGGATGCCGGGGGGAACGGCCGTTGGCGGCCTCCTGCCCGTCGCCGGGCAGATTTTGTCTCGCGTGGGGGCGCTGCTCTTCAAACGGCAAGACAACAGCCCGGAAATCGCCGCCGATCCGGCCGCGACCCAGGCGCAGTTGGGCGCCGGGCAGCCGCTGGACAGCGGCCTGCGCCGCCGCATGGCCGTCGCCTTTGGCAGCGATTTCAACCAGGTGCGGGTGCATACCGACGCCGACGCCAGACAATTGGCGAGCGACCTGAACGCCCGCGCCTTTACCGTGGGCGAACACATCGCCTTTGCGCCCGGTGAATACCAGCCCAACGATCCCATTGGCGGCGCGTTGATTGCCCACGAGTTGGCCCATGTGCAGCAGCAAGAAAATGCCGCGCCCGCCGCGCTCCAGGCCAAAGGCGGCGCAAGTTATGGCGCGTTGGAAGAAGATGCGGACGTGGCAGCCGCAACGGCCGTGGCCTCTCTGTTTGGTGGTGGGCCGCACGCCGCCGGTTTAGCGCAAACGGCCGTGCCCCGGCTTCGGTCCGGCCTGCGCCTGCAAGGCTGCAAAAGCAAATCCGGGCCAACCACCACGCCCTTGCAAGACGCCTATGCCGGGCGCACCCCCTGGACGGCAACTCTCGCCCAACAGGCGCTTAATGAATACAACGGACTGTCCAGCGCCGATCAGGTCGCCTGGGTAAGCACTCATTACGGCTCCGGCACGGTGCAAAAGATACTCCAGGCCATGCCCGCCGCCGATATTGCCGCCGGCGGGGCGCACAATGCCACCATTCAAAGCATTTTGCAGCGCGTGCAGCGCACCGGAGCCACCACCATGGCCGCCGGTTTGGGGTTGGCGTCGCAGGCGGCGATGGCTCAGGAGCAGGCAAACTTCATGCACGCGCAAAACGTGGCCGCGGCCCAGGCTGCTGCCCCGGTGGGCGTCGTGCCAACGCCGGCGCAAGTCAGCGCGCAGCAGGCCACGCAGGTGGCGCAAACGTCCATCGCGCCGCAAACGGCCGTGCTGTCCGCCGCCGATGAAGCGCAACAAAACGCAGATGGGGCCACGGCCGTAGCCGCCTTCATCACCTGGGTGACGGCCAATCACCCCGGCCTGGGCATTAAAGCGGCCGATTTCCGCGTCGACGCGCGGGCGATTTTTGATCGCGGCCAAAATATCATCGCCTTTGCCGAAGCGCCGAGACTGGTTGTCGGCCGTTCCTTTACGTTGGCGGTTAACGCCAACCCCGCCTACGCCCTGCCCACCGTCGTCCACGAACTGCGCGGCCATGAGCAGTATGGCCCGTATGGCGCGCCGGGCGCAGAATTTGGCCTGGAACTGTACGATCAGGCGGCGGCGCTGATGCCCGGTTACACGCAGCCCTCCGGCGCGGCGCGCACGGCTGAAATTGACGCCTACGCCTACCAGGAAACGGAAATCTATTCGCTGATGCTGGAAGTGCCGTACTTTACGCCGGTCGCGGCCAAAGACGCCGCGCTCTCTTCCATCAACTATGATCCCGCGCCGGTCATCAGCAACCGTATCGGGTTAATTAAAAACCAATGGGAGCCGCGAATCGCCCGCTCGATGGTGCGCGGGCTGGTGCTGCGTTTCCGGCTTGACCCGCGCGTGACGCCCAAGGCGCGGAACGCCTTCGAACAAGGTGTGCGCAATCATTTTACGGCCGCCGAAGCAACTGATATTCTAAAGTGATATGAACACGTTACCCGAACAAATCGAAAGCTATATTCAACTGGCAGCGCGCTCCACCGGCGACGCGGCCGGTCTGCGCGAGCGCGAACGCGCCGCCCAATTTCTCATCAACCACCCGGCCGAGGCGTACCCGCCGCTGGCGCGATTGGTAGCTGAGAAACCGGCGGCCTGGGAAACGCCGCGCCTGTTGGACATCATCGGCCGGATGGGGCTGGCGGAGAGCGCGCCGCTGCTGGCGGAGATGCTGACGCAGGCTATCCCGGACACGAGCCGGGCGGCCGGGCGGGCGCTGGGAGCCATCGGCGGGGCAAACGCGCAGACGGCGCTGCTGGCCGGGCTGACGGCAGAAAGCAGCGAGGTGCGGATTGCGGCTTTAGAGGGCGCGCGGATGTTTGGCGGCGATTTCGGCTGCGCGCCCATCACGTCTATGCTAACCGACGCCGATGCCAATGTGCGGTATTACGCCGTGAGTACGGCCGTTTCCCTGGGTTGTCTCTCGCCGGACCAATTGGCGCAGATTGCCCGCGAGGACAGCGACGCCTATGTGCGCCTGTTGGCCGAAAAGGCGGCCCAAGACAGCGCATGAGCCGCCTGAATCCGGTTTTGGACCGGCTGTTACGGCCGTTCACGTTTCACCAACCCACCTGGCGCATGTGCGTGTTTGGCGGCATGCTGCTGGGGATGGGATTGGCGGCTGGGCTGGCGATGGCCGTCGGCCTCTCGCCGTGGGTGGCGGGCGGCGCGGCGCTGGCCGGCGTGCTGGCCTGTGGGCTGATTGGCCTGGGCAAAGCCGTGCTGACGGGCGTGGAAAATTATACGTTTTACCATTATCAAGCGGGCGTGCTGGGGGTTACGGCCGTTCTGCTCGCCCTCACCCATCAGCCCATGCTGGCCTACCTGGACCTGATCGCCGTGGCGCTGGCGGCGGCGTTGGCCTGCGGGCGGTTGGGCTGCCAGGCAGGCGGGTGCTGCCACGGCCGACCGCATCGCTGGGGGGTGTGTTATGAGGAACGGCCGTATCGCGCTCTGGGCTTCACGCCCCATTTGCTGGGCGTGCGGCTGTTTCCGGTGCAGTTGGTCGAATCCATCTGGTTGGGGCTGATTGTGGTGAGCGGGAGCTGGTTGATTCTGACCGGGCAAGCGGCCGGGTCGGCGCTGGCGTGGTATGTGGTGGGATATGGCGGCGGCCGGTTTTGCCTGGAGTTCTGGCGTGGGGATGGGGAACGGCCGTATCTCGGCCCGCTTTCTACCGCCCAATGGACCTGCCTGATCTGGCTGGGCGCAGTGGCGCTGGCCGAAATGGTGGGCGTTTTGCCATTCACCGGCTGGCATTTGCTTCTGATAGGCGGCTGCGCGGCCTGGACGGCCGTTCAGTTCCGGCCCGGCCCGCGCGCGCGACGCGCCTTTCGCGCCCCTGGCCACGTCGCCGAAATTGCCCAGGCGCTGGCCGCAGCCGCCGCGTCGCACATCAGCATCCGGCAAACCACGTTGGGGTACCGTTTTTCGGCTGAGGTGGTAGGGAACGCGGCCCTTTACACGCTGTCGCATGAAAGCGGCGATATGAGCCGGGAAACGGCCGTGCAGCTGGCCGACCTGATTGTGCAGCTGCGCCATCCTGGCCACCAGGCCCAACTGCTGCCCGGCCAAGGAAATATTTTTCACGTTCTGATCCCCACCGTCGCCCGGCAGCCATCACCTGAGAATTTGCTGATGGTTTAAGACGGCCGTGCCGCCGCGCCGATTGGCTCTCAGGGTTCCTGGTATAATGGTGTCCTTATGAATTGGTATGTCGGCACGATGGGTTTTGCCTATGAGCCGTGGCGCAACGGGGTATTTTACCCGGCGGGCATGGGGCAGAAGCAGTTTTTGGGCTATTACAGCCAACGCTTCAACGCGGTGGAGATGGACTCCACATTTTACGGCATTCCCTCAGCGAAGGCGGTGCGCAAGTGGACGGCCGTTTCCATCCCCGGCTTCAAAATCTCGCCCAAAACCCCGCGCGAAATCACCCACGACCAGCGCCTGGGTGACAGCCTGGCGCAAATGTCCACCTTCCTGGACACCATGCGCCTGCTGGGCGACAAACTCGGGGCCATCCTCATCCAGTTCCCGCCCGACTTCACCATCGGCGCGGTTGAGCGAGTGAACCATTTCCTCGGCCAACTGCCGACTGATCTGCGTTACGCCGTCGAATTCCGCCATACGTCTTGGGACACGCCAGAAACGGCGCAGATGTTGGCCGCGCACCACGCGGCCTGGGTCATGGCCGACTACATCCACATGCCGCCGCGCATCACCTACCGCACTGCCGACTTCCTCTACCTGCGCTTTATCGGGCCGCACGGCCAGTTTCCCAGCAAGGATCGGGAGTTGGTGGACAAAACGGCCGTTCTCCAAAACTGGTACACGCAGATCCAAAACCATCAGGCCGACATCAACACGGTCTATGCCTACTTCAACAACGATTACGCCGGTTTCTCCCCGGCGACCTGCAATAAATTTAAGCGAATCGTGGGGATCGAGGTGGAGGAGATACGGCCGTATCAACAAGGCCGCCTGTTCTAACCAGCAGTTCGCAATAAAAAAACAGCCAACGGAATCTGAACCGTTGGCTGTTTTCACTTTCTGGTAATTTATTATGAGTTGATTAGCCGCCGGCCAGGAGATGAATGCCGCTCAGGCCAGCCTGCTGCGCCAGTTCAAACCACACGCCGGGCAATAAACCGATGAGCAAGGTGATGAGAACCATGAGGGCAACGGCCGTGCGCAAGGCAGGTTGGGCTTCGACTTTCGCTTCGCCTTCGAACATGAACATGAGGTACACCACTCGCAGGTAGTAGAACGCGGACACAACGGCCGTAATCACACCAACCACCGCCAGCCAGACCAGATTGGCCTCAACGGCCGTGCGGAAGACAAACAGCTTGCCCACAAAGCCACCCGTCGGCGGAATACCGGCCAACGACAGCATAAACACAGCCATCGCCAAAGCCATCGCCGGGCTGCGTTTCCATAAACCTTTGTAATCGTCCAGCGACGTGCCGAGGTCGTCTTTCTTTTCCATGGCGATAACGATGGCAAACGCGCCCAGGTTACTGAACAAATAGGCGAACATATAAAACAGCGCCGCGCTCACCCCATCCGGACTGTTCACGCTGGAAGCGACGGCAATCAAAATATAACCGGCGTGGGCGATGCTGGAATAAGCCAACATGCGCTTGATGTTTGATTGGGCAATAGCCGCCACATTCCCGACGATGAGCGTCAGTGTCGCCAAAATGGCCACAGCTCCCACCCAGGCGTCGCCAACGTGTGGGAAAGCAACCGTCAAAATACGCAGCAGGGCGGCAAACCCGGCCACCTTCGCCCCCACCGACATAAAAGCGGTGACTGAGGTCGGCGCGCCTTCGTATACGTCGGGCGTCCACATGTGGAAAGGAGCCGCCGCCACTTTAAAAGCCAGCCCGACCAGCAGGAAGGCAATCGCCCCAACGCCTAAGGCGCTGTTTACGCTAACCTGGGCAAAAATCTGCGGCAGCGACGTAGTGCCGGTCGCGCCATAGGTCAGCGCAATGCCAAAAACAAAAATGCTGGAAGAAAACGCGCCCAACAAGAAATACTTCAGCGCCGATTCTTCCGATTTGAGCTTAGGCCAGGCAAAGCCGGATAAGATATACAGTGGGATGGACAGGAGTTCCAGAGCGATAAAGATAAGAATCAGGTCGTTGGCCATGCCCATCAAGATCATGCCGCTCAGAGAAAACAGCATAAGCATGTAATATTCCGGTTTATCCAGGGTCTGGTTTTCCAGAAAATTGATGGAAATCAGGAGGCTGAAGATGCCTGCAAGCACCAGTGTGACATTGAGGAATACGGCGAAGTTGTCGACTACCACCATGGGCGTTTCGCCAACGGCCGTAAACGTGCCGCCGCCGTTATTCCACTGGCTCACACTCACCGCCAAAGCAGCAAACAACCCGACAATCGTCAACCAGGGCGCCCAGCCGCGCTTGTCTTCAGACACGAACAAGTCCACAACCATCAGCAAGATACCCCAGCCCGCGACAGTAACAAACGGTAAAATCACATTCCAATCAATTGCAGGTGCTTCAAACATAGCAGTTAAACCTTTTTATTTGCTCTTAATTTCACGATGATACCACAAAGGACCAGGTTTTTCATGGCAGTGCAAGAGATTGGAGACTGGAGACTGGAGACTATAAATCTCAAGTCTCTAACCTCCAGACGCCTTCCTCAGCCACACCCGGTTGCTGTGAAATGTACTTTGCCCGGCCATGTCGCCCAGGGCGTCGGGCGTGGTCCAGTTGACGTTACGGCCGTTACCCAACCAGCTCCATCTCCCTTTTGGCGACGCCAGCACGCCGGGACGCACACCATCCGTAACGATAGCTTTGAGCTCGCACCAGCCACGGCCGTTTTCTACCACCACCCTGTCGCCAGGCGCAATACCGCGCGCGGCGGCATCGTCGGGGTGCATCTCTACAAATGGTTCACCTTCGCGCGCCAGCAGACCGGGCTGGTTGGCAAAACTGCTGGTAACAAAATGATGCGCCGCGCCGGTGATCAGATTCAGCGCGTCAGCGGGAGCGAAACGGCCGTCATTCCGGCCATCATCCTCCGCCGCCACATATCCCGGCAGCGGGTCCAGCCCTAGATCAGCCAGGGGCTGGCTAAACAGCTCCACCTTGCCGCTGGCAGTGGGGAAACGGCCGTCGGCAAAAGGCACAGACGGCTCATGATGCAGTTCAATCGACCCGTCGGTTTTCAAGCGTTCCAGGGTCACATCAGCCAGGGCGGCATGGGTGACGGCCGTTGCTCGCAGTACATCCTCGATCACCTCGTCGGCGCTCTGGTACAGCCAGGCTTCGTCGAAACCCATTTCCCGCGCCAACAGCCCCATGACCTCCCAATTGCTCTTGCTCTCGCCCAATGGCGGGATAGCCGGGGCATTGTAGGCCAGCACTGTATGGCCGTAAGCTTTGTGCAAATCTGCGTGTTCCAACTGCGAGGTGGCGGGCAAGATGATGTCGGCGTACACGGCCGTGTCCGTCATAAACAATTCATGCACCACCGTAAACAAATCCTCGCGCTGCAAACCGGCTATTACCTGCCCGGCGTTCGGCGCAATCGCCGCCGGATTAGAACCAAATACAAACAGCGATTGGATGGGCGGGTCACTCACTTCCCCCAACAACGCCGCCCCCAATCGGTTCATATTCACCCATCGCGCCGGAGGCGGGCACTCGGCCCATTTATTCAGCGCCGCGCTGTCCCATTGCAAATAGCCGCTGGCGGAATAGGCCAGGCCACCGCCGCGCCGCCCATACTGGCCGGTGAGCGCCGGCAGGGCGCAAATGGCGCGAATCGTTTGCCCGCCATTCAGGTGGCGCTGCAAACCATCGGCGATTTTGATCAGCGCCGGTTGGGTTGTGGCGTATAGCCGCGCCAGTTTCACAATATCGGCTTCCGGCAGGCCGGTGATGGCCGCCACGCGGGCTGGCGGGTACTCGGCCAATCGCGCTCGCAGCTCCGGCCAGCCCACGGTATGCGCGGCCAGCCACGTTTCGTCGTGCAGCCCTTCGGCAACGATAATGTGGGCCAATCCCAAAGCCAATGCGCCATCGGTGGCCGGTTTGGGGGCGATATGCCAGTCGGCGCCTTTGGCGGTGCGCGTGCGGCGCGGATCAATCACCACCAATTGTGTACCGGCGCGTTGGGCGTCTTTCAGGTGGGGCATAAAATGGGGCGCGGTGCTGACCGGATTGTGCCCCCACACAATGACCAGTTTGCTGTAGGCAACGTCTTCGTAGCGCGCGGTGCGGCGCGCGCCGAGCGTGGCTTCGACGGCAAATTCGGCCGCCGCGCCACAAATGGAGGGTTCCAATTGGCTCGCGCCCAAACGATTCCAGAAACGGCCGTTGCACACCGCCATTTGCACCAGCCCCAGCGTGCCGCTGTAACTGTAAGGCAAAATAGCCGCCGCCCCATGCTCGGCGATGATGGCCCGCCAGCGTGTCCCAATCTCGCCAAGGGCTTCGTCCCAGGTGATGGGCTGCCATTCGCCGCTGCCTTTGGGGCCAAAGCGGCGCAGCGGCGTTTGCAGCCGATCCGGGTGGTAAACGTGGTCGAGATACGGCCGTACCTTGGCGCACAACCAGCCCTGGGTGATGGGATGGTCGGGGTCGGCGTAAAAATTAACGGCACGGCCGTTTTCCACCTCGGTGATCAGGCCGCAGGTGTCGGGACAATCGTGGGGGCAAGCGCCGCGAATTTTTATCAAGGTTGATGGCATCTCAGTGGACAAATTATTTTGGCCTCGGAAACGTGTGCTGGTGGACAATTGTCTGTCCCGGCAGCAGGTGGACAAAGGCATAACCCGGATCGTCCTCAAAGGCATGGCTGACGTTAACATCGCCCGGCCAGGCGGCGAATTGGGTGTAGGCGCTGGCAACGCTGCTGTACAGGATGCCCTCGCGCACGGTTTGCATGGGCTGGTGGACGTGGCCATGAAACACGCCGCGCAGGCGGTGGCGGGCTGGCAGGAGGATGTCGTGGAGGAGACGGCCGTTCTGTACCAGCATATTCGCGTCCATCCACTCCGAATTCAGCGGCCAGATGGGGTGATGCATAAATATCGTCAGCGGCGGGCCGTCTGGCTGCGCCTCAGCGCAGGCCACAGCCAGCTGCGCCTCAGACAGCAGCCCTTGCGGGTCAATGTCATCAGGGCCGCGTGTGTCCAGAACTACAAATCGTTCGCCGCGCACCTCAAAGGCATACGACAACGTTCCGGGGTCGTCGCTAAGGTCTGTTTTCGGCCCCATCGGCAAGCAATTTTTCATCAAATCCACGTCGTCATGGTTTCCATTGACATAATAAATGGGCATCTGCAGACGGACGAAGGTGGCGGCGGCCAGTTCATAAGCCGCCGGGTCTGCGGCATAGGCCACGTCGCCGGTGTGAATGACAAAATCCGGCCTGACCGGCAGGTCGTTGATAATGTCTACCAGCCGGTCGGCGCACGGCCAGGGATAAACGCCATGATGGTCAGGGGAAACGGCCGTAGGCCCAATGTGCGTATCGCTAATATGAACGAAATAAACTTTAGACATCGTCAAAAAAGGCGGTTCCAGTTACGTGTCACTACCCCGAACCAGAACCGCCTCAATAATCAACCGTCAATAAATCAGTTGTTTTATTGTCCCACGATCACCGTGGAACTAATATCACGTACCAGATGCGCCACCGAGCTGTCCATCAGGTTAAAATAACCCGATGGGGCAATGCCAATCCAAACAATGAATACCAGGAAGGCCAGGAAGATGAGCAGTTCGCGGGTGTTTACGTCGCGTAAAGCTTCGTTTTTCGGGTTGTCCAAAGGCCCCATGAAAACGTTCTGGAACATCCACAACAGGTAAACGGCCGCTAAAATCACGCCAGAGGCAGCAAACGCGGTGAAAATCCAGGGGTGCGTCCCCAACGATTCCGCGCCCATCGAGCCAAGCAAAATGGTGAATTCGCCGACAAACCCGTTCAAACCCGGCAGCCCCATGCTAGACAGCACCACAATCAGCGACAATACCGAAAACAAGGGGATGGCTTTCCACAAGCCACCAAAGTCCGACATCAGGCGGGTGTGGCGCTGTTCGTAAATCACGCCAACCAGGAAGAATAATGCGCCTGTGGATAAACCATGATTCACGCCCTGCAAAATACCACCCTGAATACCGGCGGCATTCAGGGAGAAAATGCCCAACATCACAAAACCCAGGTGGCTGATACTGGAATAGGCAACCAGCTTTTTCACGTCTTTCTGCGGGAAGGAGACAATCGCCCCATAAATGATGCCGATAATCGCCAGGACGGCAATCGCAGGCGCATAATCAAAAGACGCCTGCGGGAAAAGCGGTAAATTGAAGCGCACAAAGCCATACGTACCCATTTTCAGCAAGACACCGGCCAGGATGATGGAACCGGCCGTTGGCGCTTGCGTGTGGGCATCCGGCAGCCAGGAATGGAAGGGGAAGACCGGCACTTTAATGGCGAAGGCTATGGCAAACCCAAGGAACAACAGGTGCTGCGCGTCAGCGAAGGCAGCTCGTCCGGCGATCAAATCCGGCACGGAGAAAGTGCCGTTGGTGATGCCCATGTAAAGAATCGCCAGAAGCATGAGCAAGGAACCGGCCATCGTATAAAGGAAAAACTTGATGGAAGCATAAACCCGTTCGCCGCCGCCCCAAATGCCAATCAGGAAATACATGGGGATGAGCGTGAATTCCCAGAAGATGTAAAACAGGAACAGGTCCTGAGCCAGGAAAACACCCAACATGCCCACTTCCATGAGAAGCATGAAAATGTAATAGGCTTTAATTTGCTTGTCGATAGCCGACCAGGAGGCCGCGATGGCAATGACACTGATGAACGTGGTCAGCAGAATCATGAGGATGCTCAGGCCATCGACGCCCAGGTGGTATTCGATGCCCCAGGAGGGTATCCAGGGAACACGATCGACGAGCTGTAGGCCGGCAACGGCCGTGTCAAAACTCACCAGCACCACCACAGAAATAACCAACGTAATGACGCTCGTCGCCAGGGCAATCCACTTGATCAGATTGTCCGACTCCCCTTTCCCACGATCGGCGAAGAGGATAGCCAGCACCCCCAGCACCGGGAAGAAAACTAAAACAGTTAGTAAAATACTCATTGCTTCTCCAAAATCCCTATTTAACAGCTACCCGTTAATACAGCACCCACAAAAAATAAGCCAACAGGGCGACAGCCCCTAGGAAAACGCCCAGGGCGTAGGTGCGGGCAAAGCCGGTCTGCGTCCGCCGAATCCCGCCGGCCAGTCCTTTGGTGACGCTGCCGATGCCATTCACCGTGCCGTCAACGCCAAATTTATCAAATACATCCGCCAGGAAGGTGGCAAAGCTCACAAACATATCGCGGATGAGGTTGTTATGAACAAAGTCATGCCAGAAGTTCCAATCGACCGCAAAAGCCAGCCAATTCGCCAGCCAATTGAATGGCGGCACAATGAACTTCATGTAAAACGTTTCGAATGGCAAAATGCGGAACCACCAGAGCGGCTTGAGCCGTTGCAGAGGATCCGGATCGGCTGCCGTTTCCGGTTTGTTGCGGTACACGTAAAATGCTCCGCCCAAAGCCAAAACAGCCAACAGGGTCGAAATCCCCGCTACAACCGGCGACAAAACGATCGGTGTATGAGGCAAATGCAAAATCCCCTCTTCCGAAAGTTCGAACGACTTTATCGAATGCTCCAACCACCCTTCCAGGCCCAAAAAGATACCGGCCGGATGGTTGTGATTTGCTTCAGCCATGGCATGTGTCAGGTAGGGCAGGTTCAACAAACCGCCGACGATGGCCAGGCCGGCCAACACAATCAGCGGGGTAGTCATCAGGCGCGGGCTTTCTTGCGCGTGTTCGGCGGCGGCATGACGCGGCTCGCCGAAGAAAGTCATGTGCAGCTGCCGCCCCATGTAAAACGCGGTGCAAACGGCCGCTATCGCCAAAATCACATACACCACGAGCGCGTGTTCGTTGCCGTGCGCCAAAATCTCATCCTTGGACCAGAAACCGGCCAGCGGCGGAATACCGGATAGCGCCAATGCGCCAACCAGGTACACCCAAAACGTCGTGGGCATCTTGTGCCGCAAGCCGCCCATGGTGCGCATATCTTGCGGGTCGAACGGCGCTTCTTCGTGGTGGTCGTCACCATGATGGTCATCGTGGCTGTGTTCGTGCAGGTGGTGGTGGCCATGCTCCATGCCGTGAATCACCGAGCCGGAACCCAGGAAGAGCAGCGCCTTAAAGAAGGCATGGGTTACCAGATGGAACATCGCGGCCACATAAGCGCCCATACCGGCGGCGGCGATCATGAAACCGAGTTGGCTAACGGTTGAGTAGGCCAACACTTTTTTGATGTCGAATTGGGTGAAGGCGATCAGGCCGGCCAATAAACCGGTAAACGCGCCTACATAGGCAACCAGATCCGGCGTGGAAATGACGCCAAAAATCACGGGGCCGCTTTCACGAGCCAGTTCAAACAGCACGTTGCTGCGCACAATCAGGTAAATGCCGGAGGTGACCATCGTGGCGGCGTGGATAAGCGCCGAAACGGGCGTCGGGCCGGCCATGGCGTCTGGCAGCCAGACGTACAAGGGAATCTGCGCCGATTTACCGGTTGCGCCGAGCAGGAAGAGGGCGGTGATGGCGGTGAGGACTGTGCCGATGGGCGCGGAGAAGAGGCCAAATTCAACCATGTGACCTTGTTCAAACATTTCGACGGCCGTGTTAAACACCGCCCCAAATTCCAGCGACCGAAACGTCCAAAACATCAGGAACATCGCCAGAATCATGCCAAAATCGCCGACACGGTTCACAATAAACGCTTTACGGCCGGCGTCGGCGTTCATCGCCTTGCCCGCCGCGTTTGTGCGGTCAAACCAGAAGCTGATCAACAAGAAAGAGCAAAGCCCCACGCCTTCCCAGCCAACAAACAGGACCAGATAGGTGCTGCCGGAAACCAGGATAAGCATGAAGAAAATGAAGAGGCTGAAATAGGTGAAAAAACGGGAAAAATTGGGGTCGCCATGCATATAACCGATGGCGTAAATGTGGATCAGCGACCCAACGCCAGTGACCACCAGCATCATAGTCACCGAAAGAGTGTCCACACGAATGGCCCAAGGGACATAAAAATTGGCCGACGGGATGGAGATCCAATCAATAATCGGCACAATCATGGCCTGGAATTCATTGGCTTGCAGGCTGAGAAACAACAATACCGCAATGACAAACGAGCCAATGGCCATGAGGCTGGCAAACCAGCCAGACCAGCGTTCGCCTACTTTGGCGTCTGCTTCCACAAACCGACGGCCGATCAAACCATTAAATAGCACGCCGATAGCCGGGAACAACAACAGCAGAGGAGCTAAGCTATATGCATTCATATTCGTGCTATCCCTTTAAAAGATTCATCTCGTCGATGTTGATGCTCTTTTTCGTGCGGAAGATCGCCACAATCAGAGCAAGACCAACGGCCACTTCGGCCGCGGCGACGGTGATCACGAAAAACACCAACACCTGACCATCCAGATCGCCGAGATGCCGCGCGAAGGCCACAAAGGCCAGATTCGCCGAGTTCAACATCATTTCCACAGACATAAAAACGATGATGGCGTTGCGGCGCAGCAGCACACCCAATGATCCGATGGTAAACAGGATGACACTGAGCGCGATGTACCAATCAATCGTGACCTCAGGCATCTTGACCTCGCTTCTTAGTTTTACTAAAGACAAATACGCCGATCATGGCTGCCAGCAGCAGAACACCGGTTACTTCAAATGGGAACACGTAACCGGCAAACAAACGCAGCCCCAAAGCGGTTGGACTGGTGTCGATGGCCGCCGCGGCTATTTCTGGCGCATCACTCTGGAAAAGCAGCAGCGCGCTGGCCAGTAACAAAACGGCCGCTAATAAACCAGCCACCGCTCGATGCACACGTTCTCCGCCTTTGACATCGGTGACGCCGCGCAGTTGTTCGGCGCCCAACAACATGATTACAAACAAAAACAGCACCATAATCGCCCCGGCATAAACCGTAATTTGCACCATGGCAATGAAGGGCGCGTTTAAGGTGATGTAAAAGACGCCAATTGTGACGAAATTGAGCACGAGGTACAGCGCGCTATGGACGGCGTTGTGGCTTGTTAACATCCCCACGCCGGCGCCAATGGCTACTATCGCCAATAAGAGAAAAATAATCGGATTACCCATATGAAATCGCCTTCAATTTTTGCACACACGGCCGTTTAACCAACACGCTTCACCCTCCGCAGACCGCATGCCGTGTCCCGTGGCCTACGGATTACTCCGGGTTCTCCATCATCGGGATCGCCTTCGTAAATACGCCGGGTTCCACAACTTGTGGCGTCGGACGGCCGTTAACCGGCACATCCACAATCAACATATCCTTGGTGTAAATTGCGCTCTGCCGATCGTAAAAACTTAATTCGTAATTGTGCTCTAAAACGATTGCCTGCGTGGGGCAGGCATCCTCGCAGTAACCACAAAAGATACAGCGCAGCATGTTAATTTCATACACCCGCGCAAAACGCTCGCCGGGCGAATACCGCTCATCGTCCGTATTTTCCGCCGCTTCCACAAAAATCGCGTCTGCCGGGCAGGCCGCCGCGCACAAGGAACAGCCAATACACCGTTCCAAGCCATTCTCATAACGCTTGAGTTCATGCCGCCCTTTAAAGCGGTTGCGAACCGGGCGTTTTACTTCAGGATATTGCGTGGTGACAGGCGGCTGAAAAAAGTGCTTCAGCGTAATACCCATCCCCTTGGCAAGTTCAGCAATCATTCCAAACATAAAAATTCTCCACTAAAAGCCAAAGAGCCTGGTAATCGGCGCAAAAACGCCCTCCTGAGCCAATACAATAAAGACCGCCACAATCATAAAATTGATGACCGAAATCGGCAGCAGCCGTTTCCAGCCAAACAACATCAATTGATCGTATCTCAGCCGTGGAAATGTCGCCCGAATCCAAATCATCAAGAATAAGCCAATAAAAATCTTGACGAACATATAAACGAAACCCAAAACCGGAACCTGATCCACAAATGGCCCCCGATAGCCGCCAAAAAACAGCGTCGCCGCGATGGCGCTTAGAGAAACCATTTTCATGTATTCAGCCATGAAAAACATGCCAAATCGCATGCCGGCGTATTCCACATTAAAGCCGGCGGATAATTCTTGCTCGGCTTCCAACAAATCAAAGGGCGCACGCTGAAGTTCGGCTAAGGCCGCAATGCAAAATATGACTGCGGCAACGGGCTGCAAAAACACAATCCACCCGCCCCTTTGCGCTTCTACAATCACACCCAAATCCATCGAGTTGGCAATCATCACCGGCACTAACACCGATAACGACATGGCCAATTCATAGCTGATCATCTGCGCTGAAGCGCGGATGCCACCCAACACGGCATATTTGCTGTTGGAAGCCCAACCGGCCAGCACCACGCCATAAACGCTAATGGATGTGACAGCTAAAACAAACAGAATGGCTACGTTTAAACCGGGCACAATGGCGAAATAATCGTATTGTTCCGGAACCAGACCCGGGATTTTGCCTGCCCAGGGAATGACAGCCAGAATCAGGATCGCCGGAATAACGGCCAGCATGGGGGCGATGTTATAGACAACCTTATCTGCTTTGCCGGGCGTTGGGTCTTCTTTAAAGAAGAGTTTGACGGCGTCGGCGGCGGGCTGCAAGAACCCGGCCAACAGTTTTTTCTCCTTACCGCCTCGCCCGGGGAGGGGAATATAACCGGCGCGATTTGGCCCTACACGGGCTTGCATTCGGGCCAGAACCTTGCGTTCCAGCAGAGTGGTGTAGGCAAAGCCGGTGATGA
Source organism: Chloroflexota bacterium (assembly GCA_029559155.1). Classification (GTDB taxonomy): domain Bacteria; phylum Chloroflexota; class Anaerolineae; order Promineifilales; family Promineifilaceae; genus Leptovillus. The sequence continues at coordinate 15,301 of JAKQCM010000347.1, forward strand.
CTACCATCGACATGACGAAGCCCACAACCAATCCCCATAAAGCAATTTGACCAAGTGTCATGCTACGTCCTCTTTTTCATTGTTTAGTTGACGGCCAACTCGGCGGCGGCTATTTTTTTGAGATCGGCCACGGCCGTTCCCGGCCACCACGGAACACCCGACACCAACATCAGACCAACCGGCGCGCTGTCGTCAACCCGCACAGTAACCTGCACGGCCGTTCCGTTTACCATCACCTCAACCCTATCTCCGTCCACAACCGCCAAACGGGACGCGTCTGTTCCATGCAAGGCGGCCACAGGCTGGGCCTTACGCGGCGCAACCACGTCTGAGCAATCTAACAGTGTGCCCGGCGCATATAAAACGGCCGTCCACATCATTTGCAGCTCATCTTTCCGTCCCGTCTTTACCGTCGGTACATCAAAATGGGCCACAGCGCTCTTTTCGGCGGTAACCGGCCACTGCTGACCCAATCCAGATCGATTCTCGTAAGCGTTGCCGCCGTAGTAGAGGTCTTCGCCGCCGACGTCTGGCCACTGCTTTTCCACCTGTGCCAGTGTGCGATAATCCATGCCTTTATATTGCGGCACGATACGGGCGACATCCTTAAAGGTCAGACTGGCGGCAAATGCCGGTTTACCCAACCCGACACGCTCACCAATCTGGGCCAATATTTGCCAGTCTGGCCGGCTCTGTCCCACCACAGGAATGGCCGGGTAATACCGCTGCACCCGGCGCTCGCCGGTTGTAAATGTGCCTTCGCGCTCCGCCCAGCTTTGCGCCGGTAATACCACGTCGGCCAACACGGCCGTTTGCGTCAAGAACAATTCTTGCACTACCAGAAAATCCAGTTTACCCCGGTCCGGCATCAACCCATCGCCAACCGGGTCGGCCCCGGCGATGTACAACGCTTTTAAATCGCCATTGGCTACACCGGCATAAACGGCCGTTGCGTCCAATCCCGCCTCTTTCACCGGCTTATAACCAGGGGCATACGCCGGATGAACGCCCATATCCCAGGTGCCCTGCGTGTTGTTGTGCGGCCAGACGGGAACGAGGCCGTTGTTTACGCGCCCGGCATGTTTGTGACCATTTTCAATGAGCAGCAAATTGCCCAACAACTTCGCCAGAGCGTCCGTCTCATCGTAGGTCAGCCCTTCCGACCCGTAGAAAATCACCAGATTTTCCGCTTTAAAGAGAGCTTCGGCGGCAGAAACGATGTCGTTGGAAACGGCCGTATCCGTTTCTACCTTGGCCATGCTCACCAATTGATTAACAGTTGCCAGCGCCTGTCCGGCCTCGTAATGCAGCGAAAAGGCCGCAAACGCATCCAGACGGGTGGGGCGGGCATTGGCCACCACCAGGGTTGCGCCTCGTTCGGCGGCCTGTTTGACGCGCAGCCACCACACCGGCGCTTCGTTGTGCAAATCGGAGGCCACGACCAAAATCGCGTCTCCCTTGCCCAAATCTTTTAAATTACTGCCGCTGCTCAGGCCAACCTGCGCTGCGACATCGCCGCCGGCCAAACGACGCTTCGCCAAATCCACATTTTGGCTCTTTAACCCGTCGCGGAATAAGCGTTGGAAAGCAAACAAATCTTCATTGCTCAGGCGATCGCCAGCCAGACCGGCTACCATGTGGGCGTCGATCTGCAATTTACCGGCGACAAAATCCAACGCTTCGCCCCAACTTGTCTCCACCAATTTGCCATTCTGGCGAATCAGGGGTTGGGTCAGCCGAGTGGCATGATCGGCAAAGTGGTGGACAAAGCGGCCTTTGTCGCAAATCCAGATTTCGTTTACCGCTTCGTTTTGACGGGGCATGATGCGCTTGATGACGGTACGGCCGTTAGCCATCGCCTCGCGCCGGGTACTCATGGTTGTGTTGCAGCCCACCGGGCAGTGCGGGCAAATGCTGGCGACAGGGGTTAATTCCCACGGCCGTGCGCCAAAACGGAAATCGGCCGTCGTCAACGCGCCTACCGGGCAAATATCGGTCGTGTTCCCACTCCACACACTGTCAAAACCAGGGTCAGACAGCGTCACAATTTCCAGGCTGCGCCCCCGATTGTGGAAGCGGATAACCGGGTCATCGACCACTTCTTCCTGAAAACGGATGCAGCGCGCGCACTGGATGCAGCGTTCGCGGTCCAGATAAATCAGATCGCCCAGAGGAACATGCTTGTCCAATTTCAGCTTATCGCCAAAATGCATCCGGCTTTGCCCAACGCCATGCGCCATCGTCAGATTTTGCAGCGGGCATTCGCCGCCTTTATCGCAAATCGGGCAGTCCAATGGGTGGCTGGTCAGCAAAAATTCGATGACCGATTTACGCGCTTCCAGGACTGGCTCAGTGGCGGTACGCACAACCATGCCTTCAGAAACCTGAATGGTGCAAGCTGTTTGCAGGCCACGGCCAAAATTGAGCTGCGGCGAGCCATCGGCGTTGGTCAGCAGCGCTCCGGTTGCGCGATCGCGCACCGGCAGGCCCACTTCCACCAGGCACATGCGGCACATCCCCACCGGCTCCAGTTTCGGGTGGTGGCAAAAAACGGGAATATCGTTGCCAATTCGTTTGGCGGCGTCGGCGATGCGTGTCCCTTTGGCTACGCTTACCTCTACGCCATCAATTGTCAGGGTAATCAGATCACTCATCTGCTAATCGCCTGTCTCCAATGATCAGGCAACGGCCGTGCGGGCCGCCGCCTTAACCTGCCCATTCGCCGATCCTTGCACTTTAGCCCGATATTCCTCCGGGAAATGTTTAATCGTCGATAGAACAGGATTGATAGCAAAATCGCCCAGGGCGCACAGCGTACGGCCGCCAATCTGGTTTGCCACGCTTTCCAATGTTTGCACATCTTGCGGCGTGCCATGCCCCTCATAGATACGATGGAGCAGTTTCTCCATCCAAAAAGTCCCTTCACGGCAGGGAGTACACTTGCCGCACGACTCGTGCTTGAAGAAGTGCAGCATTTTCAGCGCCGCCCACACCATGTCGGTCGTCTCGTCCATCACAATCACCGAAGCCGACCCCATCACCGAACCATACGGCGTCAACCCCTCATAAGTCAGAGGAGCGTCCAACGCCTTTTCGGTAATTACCGGGCCAGATCCGCCGCTGGGCAGCAGCGCCTTAAACTTTTTACCGTCGCGCATTCCCCCGGCCATCTCCAGCAGTTCGCGGTACGTAACGCCTAGCTTCACTTCATAATTGCCCGGCTTTTCCACATGACCGCTCATGCACACGATTTTCACGCCCGGGCTTTTATCGGTGCCCATGCTCATGTACCAATCCGCGCCATTTACCAGGATCAGCGGCACATTGGCCAATGTTTCCGTGTTATTCACCACGGTTGGCCGACGGTAAAGACCTTCCACGGCCGGGAACGGCGGTTTCGACCAGGGCTGCCCCAACTCGCCTTGCAACGAGTTGATCAGCGCCGTTTCTTCGCCGCAAATATATGCCCCCGCGCCGTAATGGCAGTAAAAATCACAGCTAAAGTCGCTGCCCAAGATATTTTTGCCCAAAAAACCGGCGGCATACGCTTCGCGGATGGCTTCTTCCATGGCATACCCGGCATCCATAAACTCGCCGCGGAAGTAGTTGTAAATGGTCTTCGCGCCAATGGAATAGGCGGCGATAATGGCCCCTTCGATGACTTGGTGCGGATTCTTTTCCGAAAGTTCCCGATCTTTAAAAGTGCCGGTCTCCGATTCGTCGGTGTTGATGACGACGTATTTTTCGCCCGGTCCTTTGGGGATAAAACTCCATTTGACGCCAGTCGGGAACCCGGCCCCGCCACGGCCGCGCAGGCCAGACGCACGCACCACATCAATCACGCCCTGGGGGGTCATTTCGGTAATGGCTTTGTGTAAAGCCTCATAACCGCCATGTTTCCGATACACGTCAATCTTGTGGAGGTCAGGGATGTCTCGATGACGCAGCAAAAGATTTGCCATAACTTTCACCTTAATCCGCTACTCGCGGATCGCGTAGGATGTAATTTTTTCCACGACAGATGGTTCGCCGGCTTCTGTTCGTAGCCGGGCCAACAGTTGGTCGAATTTGTCTTCGTCCAGGTTTTCTTCAAAGCGCAGGTTGCACTGCAACATAGGCGCGCGGTCGCAAGCACCTAAACACATGACAGTTTTCAGGGTAAATAAGCCGTCAGGCGTGGTTGCATCAACCGGAATCTCAAGTTTTTTGCTGGCCATCTCGACAAATTCATCTGCGCCGCGCAGGGCGCAGGCGAGGTCGTTGCAGATTTCCAGCACGTATTTGCCAACAGGTTCTTCGTAGTAGAGCGAATAAAACCCGGCCAGAGATAAGATATGGGTTGGGTCCAGGTCCAAGACTTCGGCGACTTCGCGTTTGGCCTCGTCGCTCAGGTAACCATATTCATGCTGAGCCAGGTGCATCAGTGGTAATACGGCCGATTTCTTGGTTGGAAATCGGGCTAAAATTCCCTCAATCTCTTTTGCGTACTTTTCAGCGATCAAGATAATCTCCAGTGGTAGATTTATAGGGGGTAACGGCCGTTCCCCTACCGGTCGATCTCACCCAACACAATATCAATAGACCCAATAATCGCCACCACATCCGCCACAAACAAATTCTTAGACATCCGTGGCATCGACGCCAGATTCACGTAAGACGGCGCACGGAAATGCACCCGCGCCGGTTTCGAGCTGCCATTGCCACGCAGATACACGCCAAATTCCCCACGCGGCGACTCAATCGCCTGGTAAACAAATCCTTCCGGCGCTTTAAAGCCCTCGGTCCATAACTTAAAGTGATGGATCACCGCTTCCATGCTCTTGCCCAACTCGGCGCGCGGCGGCGGCACAATTTTGCGATCCGAAATTTGTACCGGTCCCTCTGGCAATTTGTTCAGCGCTTGCTCAATAATGCGCAAACTTTGCCGCATTTCTTCCATCCGCACGAGGTAACGGGCGTACACGTCGCCATCTGTTTGCAGGGGCACGTCAAAATCATATTCCTCGTACCCACAGTAAGGCGTAGCTTTGCGCACATCATAATTCACACCGGAGCCGCGCAAGCAGCCGCCCGTCAGCCCCCAGGAAATAGCATCTTCATACGAAACGACGCCCACACCCTTGGTGCGCTGCAAAAAAATGGGGTTATTCTTCAAAAGCGCTTCATAATCGGCGATTTTCGCCGGCATAAAATCTAAAAACTGCCGTACGGCCGGCACAAATTCTTCCGGAATGTCTCGCCACAAACCACCGGGGCGGAAATAACTGACCATCATCCGCTGACCGGCTACCATCTCGAACAAGTCTAAAATGTATTCGCGCTCGCGGAAACAGTATAAAAACACCGACATCGCCGCCAGATCCAACGCGCTTGTGCCCAACCAGACCAAATGGCTGGCGACACGCTGCAATTCTGTCAGAATCACGCGAATCACTTGCGCGCGAGGCGTAGCTTCCACGCCCAACAGCTTTTCCACCGCCAGGATATAGCCCAGGTTATTAGACATTGGCGAGAGGTAATCCATGCGGTCTGTCATCACCAGGGCTTTGGTGAATGTCTTGGCCTCCATATTCTTCTCGATGCCGGTGTGCAAAAACCCGATGTCCGGAGCCAAATTGACGACCGTTTCCCCATCCAACTCAACCAAAAGCCGCAATACGCCATGCGTGCTGGGATGCTGTGGCCCCATGCTCAGAAGCATGTGCTCTTCGGCGTTTTCAATTTCCATCCCGGTGCCAACTTTATTGCGAAGTTCTTCAAGCGTCAGCTCTTGGATGGTATCGCTTACAGGAGTAAGTGTCATAGTTTCCTCTGGTTCGGTATTCGGTAATCGGTTTTGAATCGTTTTGATTGCACGATTAAGGACCGAAACTAAATACTAATCTCTTGTCGCATGTGGCTTTTTGGCGTTAATTTCGTCGAAGTTAAAGGAAAACTGAACTTCTTCGTAGCCCAAAGGATAATCTTTGCGCAGCGGGTGTCCCTGCCAATCTTCCGGCAGAAAGAGGCGGCGCAGACTGGTGTTCCCTTTGAAACGAACGCCCATCAGATCCCAGACTTCCATTTCCAACCAGGTGGCAATAGCCCAAACAGTCGCTACGGTTTCTGGTCCATCTTCCGGGTCTTCAACACGAACCCGCAGCCGGATGCGATGGTTATTGGGGATGGAATAAAGCTGGTAATTGACCGCAAAACGGGGGAAATCCGGCAGCATGTCGTCGGCGCAAATGTCGGTGAGGAAGTTGTATTGCAGTCCAGCCGTGTCATGGAGGAATTGGCAGACGGGCTTGAGGTTTGTTTTGCGAATGTAAAGTGTGCGCTCGTTGCGAAAGTCTTGCACTTCTTCGAGCGCTCCTGGGAATGCTTCTTCAATTTTTTTTACGATAACATCGTCGAGGTTCATCAGGCCCAATCCCCTAATTTTTCGGTGCGGATTTTCTCGTGCAAAGACATAATGCCGTCAATGAGGGCTTCGGGGCGCGGCGGGCAGCCGCCAACGTAAACGTCTACGGGAATGATCTCGTCTACGCCCTGAACAATGGCATAGTTATTGAAGATGCCGCCGCAAGAGGCGCAGTCGCCCATAGCGATAACCCATTTGGGTTCGGGCATTTGATCGTAGAGGCGGCGCACAACGGGAGCCATTTTGCGGGTGACTCGCCCGGCGACGATCATGAGGTCGGATTGACGCGGGGACGGCCGATTTAATTCCATGCCAAATCGAGAAGCGTCGTAATTGGCCGCTTGTGATCCCATCATTTCAATCGCGCAGCAGGCAAGGCCAAATAAAATAGGCCACATCGCATTGGTGCGGCCCCAGTTGACCAAATCTTCTAAGCGGTAAGTGACAACACCCAGGTTGCCGAGTTTTTGTTCTATTCCCATTCGAGTACACCTTTTTTCCAGACCCAGACATCCCCCAGAATAAACATGAACATGAAGATGAACATGACAACCAGACCATAGTAGCCTAAATCACGGAAGGTCATGGCCCAGGGCACTAATAAGATGATGTCTACGTCGAACAAAATGAACAGTACAGCGATGCGGTAAAACTTGACAGGGAGACGGCGCTGGGCTTCCCCGATGGCTGTCATGCCGGATTCGTAAGGGGATTGTTTGCGCTGCGACGGCCGTTTCGGGCCCAAATTCAGCGATAATATTGGCAACAAAACGGCGAAGAAAAGAGCAATTCCTAATAATACTGCCAGAGGAAGGTAATTAACGAGTATTTGGTTTGGCATAGGCGTTCTACATCTTATTTGAATTAAGTTGAGGCTGTCCTCGTCAAAGCGCGTGCATTTTATCACAAGCGATAGGGTCAAGCAAAAGATACTAAGCCGTCCAACTCGCCCCACCACCGCCAATTTACCTGCCCTTCTCCAGAGAAAACCCCTCTATCATAACCTCATGGCGATAAAAAAAAGCGCAGTGCGTCGCTTATAAGAACGCACTGCGCATTCATTTTTTATGACCAAAACAGGTCTTGGATTTTTTAACTCAGGTAATCGCGCAGGGATTTACTGCGGCTGGGGTGACGCAATTTCCGCAGCGCTTTTGCTTCAATCTGGCGAATCCGTTCACGGGTAACGCCGAAGCTTTTGCCCACTTCTTCCAGCGTGTGGTCTTTGCCGTCATTTAACCCAAAGCGCATCTCCAGAACTTCGCGCTCCCGATCGCTTAGAAAGCTTAAAACCGATCGGATTTGTTCGCGCAGCAGCTCTTTTGATGCGGCATCCACCGGCTCTACCACGCTTTCATCAGGGATAAAGTCACCAAACTCGGTTGCTTCTTCGCTGTTGCCCACCGGCGTCTCCAACGACATCGGGTCCATGGAAATACGCAAAATATCGCGGATTTTGCTGACAGCCTGCCGGTATTTGCGATTCAATACCGGGTCCAGCGGTTCATTGGTGTCCATGGAGCGGCGAATGATCTCCACTTCTTCCGGCGTCAGATAGTCGAGTTCCAGGGCCAGTTCTTCTACTGAAGGTTCGTGCCCCAATTTTTGCACCAACTCACGCTGCATGCGGACGATTTTGTTGATGGTTTCATACATATGGACCGGAATACGAATGGTGCGCGCCTGATCGGCAATGGCCCGGCTGACAGCCTGACGAATCCACCAGGTGGCGTAGGTGCTGAATTTGTACCCCTTGGTGTGATCAAACTTTTCTACGGCGCGGAGCAGACCAACATTGCCTTCCTGCACCAAATCCAGCAGATGAATACCGCGCCCCATGTAGCGTTTGGCAACGCTGACGACCAGGCGCAGATTTGCCCGGGTGAGGTTCACCTTGGCTTCTTCGGCCAGATGATAGATCATAAATTCGTTGTACTTCAGGGCGACGTCGTCTTCTTCCATGCGCGTGTGGAAGAAATCGGTGTCGGGCAAGAAACCGTTTTCGGCGAAGCATTCACCGACCATGCGGGAGCGGTTGACGGGCAGCAAGTAGAGGGCTGTAAACACGGTGAAGCAGCTTTCGGCCAGCTCTGTCCAGACTTCATCCTGGCCCCAGTTGCCGTCGTTGAGGTAGGTACGGATGTAAGAGCCACGGCCGTGCTGCCAACTTTGCCGCAAATGCTGCGCTTCATCTACTAACCGCGAGAAGTCTGGAGGGTCCACGTTTAATTTGGCGCTGGCCGCCAGGACGCGCTGCCAACTTTCCAGAAGTTCCGCATAATTGGCAATCATCAGGCGAAAATGAACGCGTGGTCCATCTGCGTCATCGCCGCCCAGGGTTTTGGTTAACCGGTCCATTTCCGTAGCGGCTTTGAGCTGCGTCGACAACCAGATTTCCTGCTCAGATGTCAGCAGCGGAACCTGACCGATTTCCTTTAAATAAGTGTGAACCGGATCGTCTTCGGCGTCGCCAGAGAAATAAACGTCATCGTCAACGTCATCCAGAGAATCGTCCAAGCCAGAATTCAGCAGGTTAGAAGATTCGCCCAGATCGTCGACTGTTTCGCCGGATGCAGAAACGACCCGAATGCCCATCTTTTGCAACCGATCATACAGTTGTCCGGCCTGATCTTCATCGGCTGTGGCCAAAATCGCCTGAACATCGGCCTCGTTAATCTGACGAGAGCGGCGCGCCTTCTTGACGAGTGCCTCTATATCCAGGAATGGTTCCTCGTCATCAGGTAGTTCGTCTAATTCGTCGTCCAGGTTGGGTTCTAAATCCATCTTCTCCGCCTATTAAGAATCTTTGCCAATAACCGATAGGGAATGCTCACGTAGTTGCGTGTATTGTTTTTTGCTGCGGCCTAGAGTATCGGCCTCAGAATCGCCCTAATGACGCATCTTCTGCCCGCCGCCGGCTGGATGCTGACATGGCGTTTTTTGCCTCATCCAGTTTTCCTTTGATGACCGACAGCTCTTGTACACGAGCCATGTACTCCTGGTAAGCTTCTGCATCGCCTTGTAATTTGGCGTCGGTAACAAAACGTAGTAAATCGGTGCGTAATTGGCGGGTTTTTTCTATGCGCCAATCCAACACGGCAATTACCAGTTGATCCGAGAGACGATCCAGATTGGCATCGAGGGTAGGGGCCAATGTTTGCAAATGTTCCACTCGATCCAACAAAGCACGGTCTAAACTATCGCACAAATCCTGAATCGTGACAAACGCGCCGCCTCGACTCCAGGCGGCCATCTGCTGCCATAGGGCGCGATCTTCGGTGGTCGTAAAATCGTTGGCGTTAACGATTGGTTGGTTGGCCTGATGCAGGGTTTGTTGTACGTCGGTCAGGGCTTTGGGGTGATGGAGGCTCTGGCTGAGGAAGAAGTCTTCTTTCTTTTTTATGGCTGAGAGGTTTTTCCCCAGAGGGATGGGGTCCGGCGGGTTGACGGGTGGTTTGACGGCCGTTGCCTGTTCGGTATACGGCCGTTTCCTATCCGGCCGCCGCACTTGCCGCAACGCTCGTTCATCCACGCGCAACACATGAGCCAGCCGCTGCCAGTAATGGTCGCGCTCCACCGGGTCTTGGATGTCTTCGATGAGCGGCACAATTTGCTGAGCAACGGCCGTTTTCCCCTTCGCGTCTCCCATGTCCAAATCTTGCGTCAGCACGGCAATAACATACTCCACCACCGGACGCGCCTTGGCCAGCAGCTTTGGCCACTCGGTCGGGTCTTCGCGGATGATTTTGTCCGGGTCGTTGCCTTCCGGCAGGGTGACAATGCGAATGTCGGCTTGCAAGCGTCCTTCGTAACGCACCAAATTATGCGCGTCAAAACGCACATCCAGCTCGCGGTCCAGCGTTTCGCGGGCAACCTGAAGGCTGCGCAAGGTCGCCTTGGCTCCGGCGGCGTCGGCGTCCAGGGCCAGCACAAACTGTTTGGTGAGCCGCTTCAACTGGCCTAACTGTTCCTGCGTCAGGGCTGTGCCCATCTGAGCGACCACATTGCGGAAACCAGCCTGCCATGCCTGCATCACGTCCATGTACCCTTCTACAATAACCGCCTGTCGCGCTTCGCGGATGGAGCGTTTGGCCCCGTCTAGACCAAAGAGCAGGTTGCTTTTGTCGAACAGTTTGGTTTGAGGCGAATTGAGGTATTTGGGCAGGCCGTCTGGGTCTAATGTGCGCGCGCCAAACCCGACGACACGGCCGTTTCCATCTCGAATCGGAATCATCAGCCGGTTGCGGAAACGATCATAACGCGTGCCCTTGTCCGGGTTCTCCGTCAGCAGACCGGCGTCCACCAAATCCTGGTCGTCATACCCCTGGGAATTGAAATGCGTGCGGCATTGGTCCCACGAATCTAGCGCAAACCCAACCTGGAAATAATCCAGCGTCTCCGGACTGAGTTGGCGCCGGCTCACGTACTCCCGCGCTGCCTCTGCCTGCGGCGCGTGCAGCAAAAGCTGGTGGAAATAGGTTGCCGCCGCCGCCAGCAGATCGCCCAGCCGGTCCTCGACCGCTTTCTGGGCCTTATCAACCGGCACATCGGTTTCCAGGGTCACGCCTGCTTTTTGCGCCAGCACGCGCAGAGCTTCCTTAAAATCCCAACCTTCGCGCTTCATCACATAAGAAAACAAGTCGCCGCCTTCGGCGCACGCGCCAAAACAACGCCAGGTTTGGGTTTCAGGGAATACAAAAAATGCCGGGGTGCGGGTGTTGGGGTGGAAAGGGCAAAAACCAGCATAGGACCGCCCCGATTTCCGTAAGTTCACGGTTTCGGAAATGACGTCCACAATATCAAGCCGATTTTTAATTTCCTCAGTAACGGTCATAGATCAGGTACACCAGTGGATTTACTCGCGCCCAATTATACCCCGGCCCCCACAATTGGCCGATGAATTGATGCAGAATCAACGCTTTTTTCATCTGCGTACGGCCGTTCCTTTCAGATACAATCCGCTAGAATAAAGCAAGTACTTAAATAGGAAGGTTTGATGGCACAGCAGCAGGCGGACATAACGATCATTGGCGCAGGGGCAGCAGGTTTGATGGCCGGTATCTGGGCCAAACGCACCTTCCCCAACCAACAGGTGATCATTCTGGATGGAGCACGCAAATTGGGCGCCAAAATCCTGGTATCCGGCGGCGGGCGCTGCAATGTCACCCACGATGTGGTAACGGCCGAAGCCTACGCCGGTTCCTCGCGCAATGCCATCAAGAAAGTGCTGCGCCGATTTGACGTGCCGCAAACCATCACTTTTTTTCGTGAACTGGGCGTGGACCTGAAACGGGAAGAAACCGGCAAGCTGTTTCCCACCACCGACAGCGCGCGCACTGTGTTAGACGCCTTGTTGAACGGAGCGCGGCAGGCGGGTGTGACGATTCGCCATCCGCATCGGGTGGAGCAGGTGGAGAAAACGGCCGTTTCCTTCCAACTCTTCGGCGCGTGGGGACAGCTAGAAACACGGCGGCTCATCCTGGCCACCGGCGGGCAAAGCCTGCCCAAAAGCGGCTCCGACGGCCACGGCTACCGGCTGGCGCAGGCGTTGGGCCATCAACTCACGCCCCACATCTTCCCCGCCCTGGTCCCCCTGACGCTGCCCGACGGCCACTTCATCCGCGAACTGAGCGGCATTACCCTGCCGACGGCGCTGGAACTGCGCTCCGGCAGCGGCAAAAAGCTGGCGTCGTTCACCGACTCAACTCTGTGTACCCATTTCGGCCTCTCCGGTCCGGCGGTGTTGGACCTGAGCCGCCATTTCCTGGCCGCCCAACTGGACGATCCGGCCAGTTATGTCACCATCAACTGGCTGCCGGCCCTACCTGCCGAGCAGTTGGATCAAGAATTCATCGCCCTGACGAATATGAGCGTGGGGCGTTTTTTGCGGCAGCATTTGCCGGAGCGATTGGTCCTGGCGCTGTGCCAGACGGCGGGGGTGGATGCTGCCACGCCGGGGCATCAGTTGGCGCGGGCTGGGCGGAAAGAATTGGTCACGGCCGTTACCCAACTCCCCCTGCCCATCACCGGCCACCGCGGCTATAACGTCGCCGAAGTCACCGCCGGGGGTGTGCCCCTGGCCGAACTGCATCTCGATTCGATGGCGTCACGGGTTTGCCCCGGTTTGTATGTGTGCGGCGAAATTTGTGACGTCGACGGCCGTATCGGCGGCTACAACTTCCAATGGGCCTGGTCCAGCGGTTATCTGGCAGGCATTTCGGCCGGCGCGTAGAAAAGAGCGCCATGAGGTGATTCTATGAACGAAGATCGCGAACTAACTTCTCCCGTCGATTTGTGCCAGCCTGACGGCCGTCTTAATCCGGCGGCCGTGGGGTGGTCGCGCAAGCCATTGCACCGCTGTAACCTGCACGGCCGTTGGCCGCGCAAAAAACGGTGGAACTATTGGGCCGTCACCACCGAAACGCATCTGTTCTCGGCGACGGTCAGCCACCTGGATTATGCCGGTCTGGTTTTTATCTACTATGCCGATTTTGCCGCCGGTCTGCTGACCGAGATGACGCAGCTTATCCCGCTGGGACGCGGCTGCAACCTGCCGGACACCGTGGCCGGGGATGTAGATTTTGCCCGTTCTGGTTTGCGCGTGGCAATGCAGCAAACGAACGGCGGCTGGCGGCTGACTGTGGCGGTGGCCGATTTTGAGGGACGGCCGTTAACCGCCCAATTCACCATCACCACCCCGCCCGACCACGAGACGCTCAACGTGGTTGTGCCCTGGAACGAGCGCACATTCCAGTTTACCAGCAAACAAAACACGCTGCCGGCCGAGGGCGTGGTGCGCATCGGCGGCAACGAGACGCGCTTTACCGGGCCGCAAAGTTTTGCCTGTCTCGATTTTGGCCGGGGCATCTGGCCGCGTGATTGTCGGTGGAATTGGGGCAGCGCGTCGGGGAGACAAAACGGCCGTACCATTGGCCTGAATTTGGGCGGGCAGTGGACCAACGGCACGGGCAGCACGGAAAACGGCGTATGCGTTGACGGCCGTCTTAGTAAACTATCGGAGGAATTAATCTGGCAGTACGACAAAACCGCTTTCATGCGCCCCTGGCGCATCTCCGCCCCATCTGGCGCGGTTGACCTGACCTTTACCCCTTTTTTGGAGCGGGTGGCCGCCAGCAATGTCTGGCTGGTGCGCTCGGAAGTGCACCAGATGTTCGGCCGCTACAACGGCGCGATCACCACGGCCGAAGGGGAAACCATTCCGGTACACGATCTTGTGGGCTGGGCAGAGGACCACATCGCCCGCTGGTAAATGGCGGCGGAACGGCCGTTCTCAGCCCACTTCTTCATCCGCCATCTTTGCCAGCAGTTCCGCCTGCGCCGCCAGGCCGGCCACCGTTTGCCGCCGCCGGGCAACGGCCGTTTCCAATTCCCGCCGCACGCTGTCCCACCAGTTGTCGCCTTCTTCTTCCAATTCCTGCGCCTTGCGCCACAATTTGGCCGTGTTCTCCTGACGCAATGTTTGGAGGCGCTGGAGCGCCTTGCGCCGCAGCCGCCGCACCTTCATGATTTGTTCTCGCAGGCGGCGGATTTCAAGGGTTTCGATGCTTTGCAGTTCGGCTAATTCGCTGGGGTCCAGCTCGCCGGCCAGATCGTACAGGCTCTGGATGTCTTGTTTTTCATAGGCGGCGTTTACGGCCGTCATCATCGACGTGCGGTAAGCTGCTTCAACGGCCGTTTCCGCCAAATCGGGGTGGAAGCGGCGCGCCAATTCGCGGTACAGCCGCTTTTCGGCCGCTTTATCGCGGGGCGTGTCGGTGGGCAGCAGCAGGTCGTCGGCTCCGTCGTCGGCTGCGTCATTGGGAAGATGAGGGTCGGGGGGAACGGCCGTTTGCCAAAAAGGTTCCTCCTCATCCAACCCTACGCCCAAATCTTGCGCCTGCCGCAGCAGTTCCAGGCGCGTCAACAGCGACTGCTTCTGCGTCGCCAGGGCTTGCAGCTCATCCACCAGATCATCCAACTTCAGGCGGCAGTGCATCCGAAAAGCGTTTACGGCCGCCTGTTCTGCGCCCAACTCTGCCTCGGCTTGCCGCAGTTCCTGCTTCGCCTGCTCCAATTCCGCCCGTATCTGCCAGGGCACGGGCGCGGGGATGATGGATTGATCGGTCATAGGTGTGTGGGCAGAGTGGAGATTGGAGATTGGAGATTGGAGATTGGAGATTGTCTGACGGGACAAATTCAGTCTCTAATCTCTAGTCTCTAATCTCTAATCTCCAGTCTCTAATCTCTAGTCTCTAATCTCCAGTCTCTAATCTCTCTTAAACACCACCTGCCCATCAAAAATGGTCATGTCTACTGTGGCGTCTTTAACGGCCGTTTCCGGCAGCGCAAACAAATCATCGGCCAACACAATCAGGTCGGCCCATTTGCCGGGGGTGATGGAACCTTGCACGGCCGTTTTCCCGGCCATCGCCGCCGGTCCCATGGTGTAGGCCCAGATGATTTCCGGCAGCGTCAGCCGCTCTTGCGGATACCAACCCGCGGCCGGCAGGCCACGCTCGTCCTGTCGCGTCAGGGCGGCGTAGATGCCCAGCATCGGGTTCAGCGGCGCGACCGGCGCGTCGGAGCCAAAGGCCAGCACCGTTCCCTGATCCAGCAGCGAGCGGAAGGCATAGGCGTAACGGGCACGGTCGCCCCAAACGTGGTCGGCCGTCGGCCAATCGGTCAGCAAATGAACCGGCTGCATGGAGGCGATGAGATTGTGCCGCGCCAGCCGGGGCACATCGTCTGGATGGATGAGCTGGACGTGTTCGATACGGTGCGGCAGGGTTAATCTGGCGGGCGCGTCGGCCGTCTGCCGCTCGCCCAACACATCGATCACCTCGCGCACGGCCCGGTCGCCGATGGCGTGCACCGACATAGAAAAGCCGCCCGCCGCCGCCTGCGTGGCGATTTGCCATAACTCCTCGGCGGGGGTCACAATCACGCCGGTGTTGGCCGCTTCGCCCTCAAACGACGCCAGCATGGAGGCTGTGCGCGATCCCATCGTGCCATCGGCAAACGCTTTGGCGTGGCCGATCCACAGATAATCGTCGCCGAAGCCAGGCAGCAGGCCCAACGTGGCCGCCTCGGGCACATAATCGGCGGCGATGTTCATGTGGACGCGCAGTTTGAGCTGGTCCTGGCGGCGCAGCGCCTGCCAGAGGCGAAAGCTTTGCTGCCCTTCGCGCTCGACGCGCTGGTCATGAATGCCGGTGAGGCCCAGTTTGTGCGCTGCAGCGATGGTTTCGCGCAGCCAGACGGCCAGGGTTGCCTCATCGGGTTCGGGGATGTGGGGCTGCACCAGTTCGATGGCGTTCCACTCGCGCAAAATGCCGGTAGGACGGCCGTGCGCGTCCCGTTCAATTTTGCTCTCCGGCGGATCGGGCGTGGTTTCGTCTATGCCGGCAATTTGCAAAGCCGCCGAGTTGACCCACCAGGTGTGCATGTCCATGCGCGTCAGGGCCACCGGTTTGTCTCCGGCGATGGCGTCCAGGTGAGCCGCCGTGGGCGCAACGTCCCACAGGTTTTCGTCCCAGCCCCAACCGAGCGTCCATTGGCCGGGCGGGGTTTGGGCCACGGCCGTGGCCACCAGCCGCTGCACTTCGGCAAAATCGCGCACGCCGAACAGGCTTACCTGCCGGGCGCGAATGGCGACCTGCAAAAAGTGGACGTGGGCGTCGGTGAGGCCGGGCAGAGCCAGACGGCCGTGTCCATCCACCAGCGTGGTCTGTGGTCCGGCCAAAGCGAGAATTTCCACGTTAGACCCAACGGCCAGGAAACGGCCGTTGCTCATGGCGACGGCTTCGGCCCACGGCCGTTGCGCGTCCACTGTATAAATCTTGGCGTTATGAAGAATTAAATCCGCAATCATAAGGTCTCGTCCTGTAGTCAAATCGTCTGGGAATCACTGCGTCCCACTTCGCCCATTCACCCTGTCGCCACTCAATCTTTCACCCCCAAAGCAGCGCGCATCACGGCTACATCCGGCGTCTGGCCGGTCCACAGTTCAAACGCTTTTGCGCCCTGCCAGACCAACATGCCCAGGCCGTTGGCCGTGCGGCAGCCGCAGGTTTGCGCCTGGCGCATCAATTTTGTCGTGGCGGGATTGTAAACCAGGTCATAGACAAAGGCATCCGGCGGAATGGGCAAGTCGGCGGGCCAGGGAGAGGCGTCGGTGTGCGGGGTCATGCCCAGCGGGGTGGTATTGACGATGAGGGGGGCAGTGGTGTGCGCCACGGCCGTGGCCAATTCCGCCAACGGCCAGGCATTCAACCAGCCAATCGGCGGGCGCGGAACATGCGGACCGATGGCGGCGACTAATTCTTGCGCCTGAGCTCCGCGCCGCGCCAATACCTGCACCCGCCCGCCGGACACTGCCAGCGCATAAGCCACTGCCCGCGCCGAACCGCCCGCGCCCAGGATGAGGCAGTCACGGCCGTTCACCGCCACGCCCCAATCGGCCAGATCCGCCAGGAAGCCGGTCCAGTCGGTGTTGTGGCCGTGTAGGGAGGGAGGGCTGGGGGCAGGAGACTGGAGATTGGAGATTGGAGGCTGGAGATTGTTGGGCGTTGGCGGTTCATTGTCGGCTGTTGATAGGTTGACGACAATTGTGTTGACGGCGCCGATGGCTTTTGCGCCGGGTTCCAGTTCATCCAGAAAAGGAATGACTGCCTGTTTGTGGGGGACAGTCACATTGACGCCAAGGATGCCGAGAGCGGGCAGGGCGGCAACGGCCGTGCCCACATCTTCCGGGCGCACCGGCAGCGGCACATACACCACATCCAGCCCCAGCGCCGCCGCCGCCGCGTTGTGCATCGCCGGGCTAAAGCTGTGCGCCACCGGCCAGCCCAGGAGGCCGAGAAGTTGGGTTTTACCGGAAATGGTCATCGTGATTCGTGATTCGTGATTAGCTTAGCAAGACGGATTGATGAGCTGGCGGGAGACTGGAGACTGGTTCAATCTCCAATCTCCAATCTCCAGTCTCCAGTCTCCAATCTCCAGTCTCCAATCTCCCATCTCAGTTCCCCAAGTAATTTTGCCCTCGTTCCGGACACCTCACTCCACCCACGCCATATTCGCGCCGAGGGATTGCATCGTTTCCACAAAGCCGGGGAAACTGTCGCTGACGCAGCGCGCATTGTGGATGAGCGTTTCGCCGTGTGTTACCAGGCCCATCACCGCCAGAGCCATGCCCAGGCGATGGTCGTCGTGGCTGTCGACAATGGCTGAATACGGATGGATGGGGCCGTTGATGGTGTAACCATCCGGCCGTTCGGTCATGGTGATATTCATTTTGGCTAGTTCGCCGGCCAGCACACTGATGCGGTCGACCTCTTTGACGCGCAGTTCGGCGGCGTCGCGCACGGTTGTTTGTCCGGCGGCCTGGGTCGCGGCCACCGTGAGAATAGGAAACTCGTCGATGCCGCGCACAACCACAGGGCCGCCGATGTCGGCGCTGTGCAATTCATCGAAATGGACGGTGAGGTCAACGGCCGTTTCCCCGCCTGTCACCCGTTCGTTGCTTACGCTAAACCGCGCGCCCATCTGCGCCAGCATATCCATAATGCCGGTGCGCGTCTCGTTGTAGCCCACGTTGGTGATGGTGATCTCCGAGTGGGGCACGATGGCTGCGGCGACCAGGGGAAAAGCCGCCGAGGAAATATCGCCAGGGACAGTAAGGTCTAACGGCCGTAACACCAAATCGCCCGGATGACGCAGCGTCACCCAGTCGCCATCCACCACAACATCCACGCCGACAGCCTGCAACATGCGCTCGGTGTGGTCGCGGGCCGGGCCGGGCTGATAGATGCGTGTTGTTCCCGGCGTGTACAGCGCGGCCAACAGCAGAGCGCTTTTCACCTGGGCGCTGGCGACGTTCATCTGATAGTCGATGGGATGCAAGGCGGCCGGCTGAATGTGGAGCGGGGCACGGCCGTTGGTCGTGGTGATATTCGCGCCCATTTCCGCCAGCGGGTCGGCGATGCGGCGCATGGGGCGCTTGCGCAACTGCTCGCTGCCATCCAGGACCACCGGGAAGCGCTGCCCGGCCATGATGCCCGCGGCCAGGCGCATAAATGTGCCGGCGTTGCGACAGTCGATGGGGTCAGGTGACGGCCGTAAGCCATGCAGCCCCTGCCCTTCAATGGTTAAGTCCCAGGCCGTAGAGCTGTGTTTGTCGATGGCGATCGGCACACCCAGCGCCTGGAACCCTTCCAGAGTGGCGATGGTATCGCCGGCGGGCAGCCAATCGCGCACGATGCTGACGCCATCCGCCAGCGCGCCCAACATCACCGCGCGGTGGCTGATGGATTTGTCGCCAGGGACGCGAATGACCCCGCGCAGCGGCGTTTTTTGCGGACGAATGAGCAAATTATTCATCACAGGTGCTTTTTCATTTTATGAATGATTTTTTGGGTTTTTACATCGTCGCGGTTTGGATTCAGGCGGGCGACGGGCGGGCGGCCCTGGATTTCCGCCTGTTCCAGAGCATGATGCACCAGGAGATGATTGTGACGGCGCATAAAATCTTGTTGGTCGGCATCGGGATGAGTTTCGGCGTCGGCGGCTTTGGCGGCGGCCAGTTTATCGGCCAAATCGGCAATTTCGGCGGCCGGCAAATACCCCGCCGAGACGCTCATCTCCAGCTGGTTGTGGACCGGAACAAGACGGGCAATGATGACTTCGCCGATTTCCACGTTGCCATGTCCGCCGGCCTCGTAGATTTCGTAGGTTTCGCCGGTCATAAAGTCACGCAGGTGCAGAGTCTGGCCGTCGTAGCCGGTAAGCTCGTAGGCGCCGGTGACGCTGTTTGCCAGCCAGGCATCCAGCGTCAACTGCTGGTAGCGGGCGAGATCCTCGCGGTTTTCGGCGGCGTATACATCCAGCAGGCGCTGGCCGTCAGGTTGTGGGTAATCGAACACAAACCAATCGAAGAAGCGCAGGGCTTCGGGCATGCTCATTTGTTCGGCGCTTTGGGCGTCGTAATGGTCGTTCCAGTAGAAAGGCATGGCTTCGGCCACGGCCGTTGCCCAGCGTTCATCACGGGCAAATTTCAACAAATCACGGCGAAGGAAACGGCCGGCTTCCGCCCAATCGCGGCGTTCACGCTCGGCTTCGTTATCCGCTTTCAGGTGGCAGTTTTTATATTTCTGGCCGCTGCCGCAGTAACAAGGTTCATTCCGACCAATTTTTGTCATTCTCTACCTCTTTTAACCGTTTTGGAGGGACTCCAGCAACGGCAATAATTCACCTAGTTGCGTGATGATAAAATCAGGTTGGGCATCTTCTATTTCGTGGTGGAGATGGGGCGGCGACATGAGTACGCTGACCAGACCAACCGCGTTTGCGCCGGCAATATCGTTGGCCGGCCGGTCGCCCACAAACACAGCGCGAGCCGCGTCTACGTGCAACAGAGAAAGCGCTTGTTCATAAATGGCGGGGTGTGGTTTCATAAAGCCCATGTCGCCAGATGTCAGGCGCACGTCGAAATAGTCCAGAATTCCATAAGCGCGCAGCTCGATATCGCGCATCCACATGGGCATCATGGAATTGGTGATCAGGCCGATTTTGTACTGCTGGCGGCGCAGTGTGTCTAAAACGGGGATGGTATCCTGGTAAAGGGTCACCTCAGGCGTGGCCTGCCAATCGTAGGCGTGTAGGGCGGCTTCCATGTCTATACGGGTGATGTCTAAACCGAAACGGGTGAAGTTTGTTTGCAGGGTTTGGGCAAAATTAACGGCCGTCCAATCTTTTTTCGCTTCGTTCCAGGCATTTTTTAAGATGTCGAAGTAGCTATGGAAAAAGACGTCCCGGTCTGGCAAGGAATGTCCTTCGGCGGCCAAATAGCCGTAAAGTTTGTCGAAATGGGGGCGATTGATGGCCGCGATGCGGTTTTGTTGGCCAGACCAATCTAGCAGGGTGTCGTCCAGGTCAAAGAGCACGGCCTGAATGGGTTTGGGTTGCGCAGACACGTTGCCTCTTTAATGTTTGGGCATGATGGGGAACGGCCGTTACCGGGCGATTCGCTCCAACACAATGACAAGCACAATGCCGACGGCCGTTAACCCGGCGGCAAAGATAAATTCAACCACGCCGGCCTGAGTGGCGAAATTGGGCAGCACGTTGGCTTGCTGCGACACAAGCAGTTCGCCGTGGCTGTCCAAGACAAAATCCCCAGCGCTGTCGGTCAGCCAGGCCACATCCACTTTCCAGGGCCACAATTTACGCAAACTGCCAACCATCAGGCCGATGAGAACGGCGATGGTCAGATCATGGTATTGCTTGAAAAACCAGCCCAAAATTTGGGCAAACGTAACCAGACCCAAGACGGCCCCCACGCCCACAAGCGCCAGCATGGCAAAATCGCCGGTATTGACCGCCCGCAGGAGATCTTCGTATTTGCCCAAGACGAAGAGGATAAACGCCCCGGACAGGCCAGGCAGGATCATGGCGCAGCTTGCCAGCGCCCCGCTGAGAACAAGAAACCACCAGGTATTGGGGGTTTGCGCCGGCACCAACCCAACAATGATATAGGCAAAAATAGCCCCGCCGACCAAAGTCAGGCGCAGCAGGTTACTCCATTTGGGGATACGTTTGCTGACGGTATAGGCCGAAGCCAGGACCAGGCCAAAGAAAAAGCTCCAGATATACACCGTCTGATGAACAAGCAGCCATTCTAAGGCGCTGGCCAGGGTAAAAATGGCAGTCAAAATGCCCAGGCCAACGGCCAGAAGGAATTGCCAGTTGAGCGCCTGTAACGCGGGTTTGATTTGTAAGCGAAGGGCGGGGCGCAAGAATTCTGGCCGGCCAATGCTGCGGATGGAGCTGATGAGTTCTTCGTAGATGCCCAGAATGAGGGCCATCGTGCCGCCGGAGACGCCGGGCACAATATCGGATGCGCCCATGGCCATGCCGCGCAGGGTCAATCCGGCGTAGGACTTCAGGGTTCTTTTGGGGGTTGGGGAAACGGCCGTTTCCTGAGCGTTTTCTGCGGTCGTTTTCATCGAAACCTCTCTCTTGGTGGAATAAAGCGCAGCATTATAACACAGGTGGTCAGGTTGCGCGTCAAATGCCCGTCTCGGGTAGCAAAACCTTAATCCTGGCATAGATTGCTTGCCAAGTTGGTCATCTTGTTTTAACATGTGTTCCTGCTGCTCTGGAAGTACACCTGTTTACAGGAGTAAAAACGGAGTAGCAAAACAATTTTAAACCTGATTAACAGAATCCCAAGGGTTAATCAAGTAATCATCTGAAACAAGGAAGGGAAATATGGCTTACAGTTTTACAAACTCAAAAGACAGAACCTACTTTTTGCACAAACGGGAAACTACATTGAAGAACGGCCGTCAGCAAACCATCTACTTTTTTGCCAAGGAAGTTAAAGAAGGCGCCATTGATGACGTACCTGCCGGTTACACTGTTTCCGAAAGCCGTAATGGCTTGCCAGTTCTGAAGAAAGCTGCCTAATCAGCGGCCTTTAGCCAGATGCAAGCCCCGCTAGATGTGTTAGCGGGGCTTTTTTATTGCCCCAACCGGCCAAGTCAAGATGCGTTCGTTTGTAGACATCCCGGCAGCTTCTCATTTTTCGCTGCATAATTTGCCCTATGGCATTTTTAGCCCGCCGAATGGAGAGCCGCCGCGTGTGGGCACGGCCGTTGGCGATTGGGCGCTGGACCTGGCCGTTCTGGCGCAAGCCGGGCTGCTGGACGATCTGCCGTTTTCCGGCACGGCCGTGTTTGCCCAAAACAACCTGAACGCCTTCATGGCCGGTGGACGGCCGTTCTGGGAACCAACACGCGCGTTACTACAAACCCTGCTGCAAGCCGATACCCCCACCCTGCGCGATAACCAACAGGTGCGCGATGCGGCGTTTTGGCCGCAAACGGCCGTGACCATGCGCCTGCCGGCAGCCATTGGCGATTACACCGATTTTTACTCTTCGCTGGAACACGCATACAACGTCGGCGTCATGTTTCGCGGCCCTGAAAATGCCCTCATGCCCAATTGGCGCCATCTGCCGGTGGCTTATCACGGCCGTGCCAGTTCCATCCTCGTCAGCGGGCAGCCCGTCCGGCGGCCAAACGGCCAAACCCGGCCCGATCCGCAAGCGCCGCCCATTATCGGCCCCAGCCAGGAACTGGATTTTGAATTGGAAATGGGCTTCTTTATCGGCCCAGGCAACGATTCAGGCCAATCCATCCCTATTTCTCAAGCGCCGGAACACATTTTCGGCCTTGTTTTGGTCAATGATTGGAGCGCGCGCGACATTCAACGCTGGGAATACCAGCCGCTAGGCCCGTTTCTTGCCAAAAACTTCGCCACATCCATCTCTCCGTGGGTGGTCACGTTAGACGCGCTGCAGCCATTTCGCCGCCCCGCGCCAGACCAGGAGCCAGCGCCGCTGCCCTATTTGCAGCGCGTCGGCGATTGGGCTTTGGACATTCACCTCGAAACACAGCTACGCCCCTCCGGCGCAGAAACGGCCGCTACCATCTCCCAATCCAACCATAAATTCCTTTATTGGGATATTTGCCAGCAGTTGGCGCACCACACAGTGAACGGCTGCGCGCTGCGTCCTGGCGATTTGCTCGCTTCCGGCACCATCAGCGGCCCAACGGCCGATTCGGCCGGCTCGTTATTGGAGTTAACGCGGCGCGGCAGCCAGCCGCTGCAACTGCCCAACGGACAGCAGCGCGGATTCCTGGCCGATGGCGACGAGGTAATTTTAACTGGCTGGTGCCAGGGGGATGGCTATCGGGTAGGTTTTGGCGAGACGCGCGGTCAAATTTTACCGGCGACAGTACTTTAGCCCTCTTTTTGCATTTGTGGGGTGTATGTTATGATAGCCAACTGATTAAACCATTTTGGGGAAACGGCCGTTGCCCCAAAATGAATACAACAAGGTGAACTATGGAATTGTTACGAACCGTATTTGATTTTTTCTTACATCTGGACGTATATCTGAATGAGATCATTCAGGCTTACGGCATTTGGACCTATGCGCTGCTCTTTCTCGTCATTTTTATGGAGACAGGTTTTGTTGTTACGCCATTTTTGCCGGGGGATTCGCTGCTCTTTGCCGCCGGCGCTTTTGCCGCGGCCGGCTCGCTGAACATCTGGGTGCTGTTTATTCTGCTGTTTTCAGCGGCCGTGTTAGGCGATACCGTCAATTATTGGATCGGTCATTATGTCGGCCCCAAAGCCTTCACCGCCGACTCGCGGTTTCTGAAGCGTGAATACATGGATCGGACCCAGCGGTTTTATGACAAACACGGCGGGAAAACCATCGTATTGGCCCGGTTTGTGCCCATTGTGCGCACGTTTGCGCCGTTTGTGGCGGGCGTGGGGCAAATGCATTACGGCCGTTTCTTTTCATTCAACGTGCTGGGCGGCTTTTTATGGACCAGCATCTTCCTCTTTGGCGGCTACTTTTTCGGCAATATCCCCATCATCCAGGAAAATTTCGAATTCGTCATTGTCGTCATTATCCTCATTTCTGTCGTACCGATGGGTATCGAATATATACGCGGCCGTCGTCGGCACGAGATTACCGAAGAACCGATTTAGTCGGAATATCTCTTGCCAGACATGGCCGGTCGTGATATATTCTGCCTCCTAACCCGCCTGTCGGGTTATTTTTATGCTTCTGTTAAATGAGTAGAAGCCTGCATCACACTATGTCGGAGAATTAGGTCATGTCTGATTTGTTATTACAAGCTTTTGATAAAGAAGCAAAAAAAGATTTACCGGATATGTACGTTGGCGATAACGTCACTGTTCATTTACGCATCAACGTGGGCGAACGGAACGAACGTATTCAGGTTGTCCGTGGTATCGTCATCCGTCTGCGCAAAGGCGGCATTAACCAGAATTTTACCGTTCGGCGTATTGCCGCCAACGGCATTGGCGTTGAGCGCACCTTCCTGATGCAATCGCCACGCATCGAGAAAATCGAAGTACATCGTCACGCGCATGTACGCCGGGCGCAACTTTACTATCTGCGGGAACGCACTGGTAAGTCTGCCCGTCTGCGCGAAAAGCGGATTTACTAGATACCACGCACCGTTTCGCGTTCCCGGGCTGCTGCTTTTCAAGCATTGGCCATTTCTTGAAATAGCCGCCAGAACGATTTCAAATAATTAGACTGGGTGAAAGATACATGCTTTCACCCTTTTTGCTTTCCAGAGGTTAAGTATGTCGCTTGCAAATGGAGTGTCCAAACCGATCATCGGCTGCACAATGTATCGTCATCAGGGGTCTGAATCGGGGTCGCTGGCAATGATGGCGCTGACAGAAGCCTATATCCAGGCGATTCAGCAGGCCGGCGGAATCCCAATTATGATTCCGATTGATCTGGACACGCCCGATTTAGCGCGTGTGTTCGACGTGGTGGATGCTGTGCTGCTGCCGGGCGGCGGAGATGTGGACCCGGCGTTTTATGGCACGCCAATGAGCGATCTGGTTAAGCGAATCGATCAGGATCGGGATCGGGTAGAGATTTGGGCGGCGCAAACGGCCGTAGCCCAGAAAAAACCATTGCTGGCCATTTGTCGGGGGCATCAGGTGCTGAATGTTGCCCTGGGCGGGACATTATGGGCTGATTTGCCCAGCCAGATGCCCGGCGTGCTGCCGCACGATTTCGACAATACGCACCCACGCAATTATGCCGCTCATTCGGTAAGCATCGCGCCAGATTCGCATCTGGCCGGTTATTTGGGGGCGACGGAAACGGCCGTTAACAGCCTGCACCATCAGGGCATACGTGATCTCGCGCCGGACCTTCGCGCCGTCGCCACCGCGCCCGATGGCCTGATTGAGGCGGTTGAAGTGCCGGATCACCCATTTGCCATTGGCGTGCAATGGCATCCAGAGTGGCTGGTGGGCGATAACCCGACCATGGTGCGTTTATTCCGGGCATTTGTAACGGCAGCGGGCGACGGCCGTTCCTGATCAATCAACCAAGATGGAGAATAAGGCAGCCTCCCAAAACCCCATTGGCATATTCGATTCCGGTGTCGGCGGGCTTTCGGTATTGAACGAACTGCGCCGCCTGCTGCCCCAAGAAAATCTGCTCTACGTCGCCGATCAGGCGCACGTCCCCTATGGCAGCCGCCCGCTCGATGAAATCCGCCGCTTTAGTGAAGCCATCACCCATTTTTTGCTGGTCCATAAGGCCAAATTAATTGTGGTCGCCTGCAATACCGCGTCGGCGGCGGCTCTGACCAATCTGCGAAATATCTTTCCCGCCGTGCCCTTTGTCGGCATGGAACCGGCGGTAAAACCGGCGGCGCGCCAGACGCAAAGTGGCAGGGTGGGTGTTTTAGCCACGGCAACCACGTTCGCCAGCGAGCGATACGCCGACTTGATGGCGCGTTATGCCCGCGAGGTTGTTGTTTGGGAAGACCCTTGCCGGGGGTTGGTGGATTTGATCGAAAGCGGCGAGGTTGACACGCCGGTAACTATGACCCTTTTACAGGACATTCTTGATCCTATGTTGGCCTCCGGAGTGGACACGCTGGTATTGGGCTGCACGCATTATCCATTTGTGATTCCCCTGCTGCGGCAGATTAGCGGCCCTGAGGTCATGATCATTGACCCTGCGCCAGCTATTGCCCGCCAGGTGGAGCGCGTTTTGCAACAGAATGAAAAATTAGCTTCCACATCAGCTGCCGGTGAAGTGCGCTTATTTACAACCGGAGCGGCGGGTTTGTTTACGGGGCAGGTCCGGGGGCTGTTGGGGATGAGCGAAAGGGGAGAAACGGCCGTTTGGCGCCAGGACGGAAATGAATTGGTCTTGCAATCCGCCCAAGTTTAACTATAATCCTCATTCTGTTCGGGGCATGGCGCAGCTTGGCTAGCGCGCGCCGTTCGGGTCGGCGAGGTCGTGGGTTCGAATCCCGCTGCCCCGACAGGTGAACAAAACGGCCGTTTCTTCAGAAGAAACGACCGTTTTCGTTTTAAAGCCCTGGCCACGTCAACTGTCGCCACAATCAATTGTTTCCCGGTAGCTCCACCCGTCCGATCCGGTAATGGCGAGCTTTATCTTGGCGACCTGCCCGTTGTTTGGATTGCCGATGGCGGTTTTGCAAATAAAAAGAGATCAGAATACCGCCCAAACGAACCGCAAAGGTTACAAAACATTGCGGCGAGCTATCTCCTTCCTGACCACAGGGGCAACTTTTGTGCCCAACAATTCAATCGCCCGCAGCACCTTTTCATGCGGCATTGTGCCGACGCTTACTTGCAGCAAAAACCGCTGATGTTTGAATATCTCATGCTGAATTAAGATTTTCTCAATCACTTCATCCGGGCTGCCGATGAAATTGGCGCCACGCAGGCTGCATGACCCGTCGAACTGCTGGCGGGTCATGGGCGGCCAACCTCGCTCCCGACCGATTTTATTCATGGTCTGCTGAAAAATGGGGAACGCTTCGTCACGGGCTTGCTGCGAGTTGTCGGCGATAAAGCCGTGGGAATTGATGCTTACGGGCATGTGGCCGGGTTGATGCCCGGCCTGCAGCGCTGTCCGGCGATAGAGGGACACCAGGGGCGCAAACTGCTCCGGCATTCCACCAATGATGGCGATGGCTAATGGCAGCCCCAAAGTTGCGGCGCGTATCACCGACTCAGGCGTACCGCCGACAGCCACCCAAACAGGCAGCGGGTCTTGTAACGGCCGTGGATAAACCCCCAAATTATCTAACGATGCCCGGTGTTTGCCCGACCAACTGATACGTTCCGAGCGACGAATGGTTAGCAGCAGGTCCAGCTTTTCGGCAAACAGCGTGTTGTAATCGTGCAGATCGTACCCAAAGAGAGGAAAGGATTCGATAAACGAGCCACGACCGGCCATGATTTCGGCACGGCCGTTCGACAACAAATCTAACGTAGCAAAATCCTGAAACACACGTACCGGATCGTCAGAACTAAGCACCGTAACGGCGCTGCTCAAACGAATGGCTTGGGTTCGTGCGGCGGCCGCTGCCAAAATCACGGCCGGCGCCGACGAAACAAAATCAGGCCGGTGATGTTCTCCCAAGGCAAACACATCTAACCCTACCTGATCGGCCAATTCAATTTCCGCCAGCAAATTGCGCAACCGCTGCGCCGGGCTAATTTGCTGCCCGGTATGCGGGTCCGGCGTCAATTCGGCAAAAGAATACAGGCCAATTTCAAATTCCGGTTGGGTGGCTTGCGGGTGCGAGTCGTTTTCAGTTTGGGGTAACATATGCGCTCCTGGATTATGCCGATTGAGGTAAAAATTTTTCAGATCGAATTTTTCGATACCATCATTCCCTGCATTCGAGGAAACCTGGGTAACGCCCTTCCTGATTGTGGGCAAAAAATTCAGCCCGACAAAAAGCCACATATCTTTCCATAGGCGTTGTGGCAACGTTTACCCTCTCGCTTAAAACAGATTTACCTGGCCAGTATGCTCTCTTCTCGTTCTGAGTGCAATTTTTCACACCAACGAATGGGCAACCATTGCCCAATTTCGGCTCAATCTAACACTTCAATATACAAAATTCAGACCAAATCCCGCATCAGAACAAAGACAGACTACCAAAAAGGCTTAAATGAGTGATAATAAGCACAATTATATAATCTGGCACTTCTTGCAAAATTTATCCGAGTTTCTCAGTTCTCCTTCCTTCATCGCTCTGGCTGATCTATAAGGGGTGTACCAATGGCAAGATTCAACCGCTCTCTACAGTATCTATTTGTAATCATTGTCGGCCTATGCTTCATCGGTTGTACGCCATCTGGTTCAGAAGGAAATCCTGGCGCCAAAGAACCTGTTACCATTACATTTTATAAACGTGGCTATATCGCTGGCAGCGACGACGCCACCTCTTCAACCAACGCTCAGGCCGTCGCCGCATTCGAAAAAACTCACCCGAACATCAATGTCGAAATTATTGGCCTGCCCTGGAATGCAGATGGCGATGCGCAGCTTCTGGCCGCGCTGGAATCTGGCGAGAACATTCATGTATTCAGCGCTCGGCCGGTAGACCTGATCAACCTTTCAAAAAACGGGAATATCTCGGACATCGGTCCATTCCTGACCAATGAGGACAAAACTGATTTTTACGCCAATGCGCTGCAAGCGGCAACAATTGACGGAAAAATTGCCGCCTGGCCTATTTGGGTGGTTGTTTCTTCGGTTTTTGTGAACACGGATATTTTTGCTGAACGCGGCGTGCCTTTGCCCAGTCTTGATGATCCGTGGACATGGGATGAGTTTGTCGCCGCTGCCCAACAATTAACTTATGTAAACAGTGACGGCCAACAAATTTATGGCTTTACGGCCGCGTCAACCATTGGCGAAATTGGCTATTACCCGATTGTGTATGCCGATGGCGGCCGAATCCTCAGTCCAGACGGCAAACGATTTGTTCTGAATCAGCCGGAAGCTCTTTCCGGATTGCAGAAGGTAGCGGATTTGCGAACTGTTTATGGCGTAACGCCCCCCGATTTTGGCGACGTTGGCCAAGCGACCACATGGGAACAATTCAAAAATGGCGAAGTGGCCATCCTGATGAGTACACCGGCACTGATTGCTGAGTTGGAAAGCATCAATTTTCCGTTCGCCATTGTGCCGCCGCCGATGGGCGATTTGAATCAGGTGATTACCACCGGCGCATTTGGCATGTATGGCGTGTATCAGGTGGCGAATGAAGCCGAATTGGCCGCAGCGCATGAATTTGCCAGATATCTCACGGGCAGGCAGGTGGCGCTGGATGTACCGGGGTATCAGTTAGCGCCGAGTTTGCGTCGCAGCAATGAAAGCTATGCCACGACGCCCAGTCGCAAGATGGTTTCGCGGTTGGTTGAGTTTGGCATCTTTGAACCGCCCGCCAATATTTCCGCCGAGGTGAGCAGCCTGTATGGCGCGGCATTGCAGGCTGTTATTCTGGGCGAGAAAACCCCAAAAGAGGCAATGGATGAAATCGCGCCGTTGTATCAGGCAGAATTGGATGCTTCCTGGCAAAAGTAACAGTTGATGCTCCGCTCGCTGCGTGAATTGGGGTGGCAAATTTGGCAACGGCCGTTAGCCCGCTGGTTAACGCTGAGTTATCTGGGAATGGGGTTTACGGCCGTTACGCTCGCCCTCACATCCATATTCGTCGCCCACTTCACCAACAACACCCTCTCCCATGCCACCACCCACCTCAACACAGCCCTCCTGAGCGCCCAAATTCGCTCCGAATGCCTGGTACTCACCGACATGGTACACCGTTACACCGCCAACCCCGGAGCCGAACCCAACGCAAGCGCCCAAATCGCCATGCAGCAAAATAAATTAAACGCCTTGCTGCAAAAAACCAGTCTGGTGATCGATGATTCTGACATAGATGAAACCATCTTCATCGGCCAGGTACGCCAAAATTTCAATGCCTTCAATGCGCAAGCCAGCCGCGTGCTGGAAACATTCGCAAGTGAGGGCGAGCTAGGTCCCGCCACCGCAGAGCAAATAAGCATCCTGACCGAAAACTATCAGGTCACGCTACTCAATGCTATCCGTCAATTTGAGCAATACGAAACCCTTCAAGCCGAAGCCGTCAACCAGCAGACAAACCAGGTTACAAGAACAACATTTGCCGCCCTGACAACCATTACCGCCATCGTGCTGATTGTCACCCTGATTATGACTCGGGGCGTGATGGCGCGTATTGTACGGCCGTTAACCAATCTGCACATGGGCGTAGAATCCATTCGCCAGGGACAATTAACCACCCCCATCACCGTCAACAAGCCCGATGAAATTGGCGAGGTGGCCGATGCAGTCAACAGCCTATACACAGAACTTACCCAATACCAGCAGCACCTCCAACAACTGGTCGAAGCCCGCACCGCCGAACTAGCCGCCACCAATGAGGCGCTGCGCCACAGCGAAGATAACTTCCGCCAGATATTCAATGCCACCCCCTTCCCCACACTACTCGCCCGAAAAAACGATGGGCAAGTGTTGATGGCCAACCAGGCATTGGCCGACCACTTAGAACTACCAATCCAACAACTCATTGGCGCGTCTACCGTCGATTTTTATTATTACCCCTCCGATCGCCAGGCCATCCTGCGCGAATTGGAAACACATGGCAAAGTTGTAGACCGCGTCCTACAGGTAAAAACCGCCACCAACGTGCGCCGGATCATGCTGCTCAACGTCCTGCCCATTCACCTAAACGGCGAACTGGCCTTTTTAACCGGCGCCGTCGATATTACCGAACGCATTCGCGGCGAAGAAGATTTGCAGCGGGCTAAAGAAGCCGCCGAAGCCGCCAACAAAGCCAAGAGCCGTTTTTTGGCCAATATGAGCCACGAATTGCGCACACCACTCAATTCCATATTGGGCTTTGCCCAAGTGATGCAGCGCAGCGCCACCTTACCCCCCGAACATCACGAAAACCTGTCCATCATCAGCCACAGCGGCGATCATTTACTTTCCCTGATCAACGACGTACTCGATCTGGCAAAAATCGAATCAGGCAGCAGCACTCTAAACCCCATCAACTGCGATTTGCACCGTTTACTGACCGATCTGACTGAAATGTTTCGCCTAAAAGCGGCCAACAAAGGATTACCCCTGACCTTACAAATGAGCGATCAGTTGCCGCGTTTTGTCTACACTGACGAGATGAAACTACGCCAAATCCTTATCAATTTGCTGAATAACGCCATCAAATTCACAGAAACCGGGTTTATCTTGCTGCAAGTGGATGCGCTTAAAGTAGTCGACGGTATCGCGCTTGTCCAGTTTTCGGTTGAGGATTCGGGGGTGGGGATTGCCGCCGAAGATCGCCCGCGATTGTTTGAAGCCTTTACCCAGACAGCAGCCGGTCAAAAAGCGCAAGAAGGCACCGGATTGGGTCTGACCATCAGTCATCAATTTGTCGAGTTGATGGGCGGTACACTGCAAGTAAAAAGCGAAGTGGGGCAGGGATCGACGTTCTTTTTTACCCTGGAGCTACCGGTTATTGCCGAATTGGTTGAGGAACCTCCTCGAAGGCAGCCGCAAATTGCCGCTTTGGCCGACGATCAACCAATTTACCGCATCTTGGTGGTAGACGACCAATGGGCTAATCGACAACTGCTGGTGAAATTGCTAAAGCCGCTCGGCTTTGAAGTGCGCGAAGCGCAAAATGGTCAAGAAGCGGTAGCTGCTTGGACCCATTTTCTACCGCACCTGACGTTGATGGACCTGCGGATGCCGGTGATGGATGGGTACGAAGCAACCCGGCGCATAAAAGAATTGGATCCGACCACTAAAATTATTGCTCTGACTGCCAGTTCTTTAACAGAAGACCGGTCAATGATTTTGGCGGCCGGTTGTGATGATTTTTTGCTAAAACCGTTTGCCGCCGCCGAAGTGGTGGAAAGGATAGGCCGGCAAATAGGGGCGCGCTTTGTTTATGCTGAAGAATTGGTAGGTGAGACACGGCCGTCTCCCTCTCTCACACCTCTATCCCCAGATGACTTCGCCGACTTACCTCCAGAACTGCTGCTCAATCTGGAGCAAACGGCCGTGCGCATGAGCATCACCGAGGTCGCCGCACTCATCGACCAGGTCGCCGTCCACAACAGCCGCCTGGCAGACGCCCTGCGCCTGCTGGCCAACGACTTCGAGTTCATGAAAATAGCTGCCCTGATACAGGAAAGCACCAAGGAACACATCTCCAACTAAACCCCACGCCTCTTAACCACCTCGCTTTCTCCCCAATCCAAACGCTCAGGCGTCTCTTTCCACACCCTCTTGACACCAAACCATACACTTTGTATACTACGTTTAGTTTGTACTAAACGTTTAGTTATGGATGGTGTGTATGACCGATGAAATTACCCAGGCTAGAGAACATTTTATTCAAGGCATGAGCCGGATCACCCATTTTTGGGGCTTTCCCAAGGCCATGGGAGCCATTTATGGGGCGATATACCTCTCGCCGCAATCCGTTTCGCTGGATGAACTCGTGGAATTGGTCAGTGTGAGCAAAGGAGCAGTCTCTACCAACGTGCGCCTGCTGGAACGGCTGGGCATGGTCCACCGGCAGGTTCAGGTCGGCGACCGGAAAGATTATTACCTGGCGGAAACCGATTTTTGGAAAGTGGCGCGCACGCTGCTAAAAGAGCGCGAACAAAACGAATTTGGCCTGGCGCTGCGCACGGTGGGCGAAAGCCTGGATATGGTAGCCAGCTCAGAAGCGAATGGCAGCGACGCCGAATTAGCCGCCTTTTACCAGATGCGGCTCCAGGAAATGAAGGGGTTTTTTGATTCCCTGGACAACCTGGTAGCCATGCTGATCACCCTGGACGAATTACGCTTAAACGCCCTGGCGCGATTTTTTAACAACATCAAGAAATAACTGTGGAGGATGTCATGGCCGAAAAAACCATTCATGCGGTTACCGGGGCGTTTGGCTATTCCGGTAAATATATCACGCAGCGCCTGTTGGCCGATGGGCGGCAAGTGATTACGCTCACAAATTCTTTGCACCGGCCCAATCCGTTTGGCGCACAAGTGCAGGCGTTTCCCTTTCATTTTGCCGAGCCAGAAAAGCTAACGGCCGTCTTACAAAACGTCAAAGTCCTGTACAACACCTACTGGGTGCGCTTTAACCACGACGAATTTGGGCACGAAACGGCCGTAACCAACACCCTCGCCCTCTTTCAAGCAGCCCAGGCCGCCGGCGTCGAACGCATCGTCCACGTCAGCATCACCAACCCATCCCTCGATTCACCACTGGAATACTTCCATGGCAAAGCGCGGCTGGAACAGGCGCTCATCAATTCCGGCATCTCCTACGCCATCCTGCGCCCCACCGTCCTCTTCGGCAAAGAAGACATTCTCATCAACAACATCGCCTGGATGCTGCGCCGCTTCCCGGTCTTTGGCGTTTTTGGTGATGGCGCCTACCGCGTCCAACCCATTTACGTCGACGATCTGGCCGAATTGGCCGTTGCCCAGGGACAAAGCCAGGCCAACGTCATCATCGACGCCATTGGCCCAGAAACCTTTACCTACCGTGAATTGGTGGCCAATATCGGCGCCATCATCGGCAAAAAACGGCCGATTTTGCCCATCCCGGACGCCCTCGGCTACACCGTCGGACAGATAGTCGGCCATCTAGTCGATGACGTCCTCATCACCCGCGAAGAAATTGAAGGGCTTTCCGCCGATCTACTGTACACACCCTCCCTCCCCGCCGGTCACACCAAACTAACCGACTGGGCAACACGCCACGCCGCCACGCTTGGCCTGAGCTACACAAGCGAATTAGCGCGCCGCCGTGACCGGCAGCAAGCGTACCAATCAAATTAAATGCCTCTTATCAATTTAGGCGCGACTGGGTGATGTTCAGCCGGTATTCTGGCCGGTTTACTGCTGCGTCGTTCGCCATTTGCCGGTAAAATAGAGGGCGAATTGCGCCACTAAACCCGTCATGCACCGTTGGTCATCAACCGGCGGAAGGAAACAATCATGCCCCAAAAACCAGATGCCTACTATCGCCCCGAAACCTTACCGGAAGCGCTGCGCCTTTTAAGCCAGCCCAATGCCATGCCGCTGGCCGGCGGCGCCAACCTGTTGGCCGGCGACGCAACCGGCACGGTTGTTGATCTGCAAGCCTTAGGGCTAAATGAGATCGAACTGACCGCCGGCCATCTGCGTTTAGGCGCTGTGCTGACGCTATCTGACCTGGATGCCTGGCTGAAAGAACAGGCCGGCCCAGCCAACCCATCTGCGCTGTTGCAAAAAGCAATCCAGCAAGCCGGGCCAAACACCTACCGCCATGCGGCGACGATTGGCGGCAGCATTGCCAGCCGCCTGCCCGACAGCGAGCTTTTGGCCGCGCTGCTGATCCTGGAAGCGACATTGGAATTACAAATTCCGGAACCAGCCACCCTCTCGCTGGCTGATTATCTGGCGGCTGAGGAACGGCCGTCGCACCTCATCACCCACGTCGTCATCCCCTGGGGAAACGGCCGTTTCGCCAGCGAGCGCGTCGCCAGAACCCCGGCCGATACGCCCATCGTCTCTGTCACCGCCTGGCAGCCAGAAAACAGCGCTCCGCGTCTAGCCGCTACAGGCATTGGCCCGCGCCCCATGCGGCTGCTCCAGGCAGAGGCAGCGCTGGCTCTTGGTGAATGGGAGACGGCCGTGCCAACCGCCCAGGCCGCTTGCCAGCACCCCGGCGATTTTCGCGGCGACGCCGCGTACCGGGCACAGATGACGGCCGTACTCACCCGCCGGGTTTTAAACGAATTACAGTAGCTGGCGAAACGGCCGTTTCGCCGTCAATTTGCACCTTTCCTCTCACCCGGTTACGATCACCAAACCAAGTTGGCCGGGTGATCGCGGTTGAGCGCTCGCAAGAGCGCCTGGCTGAGGAAAGTCCGCACTCCACAGGGCACGGCGCCGGCTAACAGCCGGGCGGGGCGACCCGACGGCAAGTGCAACAGAGAGGCATATTACCAGCCAAACGGTCATCCGTTTGGCCGGTGAGGGTGAAACGGTGGTGTAAGAGACCACCGGCGGCGGCCGTAATGCCGCCGGCCAGGCAAACCCCGCCGGGAGCAAGACCAAGCAGGGCGAAGGGTTTTGCGGCTCGTCCGCCAGACCCACGGCGCAGCCCGCGCCGTCCGACGTCCGGGTAGGTTGCACGAGGGCATTGGCAACAATGCTCCCAGATAGATGATCACCAGCGCCCACGTCCGCGTGAGCGCCGACAGAATGCGGCTTATAGGCCGACTTGGTAAATTCTAAACAGAGAACGAGGAACGAAGAACGCAAACGACCCGTGGCGTTCAGAGTTCCTCGTTTAGCACTATTGAAGGCTTATGACGGTAAACGTATTATTTGTTTGTTTAGGCAATATCTGCCGTTCGCCGATGGCGGAGGGCGTTTTTCAAAAAATGGTCGATGACGCCGGCCTCTCAGAGCAAATTTTGGTAGACTCGGCAGGCACAGGGTCATGGCATGTGGGGGAACAGGCGCACCGTGGAACGTTAAAAGTGCTGCGGCAGCATGGGGTGGCTTATAACGGCCGTGCCCGCCAAATCCGCCCCACCGACCTGTCGCCAGACACCTACATCATCGCCCTGGACGCCAGCAACCTGCAAGATTTGCAGCGTTATGCCGGAACGCACCCAAAGATGTTTCGTCTGCTGGATTTTGCCGCCAACACCCACGAACGGGACGTGCCCGATCCCTATTACACTGGCAATTTCGAATATGTTTATCAGCTAGTGGAAGATGGCTGCCGGGGATTGTTGGCCGCCATACGAAAACAAGAAGAGCTCTAACACCAGGCTGTCAGGTAAGAGCCAATCCTTCCCGGAAGGTCAAAAACAGGGGTCTCTTTGGTCAACACGGCGTTAGCGCCGGCGGCCAGGCTGCTAGAACGGGTTTCTTCGCGGTCGTCGGCAGTGTACATGACAATGCAGGGCGGCGCGCTTCTATATTGCGACCGAATCTGACGACAGACTTCAATGCCGTCCATGCCCGGCATCATCACATCCAACAAAACCAGGTCAGGTGGTTCTTCGTGGACCATTTCTAGAGCCTGACGGCCGTTATTCGCCCCGCGCACCAAATACCCAGCCTGCCGCAAGATGATTTGGCAAAGATCCACCAGCGAATGTTCGTCATCGACAACCAGAATTTTGTTTGATGTGCTCATGATTATTATTGTAGACAATGTGAACATGAGCGTAAATAGGCAGAGGGAGCCATTGCTCTAAAACGCAAAAAAAAGCCCGCTTATGCGGGCAAATGATTATTGAGCTATGGCTTCGTAACTTCTCTTTGGAATCACGTTTTGGGCTTGTGGCCCTTTACCGCGATCGATCAAGACATATTCAACGCGATCCCCTTCATACAAATTACGATACCCATCTCCTTCGATTGCCGAATAATGAACAAAGATTTCCTGCCCACCATCATCGGGATTGATGAAACCGTAACCTTTCAAACGACTAAACCATTTAACGACACCCGTGCTTTTGTTGTTCATTCGTACCTCCAACCATTTCTATGACAAACGGGCGGGTAGGCGGCAACCTGTAATAAAATGAAAGCACCATCTAAGCTAGTTTTAGAATGGCGCTTATGAGTTGACTACAACTACCGATTTCCCTCGCACTTCAGTTTGCCTACTCATTTACTTCTGTCAATGGTAATAGTTAACCTTTTTTTGCGGGGTGCGTCCATCAAAGAGGCGTGAAAGAATTTCAAAAAAAGCGTGATGGCAAGCGCTAATTCAGATAGGCGGGGGCTTTAAAACGGCTTGCAACAACAGATTGACAGTCCCAGTGTCGCGGAAACCCACACTTTCGGCCAATTGGATGGAGGCGCTGTTTTGCGCGGCCACCAGGTAGAGGGGGATACGGCCGTTTCCCAACACATACTCCGCCATCGCCGCCACCACACTTTGCCCCAAGCCCTGCCGCCGGTGCGATAAATCCGTATTCACCGAAATTTCCGCGTAGCGCGGCGACTGCCAGTTCAGACCGGCCGCCGCCACCACCTCACCTGTTTCCTGGGAGCGTACGATGAAGCGCGGCAGGCCATTGGGACCTGTGGATTGGGCTACCAGCACGTTGATGATCGGCTCAAACCGTCGCGGCTGTAGGGCGAACATCCGCAGCGTTTCCTCTGTTTGCACGTCGAAGAGAGCGTGCAGCAGCGGGCCGTATTTTTCTGGGCTGAAGAGGATAACGGCCGTTCCCGGGGCCATCGCGCTGTAAATCGCATCCGCACTGGCCGCCAGATCGCCAATGGGCAGGCGCAGCGTCACCAGCGGGCGGAATAAATCCATGCCCGTGCGTGCAAACGCCAGATAACCGGTCGGACGTTCGGCGTTTTCGGGATAAACCACCAGGTTTGTTTTGTCGTCGGGATGGTAAAAGGCGTAATAATCGGCCACAGCATCTTCAGCGCGCTCACTGAGCAGCGGCCGGATGGCGCGGCGCAAATCAGACAGAAGCATTTAATTCTCCGAGCTGGAAGTTTACCAGCGTGTGCAGGGCCGCTTCAATGGCAGCGGATACGGCCGTTGCGACCACTTCTTCATGCGAGGCAAACGTATCCGCGCTTTCCGGCTTTTCCAGCACTGACCCATTCACGACCAAAATGGCGGCTGTGCGTATTCTGCGCAAACTGCCCACCAGAAACAAAGCTGCGCATTCCATTTCCACCGCCAGCACATTGGCCGCCGACAGCGCGGCATAACTGGGCGCAAATGGCGTGGCGCTGCCGGCAAAAAACGCGTCTCGCGTCAGCACAATGCCTTGGTGATTGGCCTGGCCGCCAGCCTGCACAGTCTGGCGCAATGTCTGTGTCAGGTCCAGATCGGCGATGGCGGGGTAGCCGGGTGGGGCCGCTTCACGGCCGTAACCCGTATGCTGCACCGCCGCCGTAACAACAACCAGATCGCCGGGGTGAACGGCCGTTTGCAAACTGCCGCACGTGCCTACCCGCACCAGAATACGCGCCCCGGCCATGATAAGCTCCTCAAATGCAATCGCCGCGCCCGGCGCGCCAATGCCATGCGAACAAACGGCCAGCGGCAAACCCTGAAACGTTCCCTGGTAGCTGTGATATTCACGCTGCTGCGCCAGACACACGGCGTCGTCCAGATATCCGGCGATCTGGGCGGCGCGCGCCGGATCGCCACAGGTGAGTACGGCCGTTGGCAAACTATCCGGCAGCAGACCGGTATGCGGTAACTTCTGAGGCATAATTTATATTTCTAACATGAGGAGATTGGAAATTGGAGATTAGAGATCAGAGACTGGCTCAATCTCTAATCTCTAATCTCCTGTAGGCTATTTAATCCGCGTTCCTAAGCTAATTGGAAGTCCATACCCTTGGGCTTATTGCCCAGCACGGCATCGATCTTCGCCATGACATCGTCATCTAACTGGGCCACGATGTCCATCGCTTTCATGTTTTCCGTCACCTGTGCGGGACGGGACGCGCCAGTGATCACTGTGCTGACGTTGGGATTCTTCACGCACCAGGCGATAGCTAACTGGGCCATGCTCACGCCGAGATCGTCGGCTACGGCCGTTAACTCCCGCGTCGTGGCTATCCGTTTTTGCCCTTCTTCGCTTTCCATCATCCGCCGCAGCCACTCGTACCCCTTCAGCTTCATGCGCGAATCATCCGGGATGCCCGCGTTGTACTTACCGGTCAAAATACCGGAAGCCAGCGGCGACCAGATGGTCGTGCCCAGGCCAATCGTTTCATACAAACGAGCGTACTCCACTTCGACTGTGTGGCGGTGGAACATGTTGTACTGCGGCTGTTCCATCGTCGGCGGAATGAGGTTATACTGCCGCGCCACGCTGTACGCTTCCATTAACTGCTGCGCCGACCATTCCGACGTGCCCCAATAAAAGACCTTGCCCTGATGGATCAGCTCGGTCATGGTTCGCACCACTTCCTCCATCGGCACGTTGGGGTCTGGACGGTGGCAAAAATAGAGGTCCAGGTAATCGACTTGCAGCCGTTCCATCGCCTGATGGGCTGCCTCGAAAATGTGCTTGCGGCTGAGGCCCTGCTGGGTGGGTTTGGCGTTGGGCACACTGCCCCACAGCACTTTGCTGGAAACGATATAACTGTCACGACGCCAGCCGGCCTTTTTTAGCGCCGCGCCCATGACCGTTTCAGCCTGTCCCTGGGCATATACTTCGGCGTTGTCGAAGAAATTAACGCCCACGTCGTATGCGGCCGACATAATTTCGACAGCGGCATCGATATCAACCTGATTGCCAAATGTCACCCACGCGCCAAACGAGAGGGCGCTAACTTGCAAGCCTGATTTACCTAAGCGACGGTATTCCATGTTAAACTCCTTTTGGGAAAAATACGGTAAAGTTGTTGAGTGCGAGTTTACTAGACTTCAAGGGGTCTTCGCAACCCAATCCACCGGAAACAGAGCCGATACTTGGCAAACGTTTAATGAATCGTTACCCCAAGCAACCGGCTAACGAGACATAGAGATGATGAGTAGTAAGAATCGGAAAAGAAACCCTTATTGGCGGCTGTTGGCGACGTATCTGAAACCGCACGGCCGTTTGGTGACCCTCTTGAGTGTGCTGGTGGTCGGC
This sequence comes from Chloroflexota bacterium, assembly GCA_029559155.1. Lineage (GTDB taxonomy): Bacteria > Chloroflexota > Anaerolineae > Promineifilales > Promineifilaceae > Leptovillus. The sequence goes on from JAKQCM010000347.1 coordinate 54,812, forward strand.
GGCATTGCCTTGCAGCTTATCAATCCGCAGTTGGTGCGGCGGTTTCTGGATGGCGTGGAGACCGGGAAAAGCCTGCAGGAGTTGGTGGGCACGGCCGTTCTCTTCACCGCCCTGGCCATCATCGCCCAGGCCGCCCGGCTGGCCGCCGCCTACGTTGGCGAAGTGGTCGCCTGGAGCGCCACCAACGACCTGCGCGCCGACCTGGCCCTCCACTGCCTGCGCCTGGACATGTCCTTCCACAAAGCCTACAAGCCTGGCGAACTCATCGAGCGCGTCGACGGCGACGTCAACCAACTGGCTAACTTTTTCTCGCAGCTCGTCATCCAGTTGGTGAGTAACTTTTTGCTGATGGTGGGCGTGATGGCGCTGCTGTGGCTGGTGGACTGGCGCGTGGGCGCGACCATCACCCTGCTGGGCGTGGCGGGCCTGGTGGCCCTCAACCTGATCAACAAGCGGCTGGTGCCGCGCTGGCAGGCGCTGCGCCAAACCAGTTCCGACCTGTTCGGTTACCTGGAGGAGTGGCTGGGCGGCACGGAGGAAATCCAGACCAGCGCCGCCGCGCCGTTTATGATGCGGCGGCTGGTGGGCCTGCTGCGCGAGCGTTGGGACCGGATGCACCGGGCCATGCGCCTGAACCTGGGCGTGATGACCCTGCCCATCCTGATGCCGGCGCTGGCCTACATCGCCGCCTACATCTGGGGAACCA
>JAKQCM010000350.1 GCA_029559155.1 Chloroflexota bacterium
AGGACACGGATGAACACGGATTTTCACCGATTCTTATCCGCGTTCATCCGCGTCAATCCGTGTCCTATTCTCAGAAAAGACCCCACGAACGCAAGCCCACCGCCATCAAGGAAAAGGACACGGATTTTCACGGATTTTCACGGATTCTTATCCGCGTTCATCCGCGTCAATCCGTGTCCTATTCTCAGAACAGACCCCACGAGCGCAAGCCCACCGCCATCAAGGAAAAGGACACGGATGAACACGGATTTTCACCGATTCTTATCCGCGTTCATCCGCGTCAATCCGTGTCCTATCCTCAGAAAAGACCACACGAAAACGCCATGAATGAAAACCTTCCGCATTCTCTGCGCCTCTGCGTTAAATCATTTTCAAAGAAAGCAGGGCAGGATAGGCAAACGTGATCGCTAACACGCAACCGGACCCCTCCGCCCGCCCGCGCCTGTCCGAACTGTGGGGCGGCGTCAAGTCGGAACTGCCCATCGCCGTGGGCGTGATTCCTTTCGGCCTGATTTATGGCGTGCTGGCGCTGGCCGCCGGCCTGAACCCGGCGCAGGCGCAGGCGATGTCGTCGATTGTGTTTGCCGGGTCGGCGCAGTTTATTGCCGCGCAGTTAATCGGCGCGGGCACGGTGCTGCCGGTGTTGTGGCTGACGACGCTGGTGGTGAATTTGCGGCACGTGCTGTACAGCACGGCGCTCGGCCCCGATCTGCGCCATCTGCCGCGCCGCTGGCGCTGGCTGCTGGCCTATTTGTTAACAGACGAAGCGTATGCGGTAACGGCCGTCCACTACGCCAATCACCAGCTCCCGCGCGCCTGCAAACATTGGTTTTTCCTTGGCGCGGGCTTCACGTTATGGGCGACATGGCAAATCAGCACGGCCGTCGGCATCTTCCTGGGCGCGGAAGTGCCGGCCAGCTGGTCGTTAGACTTTACGCTGGCCCTGACATTTATCGGCATTGTGATACCCGGGCTAAAGGAACGGCCGTCCGCCGCCGCCGCGCTGTCGGCAGGCATCATGGCCGTGCTGGCCTACAGTTTGCCCTACAAACTCGGCCTCATGGCCGCCGCGCTGACGGGTATTGTGGTGGGGGTATTGCTGGAAAACACTTCCCCATCTTCCCGGAACCTCAAAGGTTCCGAGAAGTTTCCTGGAAAAGAATCGGCCGGCGAATGAATGAAAAAGCGTGATGCGCGATGCGTGAAAATCACGTATCACGCATCACGCATCACACATCACGCCTCACGGAGACACCTATGAACATCTGGCTGGCAATAATCGGCATGGGCCTCATCACCTACGCGCTGCGGCTGGGGCCAATTTTATTAATGGAGCGCATCGAAATTAGCGGGACGGCGCGACAGGCGCTGCGATTTGTGCCGGCGGCCGTGCTGTCGGCCATCATCTTCCCGGAACTTCTGATGCCCGGCGGCGCGCTGGACATATCGCTGGGCAACGAACGCCTGCTCGCCGGTCTGCTGGCCGCCGTCGTCGCCTGGCGCACCAAAAACGTGCTGTGGACCATCGCCGTAGGCATGGCGGCGTTGTGGCTTTTGCAGGCGGTGAGCTAGAGCGGGAGCGAGAGCGAGAGCTAGAGCTAGAGCTAGAGGGTTTGCTCTTTCTTTATCTCTCGCTCTTCCTCTTCCTCTTCCTCTCGCTCTCGCTCTCGCTCCCCGGAGGAATCTATGAACGAGGATTTTATCGAAGTGGGCATTGTGAAGGCGCTGTACCGGTATCCGGTGAAGTCGATGCAGGGGGAAGCGCTGGCGGAGGCGCGGGTGGTGTGGCATGGGCTGGAAGGCGACCGGCGGTATGCGTTTGTGCGCGGCGACGTGGGGGATTCGTCGTTTCCCTGGCTGACCGGGCGGGAAATCCCGGCGATGCTGCTGTATGCGCCGCAGTTTACCGACCCGGACGACGCACGGAACTCGCCGATTGTGGTGCGAACGCCCAACGGCCGTTCTCTCCCCATCACCTCCCCCGACCTGCAAGCCGAACTGGCCCAGGCCTACGGCCGTGACGTACATCTCATCCACATCGGCCGGGGAGTGTTCGACAGCCTGCCGCTGTCCGTGATGAGCACGGCCACGGCTGTGGCCCTAAACGCCGATGTCCGCCGCTTCCGGCAAAATATCGTCATCGAAACGGCCGAGGGACGGCCGTTCCTCGAAGAAAGCTGGCTGGACCGGGCGCTGCACTTCAGCTCCGGGGCGCGCATCCGCCTGAACCGGCGCATTCCCCGCTGCGTGATGGTGAATGTGGACCCGGACACGGCCGTTAAGGACCCCACCCTCTTGCGCGCCATCGCCCAGACGCGGGACAACTGCGTGGGCGTCCACGCCTCCACCGAGCAGCCGGGCTTGATTCGCGTGGGGGATGTGGCAAGATTGGTCCAATCTTAAAGATTGGACCAATCTAAAAACGCGACGAAACGGCCGTCTCCCAACCCTACGGCCTCACCCCTGAGGAAATCGCCATCGTCGATGGCGCGGCGTAACGAGCCGCCAGATTGGTCCAATCTTAAAGATTGGACCAATCTAAAA
>JAKQCM010000360.1 GCA_029559155.1 Chloroflexota bacterium
GAGGCCCTCGTTCAACGGCCGTAAATAGGCGTCCACCAGCACAAAGGCAGATAGGCCCGGCAGCATCAGCAGCCAGCCCACGCGATTACCCGGCTGACGCGCCAGGATCAACGCCCCCACCAGGGCAAACGTCGGCCCGACTAGATAAGCAATCAAGGGCGGGGGCGTGCTGCCTTGTTGGGCATTGGCTGCATCCAGCAGCGCCGCCCCAGCAGAGATGAGGGTGATCAGGCCAAAAACAGCCCAGGCTGCCAAGGTTGTCCGTTTCATATCACATTCCTTTCAGATGATCGCCGTCCACGAGCGTGAATTGGGTTCTGCTTTGGCGGTTCAACGGCCGTTACAGATTCAGGGCGTAAATCAAAAACGGCCCCGTCTCATCTTCGGCTTCCCGTTCCAAAGACATCCCAATTTTCTGAGCCACGCCGATAGAGGCGGTATTGTCCGGGTAGATCATGCAAATCAGGCGCGTCAGCCCCAATTGCCCAAAGCCGTAATCCCGGATCGCCAGCGCCGCTTCTGCGCCCAATCCCTGCCGCCAATGTGTTTTGGCAATGAGATAAGCCACTTCGACTTCGTCCTGCCCATCAATGGTCCATGGGAGCAGCCCGCAGCGGCCAACAAACTGCCCGGTCTCTTTATGAATTGTCGCCCACAAGCCCAGTTCCGGGTGTTCGGGGTGGCCGTTGAGAAACCATTCCAGCTCTTCTTTGGTTTCTTCATAGGTCAACGTGCCATCCGGGAAGTAGCGCCGTATTTCCGGATCGCGGTACAGCGCGTACAGGTTGTCCAGATCACCGGGTTCCATATGGCGCAGTAGCAGTCGGTTGGTTTCCAAAATTTTCATTTGTACCTCCAGGTGACAGTCTCTTTTGAAGTGGCTGTCACCTACAACAACGATTACGAATTATCGGGCAAAGCGGGCAGCGATTGCAAATAGGCCCAAATGGCTTGCAATTCGGTGTCGCTCATCTGGCTAAAAGTGCCCCAGGGCATCATTTCCGAGTCGAGGATACGGCCGTCCGGGGTTTGCCCTGTGCGGATAGCGGTTAGGAAATCCGCCTCCGTCCAATCACCCAGATCGCCTCCGGGAGTCAAGTTGGGACCGGGCGGCGGGCCATCTTCACCTACAATTCCGGCCAGGTTGGCGGCGTGGCATTCGCCGCACATGGCAATGCTCACCATGTACGCGCCGTATTCAGCCGTTGCCCCCTCTGGCGGCGTGGCGCCGCCCACCGCCGCATGGTCAATACCGTTAATCTTGGTAAACTCATCAAAGCCAACTACGCCACCCAGCACCGTACCCGGAAAGCCCACCTGCCGTGGAGGAAAATCGCTATCCACGGGCGGAAAAGTTTTCAGGTAAGCAATTATGGCCGCCAGATCAGCGTCGCTGTAATGCGAGAAGTAGTTAGAGGGCATGATGGCCAGCACGCGGTTATCGCCACCAATGCCGTGGCGAATGGCGCGTTCCCAATCCGCGTCGGTGTAGGTGGCGCCAATGCCGCCTTTGCCCGCCGTCAAATTGGGCGCAGGCAGGTAAATGCCAATCTCGCCATCCAAAAAGACATTTCCTTCTAAATGATCGCCGTGACAGCCACGGCATTGGCTGATTACGTTGACCAGATGCTCGCCGCGGGCCACGGCCGTTTCCCCCACCGCCGCCGCCACCGGTTTTGTCGCCACCTCTGGCGCGTTGTTTAACCGCGATCTGCCCACAACATGCAGCGCCACGCCCGCAATGAGCAAAATGCCAATCAAACTGCCCAATACTATGCCAATCCATTTTAATGCACGTTTCATTTGCGCCTCCTTATTGATTTTTTCGCAGCCACAGGCCCAGACCCAGGCCATAAACCACATGCCCCAAAGCCATCTGCCAGGCGGCGATCTGGGCTAGGGGAGACGGCACGGCCGTTAACCACACCCCATACGCCAGCGCCAGCAGCAGCAGCCCATACACCGCCCCCCACAACACAACCAATCGGGAGAGCGACGGCCGTATCCGCCCCAACACGCCCAGCAGCAGCGCAAACACCACGCCATAAATCGCCGCCACCGCCAGATGCGCCAGCAGGCCGGTCTGCCAGCGGCCACTTTGCGTCGGATCAAAATAGCTCAGGGTCACCAGCGGCGGCCTACCGCTTACTAAACCAGTCAGCATCAATACAACGGCCATCCCTACGCCGGCCGGCAGCCCCGCTACCAAACCATCAACGGCCGTATCGCCCAGGCTCTTTTTCTTTTGTGTCACATAGGCTTTTTCCATCGTTCACACTCCTTTGCAGTCATATTTTTTATCCGCAGATGACGCAGATAGCGCAGATAAAACCGCCACTCACCCCCTGTATCCCCCTCTCTCGCAGAGC
>JAKQCM010000365.1 GCA_029559155.1 Chloroflexota bacterium
CTAAGCTTTTGGTTGGCCTCGCCGGGGCGTAAACGCCCCGTCAGCCACACAACGCCGGTTGAAACCGGCTAAAAAAGGGAAAAAGCTCCGTTTACGAGGCGTTGTTTGGCAGCCCGGCGGCTTCAGCGCCGGGTGATACGAGCCGTAAACCGACTATGCGATAGCCCTGTAAACTAACTTTGTTTTTACGCAACTCGCTGGCGAGTTGGGGTATGCTATAATTTGGGTTGAGCCGGTTACACTGGCGCCTGGATTGGTGAAGATTAATCAGATGTCGTTAACGCAACAGCTTGTCCAACTCCTGAGCGAATCGCCGGGGAATGTCATTTATCACCTGATCAGCTTATTTGCTTTGCAGGTTGTGTTTGCCCTGGCGCTAACACAGTGGCGGCGTAACCGGCATGACAACCTGGCGCGGCGGACCATGTGGGCTGCCGGCGCGGTGGTGGTGATGCGTTTGGGGCTTTTGCTGGCCGGGCTGGCGGTTTTTGGGGATCAGGCCACGGCCGTTTCCGTTCTGCCACCTTTGGAGCAAGCCATAAACACGGCCACGGCCGTTCTCGTGGTTTGGGCGCTTGTTCCCCATCCCAAAAGCCAACCCCTGATAGGCGACACAGCGGCTGTCCTGCTGCTGCTGCTTGTGGGCATGATGTACATCTTCTTCGCCCAATCGTGGCCGGAACTGGCGCTGGTCGGGACGCCTTACAACAGCACGGTTCAGGCAACCATATGGCTTGTTTTTCAACTGGCAGCTTTGATCGCAGGTCTGGCGCTGACGATAGGGGAACGGCCGTTATGGTTTTCCCTGCGCCAGATCATTCTATTCATTCTGCTGGTCACCCATCTTTTAACCTTCTTTAGCAGCCCAGACACCATCGCCAACCAGACAGATATTGCCTACTGGATACGCCTGGGGTACCTGATCACCCTGCCACTGTGGGCCGTACTGACCTACCGCCACACCATCTCCACCTTAATGGTTCAGGATAAACCATCTGTTAGCGGGCCAACAACCAACGCGCCAGCAGCCGCGTTTTTTGATTTTTCCACGCAGGTTATCCGATCTTTACAGCCTGAAGAAAACATCGTCGCGGCCATCGACGTTGCCGTTCAAACGCTCCACGCGCCCTACGCGGCCCTGGCGCTGCTGCAAGCAGACACGCCGCACCAGATGCATCTCACAACCAACCGCGCCATCCAGACAACAGAACGGCCGTCCAATTGGCTGATTAACCTGCGCGAATGGCCGGCCTTCCAACAAGCCCTGGACGAAAATGAGGTTGTCGAATTAAGACCGACCGGTTTAGGCGGTCGGCAATTGCGCTTGTGGTACGAAGAAATGGGATTGTCACTTTGGGGCGCGCTGCTGGCGCTGCCACTGCGCGTGGAAAACAACACGACCGTTGGCCTGCTGCTCATCAGCGCGCCCAATAACCAATCGGATTGGGGCCTGGCTGAAAAATCCACCGCCGCGGCGCTGGCCCGATATGTGGCCCAGGCCATCCACAACAGTCAAACCTTCAGCCAGGTTGCCGATCAGATCGCCCAATCGCCGCAGCCGCGCCTGGCCGAACCCACACTCGTCAGCGGTCGGATCATTACTCTGGAAGAAGAGCGCAATCGACTGCAAATAGAACTGGAAGCGACAACCGCCCGTTTGCTGCAAGCCGAATCCCAGGCCGCCAAAGCGAGTAAACAGGCCCGCGACCTGGCTGCCACCCTGGAAGAACTCGAAAAAATCAATTACGACGAACGTTTAGCCTCGTTGGAAATCGAAATCGCTACTCTGAGAGAATCACTCATCGAAGCTGAAGAGGCCATGGCCCTGGCCGCCGCCGGAGAAAAAGGGCTTAGCACCGAATGGATCATGACCACCATCACCCGCTATTCCAGCCAGTTGGAAGCCGCGCAAGCGCGCATCGAAACATTGGAGGCGGATTTGCTCCGGCAAGAGCGCGGCGTTACGGACGAACTGGTCATTTCGCTGGCGCAAGAGCTTCGCACCCCCATGACCTCCATTGCCGGTTACACCGATTTGCTGTTGAGCGAAATGCTGGGCGCGTTAGGCGCCAAACAGCGTGATTTCTTGCAGCGGGTTAAAGCCAACGTGGAGCGGATGGACGCTTTCTTAGACCTGATCGTGCAGCTCACAACTTCCGGCGAACGGAACCCTGGCGCAGAAAGCGGCGGGGTGGATATTCAGGCCAGCATTGATACGGCCGTTTCCAACGTCATCACCCAAATCCGTGAAAAGAAGCTGCGCCTGGACCTGGATACCTCACCCACACTCCCGGCATTACCCATCCACCGAGAAGCGCTGCAACAAATCATCAACAACCTCATCGGCAATGCCTGCCAGGCCAGCCCGCCCAACGGCCGTGTCTCCATAAGCGCCTGCATCAACACCTTACCCCCTCCCGCCAACAACGGTCACTCCGAACCAATCACCTTTCTGCATCTGGCCTTCAAAGACAGCGGCGGAGGCATTCAGGCCGAAGATCGGTCACGCGTATTTAGCCCACAGCACCGCGCCGACGATCCGCTCATTGATGGTTTGGGCGATACCGGCGCAGGTCTGGCCGTCGCCCGCACCCTGACAGAAGCCAACGGCGGTCGCGTCTGGATTGAAAGTGAGATGGGCATCGGCAGTACATTCTCCGTTCTGTTCCCGATTGCCAACGACCTCGTGCCTTCTTTAGCCCCGGCATCGGCCAATAATTGAGCCAGCGCAGCATGGATAAGCCGGTCGAAACCAGCCATTGGCGCACGAATTTACTCCTGACGGGCGGTGTAATCGTCACGATTGTCATGGCTTTGCTGCTGGCTCAGCTAGACAATTTGCAAAGTCGCTTGCAGCCAACCCCGGTGTTGGTGGCACGGGCTACGGCCGTTTCCGCCACCAACACCCCCCTGCCGGCCATCGCCATGCCCAGCGCCACCCTCGATACTTCTCCGGCAAGTACACAAGTCGCCTCTGCGCCAACAATACGCAGCACCACAAGCGCCATGCTCCCGGCAGCCCTTTGCGGCGAAGTGCCGCCCGGTTGGAGCATTTACCTGGTTCAACCGGACGATTCCTTACTGGCTCTGGCGGCCTTCTCAGGCGCCAGCGTAGCCGAAATCAACCGCGTCAACTGCCTGCAAAACGGGCTGGTGGTCAGTGGCATGCGGATCTATCTGCCGGTGCGCCCGCCAACGGCCGTTCCCTGCGGCCCGCCTTACTGGTGGGTGCAAGTGCGCGTTCAACCGGGCGATACCCTGTTCCAGCTGGCTTTACGGCACGGAACAACAGTGTACGCCATCATGCAAGCAAACTGCCTGAACAGCACCAGTTTAGCCGCCGGACGCCTGCTCTTTTTGCCGCCGCTGGCGGCCACGCCCATACGGCCGTTACCCACTTTCACACCCTCCGCCACGGCTTCGCCCACGGCCTCAGCCACCGCGACGGCCGTCTTCACCGCCACCGGCACAGCGACTGCCTCACCAACGGCCGTCTTTACCATCACCCTCACAGCCACCCCATCGGCCACAGCCACAGACACCATCCCATTAAGCACGCCCACGCCTACATCAACGCCAGGCCAGACCCCCCCGGCCAACACGCCCACCGCCACGGCCACGCCGCTGCCCACCAACACCGCCACCTCGGCCCCGCCGCCGGACACGGCCACGCCAACCCCGCCGCCGACCAACACACCCAGCCCCACCGCCACACCAACCGGCAGGTAAACGGCCGTTTCCCCAACCATTGACTTGCCGATGATTCCCCTACCCACCACAGGGCAATCGCGCGAAC
>JAKQCM010000367.1 GCA_029559155.1 Chloroflexota bacterium
TGTTGTACCGGATGCTGCAATGGTGGTACGATGAATCCCACCATCATTAGCTACAAACATTGTCTGATTAGTCGTACCATCATATCCGGGAGAGAAAACAATCGCATGCTGATCTGCATGAACATAGCCTGCGCCGCCCCACCAATAGCTGGCTAGTCCCCAATTCTGACCCCCATCCGTGGAGAGCATCAAGTCAATGCCTCCCGTCCATACGCGGGAAGAATCCATAGGATCCACAGCAATGACATTATCGTACCAACCTTGGTTTAAAAAGGCGGTAGTTCCAAATCCGCAGTCGGCTAGGAAAGCGTAAACAGGATTGGAGAGCATAACGGTATTCAATTTTGTAGCATCCGTGTTGGCCACACGGGTAGACCATGTGCCAAAACCGCCGCCTGTGGTCGAACGGATGACTTTGTGGAGGCCGTATTGGTAATTACCCGTCGCTGTACTTGAAATTAACGCGTAGATAATATTCTGGTCTGATGGCGCAATCGCTAGCGATGTCCGCCCCATATTGGCCTCTGTGAAAACCGAAGACCAATTTGTGCCATCTGTCGTTTGATAAATTGCTCCCTGAATAAATGTACCACATGCAGCAAAGACTGTATCTGGGTTTGCATCGGTGCGGATAGCCAGGTCCGTACAACGGGAATTTACCCCACTGTGATTAACAACTTGAGCCCAGTTGACCCCGGCATCGGTTGATTTCCAGACCCCTGTCCTTGTGGCCGCATAAACGTGATTGGAGTTATTCGGGCTCACAACAATATCCATCACATAGTGAAAATCAGCGGTATTTGCTGTGTTTGCCAGGTGTGTCCATGTTGTGCCAGCGTCCGTTGTTTTGAAAATGCCGTTGCCTCGGATGGCGTCTGAATTGAAGACACCTTCACCTGTACCCGCATAAATGATGTTGGAATCGGCCGGATCAAACGCCAAAGATACTACAGCCATGTTGTCCAAATAATCATTCAGCAGAAACCAGGAACTGCCGCTGTTGGTTGATTTCCAGACACCACCAGCAACACCGGCCGCATACATGGTGCTTGGCGTATTCGGATCAATGAGAAGCGCGCGGGTACGGCCGCCAATATTGCTGGGACCGAGTTCAGTCCAGGGCGCGTCGGCAAGAGGCGCTCGCCCATTGCTGGTTTGCCCGGTGGAGATGTTAAATGTCGGCATAGCATCAATTTGGGCCATTGCCGCATCATACATAGCTGGTGATAAAGCTTCAATATTGGCAGGAAGGCGTTCGGAGGCAAAGGCTTCAAGGGCGGCGTCAGGCTGGTCATACCGGGCTAATTCCGATTCCATCTCTTGCTGCATTTCCGCAATAGCTAGATCAGACATCCCAAACGGGTTGCGAGCGTCGCTGGTCAATCGAATACCTACGATCAAGTACACGCCCACTATGGTGGCCGCAAGTACTACCCACTTAACGATTTTGCTAAATTGTGTCCCTTTGTGCATGATGAAAATCTCCTAATGAATGAGGATAGAAAATCGGGTAAAGAGGTGCGACCCAAAAAGATCTCTCAAGGTTGCTTGTAAGAAGCTGAGGCATGTGCCATGCTACAGCGACCTTTCCGCAGGGGTAACTTGGGTTATTATATACCAGCAAATAAAAATCCGAACAGGCAAAAAATCAAAAAATTTGTCGCATGAATTTTTTGCACTCTGCCCGTTCCATTGTATCTATGACAACAAACTATCAACGACAACTGAGATCGATGCTCTGGCCATATTTATGGGGCACGTTTTTTTTGATTGTGGTTCCGGCTGGGGCAACGGCCGTTATCGCCTTCACCCGCTACTCAACGCTAAGACCACCTACCTGGGTTGGTCTGAAAAATTTTAGCGACCTGTTTGCCAACCGATACGCCCTTTATTCTTTGTTTAACAGTCTGTTTTTTATAGCTTTTGCCATCCCTCTACGCCTCCTAAGCGCCTTCTTTTTCGCCCTATTGCTACAACATAAAGAACGATTTTTTGGCTTCTACCGAGCAGCCATTTACGTGCCGACTATCATTCCTGAAGCTGCCTATGCGCTTGTTTGGTTGTGGATATTTAACCCAGTCTATGGCCCTTTAAACCTCTTGCTAGAAGCCCTTGGGCTGCCAACGCCGGCCTGGCTAACCGACCCTGTTTTAGCTCGTTTTGCAATTGTTATTTTGTCCGTATTTCAAATGGGTGAAGGGTTTATTGTGCTGTTGGTTGGGTTGCAAAGTATTCCCCGCGCTTTTTACGAGGCAGCAGCAATCGACGGCGCAAGCCGGACACAAAGTTTTTGGCGCATCACCTTTCCATTGATAGCTCCCTGGCTGCTCATCTTGTTTTTTCGGGATCTACTCGTGAGTCTACAAAATACGTTCACACCCTCTTACATTTTGACCTACGGCGGTCCTTATTATGCGACAACTTTTATCCCGTTGGTTGTTTATGAGTTAGCGTTTGATTTTTTTGAACTGGGCATGGCGGCGGCTTTGCTTTTATTAACCTATGCAGCCACGGCCGTTCTCATTCTGGTCGTGCTAAATGCCACCGGTTTCCATAAAGGGAATCCCCATGTCTAGAAGGCGTTTGTGGGTCTATCACCTGGTCGCAGTTATCTGCTCTATAGGGCTGGTGTTGCCACTTTACTGGGCTTTTGTTGCTTCCTTGGGCGTTTCAGGAGCGCCACCCTCACCATCAATCTCATGGTTTCCAACCAACCCACAATGGCAAAACTACAATGCCGTGTTTCAGCTTATTCCGATGGGACGCTATTTAACCAATTCGCTATTTGTTGTGATGTGGGCCGTTCCATTAACTTTCTTGACCGCCTCACTGGCTGGATTCAGCATGGCGCAGCTGCCGGCAAAGCTGCAAAAGCGGCTGTTGACTTTTACTATCGTGTGGTTGATTATCCCAAATACGGCCGTGTGGCTATTCCGCTTCCAACTATATCAATGGCTAGGACTGCTCGATAGTCATGGCGCACTGATCGCGCCTGCTCTCGCCGCAAGCAGCCCTTTATTTGTCTTGCTCTATTATTGGAGTTTTCGCAGTATTCCGCAGGAATTATTTGAAGCAGCGCAAATAGACGGCGGCAGCGCCTGGTTGGTATGGCGGCGTATTGGTTTGCCAATGGTAAAACCAACAACGATGGCTGTCATCGTGCTTACCTTCGTGTTTTATTGGAGCGATTTTGTTAGTCCCACGCTGTATCTCAACGATATGCAAAAATACACTGCGCCAATAGGCTTGCAGTTTTTATTGCAAATGGATCGTGTTAATTGGCCGATCTTAATGGCTGCCGCCATAATCATGATCGTGCCTGTTTTGTTGCTATTCCTGGTCTTGCAGCGTTTTTTCTGGCACCAAACAACGCTTGCCAGATTGTTTGATAAAAATTAAACTGCCCTCTATCTCCCTGGTTCACTCACCCAATCAGCACAATCCGTTCCCGAGCGTACAATCGGATAGCCACCGCCAAAGCCACCAACCCGACCAACAGGGTAACCGCCGTTGCCAGCGCCACATCCCCCACCGACAGCGCCTCGCCGCGCATCACCCGGTTGATCAGAAAAGTTTGCGCAATGGTTGGAATCAGGTTCATCCACGGCTGCGCCTTGATGGGCAAGATCGCCAGAAAAAGCGCCGGCATAAATCCGGCCAATGAAAGCAGCTGGGTATAGGTCTGCGCCTCTTTCACATTGCGCGTGTAGGAAGAAATGAGCATTTGCAGCGCCACGGCCATAAAGATGACCGGAATGATGACGAGAACGGCCGTCACCATCGCCGCCGCTTCCACATCCACCTGAATGGCGGTAAACGATTGCACCGTCGGAATGCCTAACAAGACCAGAAACAGGACCGTCGCCAGGGCGGTAGCCAGAATTGTGAAGGCAAACGCCGTGAGATACTTGCCGAGCACAAACGCCGCGCGCGGAACCGGATTGATCAACAACGGCTCCAAAGATTCGCGCTCCCGTTCGCCGGCGGTCATGTCTACTACCATGTAAAACCCACCCAAAAAAGCAGCCGTGAGCATGATGATGGGCAGCAGCCCCAGCACAGTCCCCGATGCGCCGCGCGCGGCCGGCGAAACATCCACAGCGATGACCGGCACGGCCGTTATCAACGCCGGGTTAATCCCACGAGCCAACAACCGCAGCCCCGCCATCCGGTCACTGTATTGCTGCAGCAAATTCTCCACCCGCTGCCCGGCCACGCTTGTCCCCTGGTTTGATTCGTCCTGAATCAACTCAACTTCTGCCGGCTCACCCTGGCTAAACGACTCGGCGTAGGTATCTGGGATAACCAGCACAACATCGGCCTCGCCATTTTGCACTGCCGCGCGTGGGTCGGCCGGCGGCGGCAAAATATCCACGTTGTATTGGTCCAAAAAGGCGACCAGATTGGGCGCATTTTGCGCGCCTACCACCGGCAGTTGCAGCGTTTGCTCCACCTGATCGGCGAAGGAACGGTTTAGAAAGCCAAAGAGCACAATGTACAGCAGCGGATTGAGCAGCACGCTGAGCAGGGCGTTAAACACCGAGCGGCGGTCACGCAAATTGTCGACCATCTCTTTCCGGCTGATAATGCCAACCAGTTTCCAGAAATTAGGGCGCATTATTCCAAGCCCTCCGTGGTGCCGATAAGCCGGACAAATGCTTCTTCCAGATCGGGCTGACCGGCGCGTTGGCGTAAATCGTCGGCCGAACCCTGAGCCGCGACACGGCCGTGCGCAATAATAACAATGTTGTCGCACAAAGAAGCCACCTCCTGCATGATGTGGCTGGAAAACAGAACCGTCTGCCCGGCATCGCGCAGGCGGCGAATTACCTGGCGCATCGCGCGGGTACTCATCACGTCCAATCCGACCGTTGGTTCGTCCAGCATGATGTTAGGCGGGTTGTGGACCAGGGCACGGGCGATGGCTACCTTTACTTTTTGGCCGGTAGAGAAACCTTCGGTGATCCGGTCGGCAATATCGGCCATCTCCAGAAGAACTATCAGCTCATCAATACGCGCCTCCAGAGCTGAACCGCGCAAGCCGTGTAAACGGCCGTAATACCGCACATTCTCCCGCGCTGTCAGCCGCTGATACACGCCCCGTTTATCCGGCAGCACACCAAGACGCTGCTGCGCCGCCACCCGCTGCCGGTACGCATCCAGATCATCCACAGTTACGCGCCCTTCATCCGGCTCCAACACCCCGGCGATCAACCGCATGGTGGTGCTTTTACCCGCCCCATTAGGGCCAAGCAGTCCGGTGATTTTGCCGTTTGGCGCGCTAAAAGAGACGGCCTGAACCGCCTGCACCGCGCCAAAAGCCTTCGATAGATTGGTCACAGCAATCATAAAAATCCTCACAAAGGAACAACACACAATCACTTATGGAACTGAGATGGGAGACTGGAGATTAAACCAGCCTCTGTTCTCCAGTCTTCCGCAAACATTTCAATCCGTGTTCCTAAACGGGAGCGTTTATGGTCTACCGCCAGCCGACCATACGTCTGCGCTCCCAGGTTTTTTAAGGCGGCGGACCCGCCGGGCTGACAAAAAATGGCGGGACCTGTATTTCTGCCAGGCAGCTGGTGTCCAGTCCATCCACGCTGCCGCTGCGAATGAAGCCATCGACCACCAGGGGCATACATCCCGTCAGCAGCACATCATGGCCATAATCGGGGATGATCAGGTGCAGGCTTTGCGGTAGGGCGGCGGCGACCGCTTCGGCGTATTGGGGCGGGGTAATCGGGTCGGCAGCGCCAGAGAGGAGCAAGGTGGGGATAACGGCAGTTACCGGCTGTCGTAATCCCTCCGGCACATCCGCGCGCGGCCAATTGGCGCACGTCGCCACAAAATCGGCCGCCGTCAGGCTAAATTGTGACCCTGCTTGCATCTGCTCGGCCGTCGCCAAATCAATAAAGGCCGCATCCTCACTGCACACCACAGCATAAAACATCCCTTGTTCCAGCCCTGCGCTGCCAGAGATTGCCAGCATCTGCACCAGCAGCGGCGCAAAATCGCCGGTTTCTGCGGCATTATGGATGAGCAGCGGCAGCAGCGAGACAATATCGGTGCTGTAGAGCATGGTGAAAATGCTCTGCGCAAACTCATCCCGGTTAAGCGTAAGTTCTACCACCTCTCCGCTAAGCGGATGGACAAGCCGCACGTCGACGCCGGTTTCCGCCTGCGCCAAGAGCGCCGCAAAATCAGCCTCCAGGTCCGGGAAAGCGCTTTGGCAAGCCGCGTCAGCCGCGCAGCGAGCAAAAAAGAGCGCCAGGGCGCGCTGACCGTCGCGGGGCGCTTGCAATTGCAGCACCAATTCTGGCCCAACGACAGCGTTCAAGACCACGCTGCGTGTGCGCTCCGGGAACAAGCGCATATATTCCAGAGCCGCCCGAGTGCCATAAGAAGTGCCAATCAGGTTGATTTGGTCATAACCCAGTGCGGCGCGTACCTCGTCCAGGTCGGTCATGGCAATGGTGGTGTGATATTGGGTCAGGTCATGGGTGGCGGATAATTCCTGGCGACAGCTTGCCAGAGCGGCATCAACCTCGTCCTGGCTGCTGTCTAGCGGCAGGTCGTTGACATTAGGGCAGGAAAGAGGAGACGACTTGCCGGTTCCACGTTGATCCACCAGGACAATATCCCGGCTCTGATTCATTTTTTGCAAGGCGGGCAAAATGCGCGGGTAAACAGTCATGGCTGCCTGTCCTGGGCCTCCGGCAAGCAGAAAAATGGGGTCGGCTTCCGGCAGGCTGTTGATGGCCGGGATAACCGCATAGTGGATGTCGATGGTACGGCCGTCTGCCGCGCCATCCCGGTTTTCCAAGACCGTCAACGCGCCACACTGCGCCTCCACGCCGCCCGCGAGCTGGCAATCAGCCAGCGTGGGAGAAGTGACTGGTGTGGGTTCACGGCCGTTCAAGCAGCCGGTCAGCCAAAACAAGGAAGCTGTTATGAGCAGAAAAACCTGTTTCATAGAATTTCCTTCCAAAACAATGCAGCAAAGGTGTGCAGTTCTTCAACATTGATAGGCAAACAGGCGAGACGCCTGGTGTTCATACAAGTGATGATCATGCGATTATTCAGGGGCGAGCCGACCAAAACGAATGATGTCCTAATCTTGTCGGGCCTTATTGTAAAGCCGTTCGCCGGATAAAAAAAGAGGCGGCATAGTTTCAGCGCGG
>JAKQCM010000400.1 GCA_029559155.1 Chloroflexota bacterium
GCTGAATGAACAGGTGGGGTGCGCTAAAATTCGCCCAGTCGGCCGCGCCAACTGGTGGCAAATCCAGTCCGTCGATCTCCACCAGCCACTCTTGATAGAGGGCCAGCCGCTCCCGAGAAGTGACCACGAGACGCAGCCCAGGAGCAGCATCCATCAGGTCAGAAAGGAGGTCGGTTTGGGCAAGCAGATGCTCAAAATTGTCTAAAATCAGCAGCAGCAGCCGTTGGCGCAGGTGCTGGCATAATTGCTTCTGTGGCGTGTCTGCCCCGCTTAGTTTGAGACCAATGGTTTGGGCGATGATGGCGGAAACGGCCGTTTCCGAGGGCAAATCAGCCAGGGGAATAAAATACAGGCCATCAGGAAATTGGGGATCAGCCAGGTGACGCTCGGCCATTTCCAAAGCCAACCGTGTTTTACCTACACCGCCCGGGCCAAGTATCGTCAGTAAACGGCCGTCTGGTTGCGCCAGCAAGGCATCCAATTGCGCCAATTCTGCCTCACGTCCCACAAAGGAGGCGGCGCTGGCCGGCAAATTGTGGGGTGGGACAGGTTTGCTTTGGGCTGCCACGGTGGGGATAAGCCGATTGTGCTTAATCGTTTCGTATAGGTCTCTGGTTTCAACTGTTGGCGCCACGCCCAGATTTTCGGCCAACAAACGGCGACAGACCTCAAATTGTGCCAGGGCATCACTGCGACGACCAGCCAGCGCCAACAGGCGCATTAGCAGACGGTG
Source organism: Chloroflexota bacterium (assembly GCA_029559155.1). Lineage (GTDB taxonomy): Bacteria > Chloroflexota > Anaerolineae > Promineifilales > Promineifilaceae > Leptovillus. The sequence continues at coordinate 734 of JAKQCM010000400.1, forward strand.
CGCTTCTTCGCGCCAGTTATCCATCGCCAGACTGCGCCGCGCATAGGCAATGCCATCGTTGTAGGCTTGCCGCTCAAGCGCCTCAGCCGCCAGGCGCTGCAACAGATCGATGACCAACAAACGCAGCCGTTCCCGTTGCATCAGCGCCCATTCTTCATAGGCGGGCGCATCAGGAATCGTGAGGCCATCAAGGAAATCGCTGTGATAGAGCGAAACGGCCGTTTGCCAGGCGGCAGTATTACCGGAAACGGCCGTTTCCAGCACCCACACATCCAGGTCAACCTCATCTAATTTCAAAGCAATGGCGTGGTGGTCTATGTCCAGAAACGAACGAAGGGGAAGCGGCAGCCGATTCAAGGTCACACGCAGATTGGTTCGCGCCGCCGTGTCCGGCATATTACCCCATAACAAGCCTGCCAACGCCTCTCGGGAGCAGGACAGGCCAGTGACCGCCAGATACGCCAGCAAAGCCACACCTTTCCCCGGCAGCCTTTTCTTGAGCGGGGCATCGTCTATCCAAATATTTGGTTGGCCCAACAGTGCCAGGCGTAATCTTGTTTTCCTGTTCACCACCATTACCTGTTACGCTTCTGTTACGCGCCAGTCATATCCTGCTCGCATGCTGATAGTATCACAACGGCCGTTCCGTTGTCACTGACCGATTATGTCTCCAGAGATTCAGTTACCCTACACCATTTATTTGCTGCGTTTTTGGCTGAACAGATCCACAGAACCAGCTTTTTATTTTAGCCTGCAAGACCCGCACACAGGCGTCCAGCGTGGTTTTGCCACACTGGAAGAATTGGTAATTTTCTTACAACAAGAAATTGCACCCAGTTTAGATAATCGGGAGGTAGAAAAGGTATGAG
>JAKQCM010000404.1 GCA_029559155.1 Chloroflexota bacterium
GAGGCCAGCGACAATGTCCACGTGCTGCGCGACCCGACGCGCGGCGGTCTGGGGACCACGCTCAACGAAATCGCCCGGCAGTCCAACGTGGGCATTGTGATCCACGAACAGAAGCTGCCCATTCGCCCCGGCGTGCGGGCAGCCTGCGAGATGTTGGGCTTTGACCCGCTTTACATTGCCAACGAGGGCAAGCTGGTGGCTCTGGTGGCCGCGCCAGACGCCGACAAGGTGTTGGCGGCGATGCGCCAATCCCCCTACGGCGCAGACGCGGTGGTGATTGGCGAAGTGACGGGGGAGGCAAACGGCCGTGTCCTCCTGAAAACCAGCTTTGGCAGCACCCGCATTGTCGACATGCTCATGGGCGAAATGCTGCCCCGCATTTGCTAAAAAACGCGCCGCGCAGATTGCCTCAACCTGCGCGGCGCGCCGTCAGTTATGGTTTGATGGCGATGGACAGGTAGACATAAAATTCTTTCTGCGCCACCTGCACGTAGACGCCATCTGCTTCGTAAACCACGTCCCAGCCTAATCCCCGGGATAAGGTCGGCAGCAGCAGCGTTCCAAATTCCCCCGTATGGCTTGTGTAGGCCAAAATCTGAAAACTGTCCGGCAGCACCGGCGTGTAGCCTTCGAGTAAGTTGATTTCAAGCGTTCCGGTTAAAGCGGCCGTACCGGTCACGGTCAGGAAATCTTGAGCGGCAATTCCCAGCTCCATCGACAGCGTGCCGGAAATTGTTTGGGTGTAGCTGCCTTGAATGGTGATGTCGCCGGGCGACTGTCCCGGAGCGATCAGGCCCCCATTTTGCACATCGCCTAAAATCGTGCCGCTGCCCGTTACCGCGCCGCCCTGGATGTCCAACAGCCCGTCTACATCCAGACTGCCGCCGTTCAGATTGGTGGCGCTGGCGGGGGGCAGCGCCACATCGCCATAGATGAAAGCGATCTGGCCGGATTCGGGGCGTATGACGCCATAGTTGTTGAAAACAATGTCCAGAGTGGTCGTTTGCGTGCCGCCAGATTTGATGAGCGTGTCGTAATTGTTGAAGGTGACGTTTGCCTGGCCGTTGAAGGCAGCGTCGTTCATGGCGTCGAAGCTGCCGTAGTTGTCGATCACGGCGCTGCTGCTGCCGTTGATGGGGCCGGTGTCCATCCAGGCGATGGTCCCATGATTGGTCAGGGCACGGCCGTTTAGACTTTTCGCTCCCGTGCCTCTGGGGTACATCGTGGCCCCTTGCGCCACCGTCAGCGAGCCGGCTCCGCCCAACATGCCTGCCCGCCAGTTGTACAAATTGGTGACAGTAACGGCGTTTGTGCCGGTGAGTATGCCGTAGTGTTCGATGCGCGGGATCGACACGGCATCGCCGCTGCTCAGATCGACCGTGGTATAGAAGGGCACGTCCAGCCGATCGCCCAGGCTGACGATGGTGGCGTCTGGCGTGAAGGTGATTGTGGTGCCGCTGACATAGCCAAGGATTTGCGTACGGCCGTTCGCCCCACTGGCATCGTAATAACTGCTCACCGTCGCCGTGCTAACAGCTTCAAATACCACGTATTCAATTGTGATATTGGAGCCATTGCTAAAGGTAAAGTTTTGTCCAGGGACGTCGTTCTTGCCGATAAACAATATCGCCCCGCTGCCGCCCAGGAAATCGCCACTGCTTGTACTGCCATAGACCATCCGCAGCCAGGCGTTTTGCAGGGTGACGGCGCCGTGATTGCTGAAGGCCGTGAGCATCTGCACGCCAAATCCGCTGCTGGCTCCGTTGGCGGTGATTGTGCCTAGATTTTGGAACGAGGTGGTATTCAGAGCATCGTAAAAGGAGACGTCTCCGGTTGTGGGCTGGGCGTTGATGGTTCCGGCGGCTTCGTTGATGAAGGCTGCTCCGGCGGAGGCCCAGATGGTGGACGGTCCGTTCCAGGTCATCGTCCCTTCATTGCGCACGGTGCGGCCGATTAAATCGACGCCATAGGCGCTTAAATCGAAGGTGGCCGACCCCATGATGTGGGTTTCGCCGCTGCCGCTCATAACGCCGCCGGCGTTCCACACGGCCGTCAGGGACACCGTGATGTCGCCGCCGCCGGTGAGCGCGCCGCTCAGGTTCAGGCTGCCGGCGGTGACCGTGACGGCGTTATCGATGGTGACAGTGGCCCCGGACTGAATGGTCAACGTGCCGATGTCGGCGTTGGCGGCGATGATGGGGTCGTTGGCGGTGGTGGGGATAACGGCCGTATCCGTCCCGCCCGGTACCATCCCACTGCAATTGGCCCAATTTCCGGCATCAGCCCAATCCGTGGATGCCCCTGTCCAGGTGCAGGTTGCGGCCTGCACGGGGATGGTGAAGAGAAGGGCGCCTAAAAGCATTCCGGCAACCAAAGCGAAAATAACCAGGGTTCTGCGAAACATGGGAAAGGCCTCCTTTGTATGGGGTGATAAACGATGGTTGTGGAAGGAAGAGGAATACCGGCCTTCAGCCGGTCAAATTTTGGAGCAAACAAGCAGCGCTTGTCTGCTATTGAAGGCTCCCCGCCACAAGACTAAAGGTGTACTTCTTTATAGGGTATAGAGGGAATTTCGGGGGGTATAGTGAGGGAAGTCATACCTGGCGAGGGTCAAATGTCATGTGTGAGGTGAGGCTAAGGTCTTGTGGCGCTGACGCATTTGTGGTTTGCGCGTGGGCAGTTTGTAGGGCGGTCGCGTTGGAAATCTGGGGGGAAATGGTTATAGTTGGGCTGTTATGACTTCTTCTGCGAAATCGTCTCTGGATAGAAAATTGGGTTTATCGCGGCTGACCTTGGGACTGATGTTGGGCGGAACGGCCGTCCTGGGCGGCGTCATCCTGGGTTTTGGCGGGCCGCTGGCCGGCGCGGCCGTGTTGGCGGCGCTGCTTGTGGGCTTCATCGTCCTGCGGGATATCGAGGTGGGATTTTGGGGCGTGATCCTGGTGGTGTGTCTGCTGCCTTTTGCCACGCTGCCCTTTGACATCGGCCTGACGCCGACATTTTTAGATATGGCGCTCGGAGCGGTGTTTGCCATTTGGGCGCTGGGTCTGGTAACGGGCCGCCAGCGCACCATCGTCCTCTCGCCCCTGACACTGCCATTGGGACTGTTCATCATCGTGGCTCTGTTCTCCTTCATCTTTGGCCTGAGCAATGGCCCGCTGACGCCCACCTTGCTGCGTAAATTTGCCGAACTGATATTGAGCCTGTCGTTTGTATTGGTGGTGATCGATTACTGCACGACCTGGGAACATTTGGAGCGGCTGGTAAAAGTGGTGCTGCTGGCTGGCGCGGCCGCCGCTGTCATTGCCATTGGCCTTTGGCTGCTGCCCGAGGACACGGCCAATACGCTGCTCAACACCTTGCAGCGCCTCGGCTACCCTGGCGGTTGGGTCATTCGGTACATCGAAGAGAATCCGGCGCTGTCTGAGCGGGCCATTGGCACATCGGTTGACCCCAATGTGTTGGGTGGGCTGCTGTTGATGATTGGGGCGTTGGCCGGGCCGCAGCTGGTGGCGAAACGGCCGTTATTTTCCCGCTGGTTCGCCATCATTTTGTTTGGCCTGATTGCGGTGGCTCTGGTGCTGACTTTTTCGCGCAGCGCCATGCTTGGTCTGGTAGCCGGGCTGGCTTACGTGGCTGTGTTGCGTTACCGGCGATTAGTGCCCTATATGGTTGTGGCCGGGCTGCTGTTCCTGCTGCTGCCCGTAACGCAAGGGTACATTGCCCGATTTGTGGAGGGCATTCAGGGGCAAGACCTGGCCACGCAAATGCGTTTTGGCGAATACAAAGACGCGCTCATTCTCATTCAGCGGTACCCGCTATTCGGCGTCGGTTTTGCCGGAACGCCAGATATCGACATCTATTTGGGCGTGGCCAACGTCTACTTTACCATTGCCGAGGTCATGGGGCTGGTGGGGTTGTTCGCTTTTTTTTCCGTTATTGCCACTGTGTTTGCCTACGCCTTTTTTAATCGGCACACCTTTAAGCAAAATGAGCGCCTGGACGCGGTATGGTTAGGGCTGCATGCTGCGCTGGTGGGCGGGCTGGTGGCCGGTATTTTTGACCATTACCTGTTTAATTTGGAATTTCATCATGCTGTGACGGCGTTTTGGCTGCTGGTGGGGATGGCGGCCGCATCTACCCGGCTGGGGGTAGAAAACAAAAACTGAAGATGGTTAGTCTTCAGTTTTTATTTGTTGGCTGTAAGCTGTTGGGTTTTAGCTGTTAGTTGTGCTCTATCAGAGCCATCCATTCGTCGTTTAGGCCGCTGTCGGTGACGCCATAGTAGATGTGAATGGCCTCTTCGTCGCGGAGCGCCAGGTCGTACCAGATTTTGTCTCCTTGCTTGCGAATATCTACAACCGCGATATTGTCTTGCCATTTGAGCTTGTCGGTGTGCGGCAGGCCGGCTTCGGATTGGGCAATGGCGTAATGCCATAATTTTCGCGCCGAGGATTTGGTGACATTTTGGATGAGGTTGCCGTTGCGCAAATCGCGGACGGTGTGGTAGATGACGCCTTTGCGTTTTTCGCTGTTGACGATTTCCACGCCGGTACGTGGCGGCTCCATGCGTGGTTTGGTTTCGGCTTTTCGTGGGGTGGGGGGCGTTTTTTCGGGACGAAGCACGGCCGTTGTTTCAATTTCCGGCAGCAAAACCGGCAGCGTACTGGTAACCGGCATCTCGATGACGCCTTGCTCTAAGCCCCGGGCAACCAGGCGGACAATTTCGTCGCGCACGGCCAGGCTGGATTCTGCCTCGTCGCGCACATAAAACTGGTTGTCGTCGATGGCGTAGGGTTGTTCCCGGCCAGGCTGAATGGTGATGCGCATGATTTGTTTTTTTTGCGAAGGCAGGGTATCGACGTGCAGGTCGGGTTCGGGGGTGATGCGGTTGGAAACGGCCGTATACAATAAATCAATGGTCTTATCCACTTCCCGCACGCCCAGCGGCTCTTCCTTCGGATTAGCCGATACGCCGACATAAATCGTGCCGCCGTTGGTGTTCGACATGGCGCAAATGTCCTGCAAGAGCCGGTCCAGGTAGCCGCCTCGTTTGGCGATGGTTGGGTAGAAAGTCTGCACAATCGATTCGCCTTCTTCTCGCGCCAGTTGGACAAAATCGATGGGGTTGGAGGGGCCGCGATACGGCCGTGTCAATGACAGGTCGTTGCCTTTAATAACCTGCTCAATGGCCTCAAAACTGAGTTCATCCAACAAGATTTCCGTTGTGCGGTCACCCACGCCCAGCACTTTGGCCTGAGGCGATTCGCGCACCAGGCGATGCGCATCCGATCCTTGGATGCAGCGCATGGGGCGGGGATATTCCGGCTTGGAGCCATCAAAAAAGCGACGTGTTGTATAGTGCCCCCGCTTTTCCAGATCGGTCACTTCCAGGGCGTGCAAATTGGCATCCTGTGTGTAGGCGATGCGCGTCTGACCGCCAAAGTCTAGCCCGCGCATCACCACGCCATTGTTGGAATTGGCGTGAGCGGCAATAACCAGCCCACCTGCCTGATTGATGACCTGGTAGGCGCGTAGCACGTCGCTCGTAGACCCAACGGTCGAACTGCCTTCGTCCAGCTTGTCGGCCGGGACATTGAGCGTGAGCAAAAGATGTTCTAAGAAGTTAACAGGTGTTTCAGAGGGGAATATGCCCAAAATGTGGAAGCCAAAAGTGGCGGTAAATTCAAAGCCGGGCAAGACCAGGATTTTGCTCAGAAGGCGGCGGTATTCTTCCAGCCGCCGTTTTTCATCGATGTGCATCCGATCCAATTCTTCGAGCCACAACAGCTGCTCGATTTCTTTTTTCATGGTTGCGAAGCCGGCCACTGTATTGTGGTCGGTAAAGGCAATAATGTGCAGGCCGCGAATTTCAGCCTGACGCAGAATGTCCAGGTAGGTGACGCCGGGTTGTTGGTAGTCGTTGGAAGCGGGGGTGTGCAGGTGCAAATCCATGCGCCGCCATTGGCGCGACATTTTTTTGACCGGTGTTTTTTTTCGGTTTGATCTAGCCACTATGTTCCTTTTTTAGACAGAAGGATTTGGAGCTTTTTGCTCAGTTCGTTAGGGGAATAAGGTTTGAGAAAGAAGGCGTTGGCTCCGCTGGCCAGGGCTTCTTTTTCCAGGCGGTGATCGCCGGAAACCATGATGGTAATGACGTTGCTGTCTACGGCCGTTTGCCCGGCTCGAATATCGGTCAACAGATTTAAACCGCTCATGCCTTGTGCAAGATAGCAGTCGATAATAAAGGCATCCGCTCCTGAGACGGCGGCCGTAGTCGCTTCCTCAATGGTTTTACACGCCAAAACAGTATAGCCGTCCAATTCGAACAGCATTTTCAATAAACCGACATTGGTTGCATCATCGTCAACGATGATTAAGGTATTCATGACGAGTGCCTGATATTAGGTAGAATAAAATCGCCGGAAGTTCTGTTGGACCGGCGATTTTTCTTTTCTCTGCTTAATTGGCTTGTTCTGGCGAAGAAACATGGCCGCTCTACCTGTTAGACTGGCTGATAGACGCTCTTATTTGCCGTCACCAAGAGCGGCGATGCCCCGTATTAACCCAATGGCGTTGATGCCAATACGCAAGGCATCGGCGGTCTTAATTTGCGGTGGGCCACCGACGTTTTCTTCGGCCGTACGGGCCATCAAATAAGCCGTGCCCAGGCCTATTAAGGCCCCGGCAACTGTGCCGATGACAAGAAATTTTACTTTCCAGTTTTCGTTTCCTTCAGATTGCATGATGGTTTAGCTCCGTTTTAGGTAACTTTTAATTTGCTTAAGAAAGGCGTGTAGGTAAGCCACGAAGGCGTTGGCCTGGATGATGGGGCGGGCAATTTTGGGAGATATTTCGCCGGTTTTTGACTGCGCACGCTGCACCAGATTGTCCATTTGCCAGAATAATTGTTGAATTCGGCCGCCGTCATCCATCCGGGGTTTGCCCTGTTTCCGCCGGTTGTGGCTCACGCTGTATATGCCGACCAGGGAAAGGGGGCCAATGGCGCACAAGAGCATCATGGGGATGCTGAACAGGATAATGGTGATGTCGGCGAGGCCAGAGGCAAATTCGGCTGCGCCGGTTAGCCCGGGGGCGA
>JAKQCM010000407.1 GCA_029559155.1 Chloroflexota bacterium
TAAACCTGGGCTTCGTCCAACTTAATATGGCTATTGCCACTTTCCTCTCTTTGCTGATTGCCCTCGGCATGGCTGCCTGGATCATTGGCCGCCATTACCGAGCCGCAAAGACCAAAACTCCTGCGGCGGTTTCCTGACATCCCGGCGCTTCGTATGCGCCGGGTATTGGGGACCAGCGGCCACCACCCTACTTCCTATTGTGCGGCAGCTGGCAAACGGATACCCTATATTTGCTGTTGATGATTCAAATTCGCGGGGAGTGTTTTATCGTTTGCAAGAATCAACCCATAATCCACCCTCATTCTGTCACAACTTTTTCACGAGTGGTGTTTTAATCAACAAGCAGACAGCATTGGAGAGCAACCATGATAATGACCCAGAATCTCGGGAAATCATTCGACTCGTTCACGGCCGTTCGCGATCTTAACCTGAACGTAGGCGCCGGTGAACTACTGGCGCTGTTAGGGCCAAACGGAGCCGGCAAAACCACTACCGTGCGCATGTTAAGCTCCATACTGCGCCCCACCACCGGCCGCGCGGAAGTAAATGGTTACGACGTTGTGACTCAGCCCGCCCAGGTACGCCAATCCATTGGCGTACTCACCGAGCAGCCCGGTCTTTACCTGCGCATGACCGGCATTGAGTATTTGTTGTTTTACGGCCGTCTCTATGGCATAACCGACAGCGCCATACGCGAACGTGGACTGGCCCTATTCGAACGCTTCGACATGGCCGACGCCCACCAGCGCCGCCTCGGACAATACTCCAAAGGCATGCGCCAAAAAGTTGGCCTCATCCGCGCCATGCTCCACAAACCCACCGTCCTCCTGCTAGACGAACCCACCTCTGCCATGGACCCCCACAGCGCCAAACTCGTGCGCGACACCATCAAGGAAATGCGCGACGATCAGCGCACCATCATCCTCTGCACCCACAACCTGTCTGAAGCCGAAGCCCTGGCCGACCGCATTGCCATCATCAAGAAAGGATCCGTCGTCGCCAAAGGCAGCCCGGCCGAACTAAAACAACAACTTCTAGGCCACCCTCAGCTTGAAGTGCGCGTCGATCATCACCTGAACGGCCAGGTCAAAGAGTTGGACAATCTGGTAACGGTAGAATCCATCAGCGAAAACACCATCCGCTACCGCACGCCTAACCCGGAACAGGACAATCCCATTTTAGTTCGCCGCCTGGGTGAACTGGGCCTGGGCATTATCGCCTTGCACGAAGTTAGCCAAAGCCTGGAAGAAGTTTACCTGCGCGTCGTCGCCGAAGCCGAAGAAGAGCAATCCGGCGCCAACAACTAACCCAACCCACGAGGTTCGTATGACTTCCCTCTCCTTAAAACCAATCTCCCTGAACCGCCAGGATTGGCGCATGGCCGCTGTTGTTGCCCGCCGCGAAATCAAAGATTCCTTCCGCGATTGGCGGATCATGACGCCCATTATCTTGCTAACCGTCTTTTTCCCGGCGCTGATGAACTTTGCCGCCGGCCGCATGATGGCGTTTGTATCCAACTACGGCGCGCAAATCATCGCCACGCAGCTCATCCCCTTTTTGCTGTTGGTGGTGGGCTTTTTTCCCATGTCGTTTTCGCTGATCATTGCCCTGGAAACCTTCGTCGGCGAAAAGGAACGGAAGAGCCTGGAGCCGCTGCTGGCAACGCCGCTCACCGACGCGCAGCTTTATCTGGGCAAAATGGTGGCTGTGTTGGTTCCACCGCTGCTGGCGGCTTACCTGGGCATGACGGTTTATATGGTCGGGCTGTATTTCAACGTTGGCTGGCTGCCCACCTGGCAGTTATTGAACCAGACAGTATTGCTAACCACCGTGCAGGGCGTGATTATGGTGTCGGCGGCCGTGGTTATTTCCAGCCAGACAACCAGCGTGCGCGCAGCCAACCTGCTGGCCAGTTTTATCATTGTGCCGATGGCTTTGTTGATTCAGGGCGAGGCGGCGGCGCTGTTTTGGGGCAACCATGTTGGCTTGTGGTGGCTCATTTTGGCGCTGGCGATTACGGCCGTTGTCCTGGTCCGCATGGGTCTCCACCTCTTCAAACGCGAAGAACTCATGGGCCGCGAACTCGACGACATCCGCCTCGGCTGGATCGCGGCCGAGTTTTGGGCGGTGATGAGCGGGCGGCGGGAAAATAACGGCCGTTACCCCAACCCCTTCCGCTGGTACCGGCAAACTCTGGCCATTGTCCCGCAGTTAGGCCATCCCATCGTTACCCTGAGCGTGGCATTGCTGGGATCGCTGGGCATGGGCGTTGCCCTGGCCTTTATCTACCGCCTCCCCCCTGACATGCTCGCTCAATTCACCGGCGACCAGATTGCCGCCAATCTCGACCAGTTACAAATTGTCGCCCGCGGGCTGCCGCTGGCCATTTTCTTCCAAAATGTACGCGTTCTACTCCTGCTGGCCCTGCTGGGAACTTTCACTTTCGGCGTTTTGGGCATTCTTGTCTTTATGGCGCCCTGGGTCGTTGTCGGTTTCGCCGCCGGACAAATCTTTCTGGCTGGCGAAAACCCCCTCCTCTTTATCGCCGCCACCGTTTTGCCCCACGCCATTTTCGAGCTGCCAGCCATCATGCTGGCCGCCGCCGCCGCCCTGCGCTGGCATCTCACGGTCATTGCGCCGCCGCCCAACAGCACCCTCAGCGAAGCTTTCATCACCACTGCCGCTGAATTCACCCGCATTTTTATCGGTCTGGTGCTGCCCATACTCCTGCTGGCCGCCTTCGTGGAAGCCTTCATCACCCCGCAGGTGATGATCGCTGTGTACGGCCGTTAATAACTGAAGATTGGAGATTGGAGATTGGAGATTGGAGACTGGAGATTGTGCCCCAATCCCCCATCCCATAGGCCATTCGTCGGTGGATCGCCCCTCGCCCGGCATGGGCGGCTTTGGTAAACTTGCCCCACTATGCGTGAAACTAAAAGTTTTCCATTTATTGTGGGCCTTATCGCCCTGATTGTGGTGCTAACGGCCGT
>JAKQCM010000424.1 GCA_029559155.1 Chloroflexota bacterium
TTTGCCATCAGTCTGCACCCGCTGCGGCGGGCTTTGGGGAACGAAGCGATGACGGCGTGTTTGAGTTGGGCGTCGTGGGTACTGTTGTTGCACTCGCTGTTGTGGTTGTCGAGATACCGCCAGAAGTAGACGGCCGTGCCGTCCATGCGCCGGCGGCAGCGCAGCGTGACCTGGCCGCTGCAATGGGCCGGGGGGGGGCGGGATGGTGGGCGGCAGTCCGTTAACGAATAGGAGTTTGAGAGCAGGCGGTAACAGAAAATGGGGGATGGGGCTGGAGGAAAACGGCCGTGTCTTCCCAGTCGCAGCGCCCGAACCCGCACTGATGCTTTGTCAGGAAATGGCGCGTTCAACAACTTCCAGATTGCTTAAACATCTCTGGCAGTGGCCCGACATACGTGATGACCAGCCGCTGCCCGGCGCGAGTAATCGCCATGTACAACTTGCGCGTATTGACGCGAATGAGTTCCGCGCGTTCCTCATCCGAGAGGCGGATGCTCTGTTCCTGCTCATATAATTCATGCGCCCCCATGAGGAAAACAATGGGGCTTTCCAGGCCGGTGGCCGCGTTAAGAGAGCAGACACGGATCTGGTTTTGCGAATCGGTTTGGCCGGGGTCAACGGCCGTTCCCACCCCAAACACCCGGTTCACTCGTGTCAAAATCTGCCCAACTTCGTCGCGGCTGGCATGGATAAGCAGAATGTCCTTCCAGGGCACGCCTCCCTGGGCCAATTGACGGATCTCATTGATCACCCGCGTCGTTTCGTCTTGTGGGCTGGTCAAAGGGATGACAACCGGCAAGACGCCGTTGGGCATGTGGGTCAAATCAGGGACGACAATTTCCTCATCCACCTCGGGCAGCCGGTTGCGATAAAGCAAGGTGGCAAAATCGAGGATTTCGCGGGTGGTGCGGTAACTTTTGTGCAGCCGATGGACACGCCCGCGCACGTCAAGGCCGCTGGAAAGCCAGGATTGTCCTCGTTTGAGGAAGCCCTGGCTGGCATCTGCTACCAGGAACAGGTGGCCGGTATCGGGGGTCAGAATGCGCTTGATGATTTCAAACCAGAGCGGGGCAAAGAATTGGGCCTCGTCTATCAGGATGATGTCGTAACGGGGCAGCGCCACGTCGCCGTTGTGCCATAAATGCCATAATTGGCGCGGCACGTCGCCCCAATCCATCAGGCGGCGCTGCTGCAGCTGCTCCTGATAAGTGCACATAGCGTCAAACAGGCGGTGGCGCATGGCTGGACTCAGGGCAAAATCGCGTCCGGCGCGATCGGCGGCCAGGTAATCTTCCCGGCTGAATAACAGGCGGTCTTTGTACCAGTCTATTTCCTCCAGCAGCATGTGCTCGGAAACGGCCGTATCCCTTAACTGCTCATGCCCGATCTGCATCGCTAACATCAGCCGTTCCCGATGGCTGATTGGCTTGCGCCACGTCTCCGTTCGCGGCCAATGGCGGCGACACCACCCCATAAAGGTGTACATCTGCACGCCGCCTTTGCCCTGACTGAGGTGCTTGTAACGACGGCGCAAATCATGAATCAGGGCGCGGTTGTGGGTAAGAATGAGAATGCGTTTGCGCGGGAACAGCTGACGCAGCATATGGGCGCGGTAAATGACAATGAGCGATTTACCGCTGCCGGCCACGCCGTTAATCAGCCGCAGTTGGAAATCGCGGGCTGTGCTTTGGGCTGTTTCGGGCAGGTTCAGGTCGAGTTTAAGGGCGAATTCCTGATCATAATCGAGCAGGTAACCG
>JAKQCM010000155.1 GCA_029559155.1 Chloroflexota bacterium
AATCACCATCGGCGCCGGCCCCGGCTTTCTGGCCGACCAGGGCGTCCAACTGGCCATCGGCGACACCTTGCAGGTCGTCGGCTTCTGGGAAAATGGCGAGTTCAAAGCCAACACCCTCACCCGCCTGTCGGATGGCCTGACTATAACCTTGCGCGATGAAATCGGACGGCCGTATTGGAGCGGCGGCGCGCAAAACGGCCGTGGACAGGGCGGCGGGGGTCAGGGTCAAGGCCAGGGCCGCGGCCAGCAAACCAATTCCTAGCTGAAAACAGTCCACAATAAGCCATGGACGAGGAGCGAATCCATTTCGCCCCTCGTCCATTTTTCAGATAAACTTTCCCCATTCAACTATTCGATAATTTCCCATGAATCAACTCATTCTCGTCGTCGATGACGAAGCCAAACTGGTAAGCGTGGTCAAAGGATACCTGGAACAGGCCGGGTATCGTGTGGTGACGGCCGGCAACGGCCGTGACGCCCTCTTCGCGGCGCGCGACCACCAACCCGACCTTATCATTTTGGATATGATGATGCCGGTGATGGACGGTCTGGCTTTTATGCGCGAATACGGCCGTGAAGGGCGCGCCCCCATCATCGCCCTCACCGCCCGCGTCGATGAAACCGACAAAATCCTCGGCCTGGAAATGGGCGCCGACGATTACATCACCAAACCTTTCAGCCCGCGTGAACTGGTCGCCCGTGTCCGCGCTGTTTTGCGGCGTTCCGGCGCGGCCCAGCCAGAAACCAACGTCCTGCGCGCTGGCAGCCTGTCCCTGGATAAAGAAGCGCGCATGGCCACGGTAAACGGCCGTTCTATCGACCTGACGCCCATGGAATATGAACTGCTCAACATGCTCATGAGCAGCCCGGGCCGCACCTTCAGCCGCATGGAACTGCTGGAGCGGGCGCAAGGCTTCGCCTACGATGGCTACGAGCGCACCGTCGATGTCCACGTCAAAAACCTGCGTAAAAAAATCGAAGCCGATCCCGCCCAACCGGAATTCATCCTCACCGTCTTCGGCGCCGGCTACAGGTTTAACCCAACCGTTTAATTGGAGATTAGAGACTGGAGATTAGAGACTGGAGATTGGAGATTGAACCTTACTCCGCACTCCGCACTCCCCACTCCGCACTCCCCACTCCCCCATGAACCTTCGCGCAAAACTCACCCTCGCTTTTGTCCTGATTGCCCTCATTGCCGTCGGCATGGTGGCTGTGCTGGCAAATCGGGCCACGGCCGTTGGCTTTCAGCGTTATCTGGCTTCCGGCGCGGACGCCCAACTGCAAACCCTCGCTCAGCAGTTGGCCGCCTACTACGCCCAAACCGGCAGTTGGCACGAGGTAAACAGCATCCTGCGCGACAGCGCCGCCGGACCAAGCGCCTCCGGCGGCAACTTTTTGCGCGTGTTAGACGAAAACGATCAGGTTGTTGGCTCGCGGGGTGGGGGCGGGCAGGGGCGCAACGGAACCGCGTTCACGCCAGAAGTCACCCTGCCGATTGTGGTAAACGGCCGTCAGATAGGCACGCTGCAGGCCATGCAGGCCGGGCAGGGCAGCCGCGCCGGCGAACAATATCTGGCCTCGGTCAACCAGGCCATCCTGGTGGCCGGATTGGTGGCCGTGGCGCTGGCGTTGTTGGTGGGCATTTTCCTGGCACAGCGGCTGACACGGCCGTTACGCCAACTCAGCCAGGCCACAACGGCCGTCGCCGCCGGTGAATTGGGTCAGCAAGTCATCGTCACCACCCACGACGAAGTTGGCGAGCTGACCGCCCGCTTCAACGACATGTCCCAGGCTCTGGCCAACGCCGAAAAACAGCGCCAACAACTCCTGGCCGATACCGCCCACGACCTGCGCACACCCATCAGCATCATGCAAAGCCACCTGGAAGCCATGATCGACGGCATATTTCCGCCCACGCCGGACAACCTGAGCACCGTCTATGAAGAAACCCTGCGCCTGGGTCGATTGGTCAACGACGTGCGTACTTTGTCGCTGGCCGAAACCGGGCACCTGTCACTGGATCGCCAGCTTGTGAATCTGCATGAACTGGCGGCCCAGGCCGCCGCCGCCTTCCAGCCTTTGGCCGAAGCCGACGGCATCCACCTCCAACTGGAGTTGGCGGAAACGCCGCCCATCTCCGCCGACGCTTCGCGGCTGCATCAGGTGCTTGCCAACCTGATCGCCAATGCCTTGCGCTACGCGCCGCTGGGCAGCCAGACGCCGCCGCTGGTAACGCTTCGCGTAGCCAGCGAGGAAAACAGAGTCGTCGTCAGCGTCACGGACAGCGGGCCGGGGTTGACGGCCGTTCAGCAAGCCCAGGTGTTCGACCGCTTTTGGCGCTCCGACGCTGCCCGCAGCCGCGAACAGGGCGGGTCGGGGTTAGGGCTGGCCATCGCCCGCAGCATTATTGAAGCCCACGGGGGCGAAATTGGCGTAGAAAGTCAGGTGGGGGAGGGGACGAAATTTTGGTTCCGACTGGCGATTTAGGATTGGGGATTTGCGATTTACGATTTACGATTTGCGATTTACGATTTGGGATTTATGGTTACACGGCCGTTTCGCCGGCAAAACAGCGCAGCACATGGCCGGGGCGAATGCTCGCCTGCACGGCCGTGCCAATGGCGAAATGGATCTGGTGCGGCTGCCAGCTTTGCACCACACGGCCGTCTGGCAGAGCCACCCGATACAGGTAAGCAATGCCCAAAAATTGGCGGGAAAGGATACGGCCGTTGCCTGTCCCGTCTTCTGCGTCTTCCAATTTCACATCGTCGGGCCGCACCACCACCTCTACCGCCGCTCCGGTGGGCAGATGGTGCGCCAGGGGCATAAATCCCAGCGATGTGTCAACCCCGGTTGACGTGGCCGATCCGCCGATAAAATCAGTGTGGCCCATAAATTCGGCCACAAAACGGGTTTTCGGCTCGTGAAAAACCACTTCCGCCGCCCCAATTTGCTCCAGCCGCCCGCCATTCATCACCGCCACCTGATCGCCTAAAAAGAGCGCCTCTTCCTGATCATGGGTGACAAAGACGGCCGTTGTGCCGCTGGCTTTGAGCAACTCTTTCACTTCCTGGCGCACGGCCGTGCGTAGGGCGGCGTCCAGGTTGGAGAAAGGTTCGTCCAACAGCAAGACCGCTGGTTTGGGCGCCAGCGCTCGCGCCAGCGCCACGCGCTGCTGCTGCCCACCGGAGAGTTCGTGTGGCATCCGCGCGCCCAGTCCCCCCAGCCCGACAAAATCGAGCATGGTTTCCACCTGGGAAGTGCGCTCTTTGCCGCGCGGCAAGCCAAAAGCCACGTTCTCGGCCACGCTGAGGTGGGGGAAGATGGCGTAATCCTGGAAAACCATGCCCACGCGCCGTTTTTCGGGCGGGAGTTGGATACGGCCGTTAGCCACCTCTTGCCCTTCAATCAAAATCACGCCTGCGTCGGCTTGCTCAAACCCGGCGATCAGGCGCAGGGTGGTGGTTTTGCCGCAGCCGCTTGGTCCCAACAGGGCCAGAATCTGCCCGGCCGGCACGCTAAACGATACGTCATTCACGACGATCTGGTCGCCGAACGATTTACTCAGATTGCGGCAAACAACAGGTGTGGTTTTCATAAAAAGAAGTCTGAACGCAAAGGTTTATGCGCCTGCGCGGCCAATCATTTCATTTGTCACGCAGCGTCAGGATTGCCAGAGGCAGCGATGACAGGAGAAGCAGCAGCAAGGTGGGCGCAGCGGCGCGGGCAAAAAACGCTTCGCCGATGCTGCTCCAGATTTGCGCCGCCAGGGTGGAAAATCCCAGCGGGCTGAGGATGAGCGTGGCCGGCAGCTCTTTCATGCAGGTCAGAAAGACCAGCGCGCCGCCGGCCAGGATGCCCGGCCGAACCAGGGGCAGGGTGATGGCGCGAAAGTTGGCGAACGGCCGTTTGCCCAAACTGCGCCCCGCCTCTTCCAAACTGGGCGGCACTTGCAGCAGCGATGCGCGCTGCGCCCCCACCGCCTGCGGGATAAACAAAATCACGTAGGCCGCCAGCATCATGGGCAGGGTCTGGTATAGCGAGCGGGCGTAATTGGTGCCAAAAAAGACAAAAGCCAGAGCCACAACGATGCCCGGCAAGGCAAAGCTGGCATAAGTCACCTGTTCAAAAAAGCGGCTTAATTTTCCCGGCCGCCGAACGACCAGAATGGCCACCGGCAGCGCCAGAGTGATGGCCAGCAGCGCGCCCAAAAGCGAGGCTGACAATGAGTTGAACGCCGGCTGGAGCAAACTGCTCATGGAGTGCAGGTTGTTTTGCGGCGCGGTCAGATCGCGCACGGCAAAATCCTGGTTCCAACCCCGCCAAAACCAATACGCCAGTCCGGCCACGGGAACCATCAAACTAAAAAAGACTACGCTGCCCACAAAAGCCAGCGCCGGGGCTTTCCAGACGCCCAATTGCGTGATGGGGTGCTGCCGCGCCGCGCCGGAGGAAAGGCGGGCGTAGTGATTGTTACCCCGGCTGCGCTGTTCCAGAGTGAGGATAACGGCCGTTACCGCCACCAATACCAGCGCCAAAACCGCCGCCGTGTCCAATTGGTACGCCTGGTAGCGGTTGTAGAGAATGCGCGTAAAGGTGCTGTATTGCAGCATGGTCACCGCGCCAAAATCGCGCAGCACGTAAAGCGCCACCAGCAGCCCACCGGCGATGAGCGACGGCCGTAAATAAGGCAGCGTCACCCGCCAAAACGCCGACCACGGCGATGCGCCCAGGCTGCGCGCCGCTTCCGCCAGCGATGGGTCCATGCGCTTGAGCGCGGCGCGAGCAGTAAGAAACACATACGGATAGCTGATGAGCGTCAGCACAAAAAAGGCTCCGGCGAATCCAAATGGACTGGGCAGGCGCTCGATGCCGGTGAGCGGATGCAAAATTTGCTGCAGCAGTCCTTTGGGGGTGAGGATGGAAACGTAGACGAAGGCGGCGACGTAGCTGGGCAGCACCAGCGGCAGGGCCGCCAGCACAGCCCACAGCCGTTTGCCGGGCAGATCGGTCATGGTGGTGAGCCAGGCCAGAGGGAGAGCTACGGCCGTTCCCGCCAGGGTTACGCTGCCGGCCAGCAGCAGGGTATTGCCTAAAATAGCCCAGGTTCGCGGGCTGACCAGCGTGTCCAGCGTGGTTTGCCCGGCGCTGATTGCGCGCAGCAGCAAATAGGCCGGAACCAGCAAAATCAGCCCGGTAAGCAGCGCCGCGCTGAGAATGAGCAAAAGAAAGAAGGGCGATTTTCGCGCACGGCCGTGCGCCCACTCACGCGGCAAACGGATAGGATTCAGGCGAATGATCGAATTATTGAGGACGCTCATGGTTTGTTTTCTGCTTGTGCAACGTGCCTGAGATTGGGCCATTCAGGCTTCTCTGGCAAGACCCCAGGGGTTTGATACCCAAATAATCTAAATCCTCAGGAGCAAACCCTTGGGGTCTGTAATTACTCTCAGGTTAACTTATGACCCGCTCACAATTATTGCCGTCCTTAAGATGAAAACAATGGCAAGCGTTAAACCGGAGTTTTACTGGCGAACAGTTAAAAGTTAACCCAGGTTCAATCAACGTCGCCGGCAATAAACCAGACAGACCTCCGCAGTCTGCCAGGGTGGTGAAACCTGTTATTCGATGATGCCCAGATCGAGCAGCAATTTTTGCGTGCCGGCCAGATCGGCCAGGTCCGACAGGTCGACTTGCGCGGCTACGGCGTCTAGTTCGGCCAGCGGCGGCAGCCCGGCGACGGTGCTGACGCCTTCCACCACTGGATATTCGTAGGTCTGGTCGGCGAAGTACTGCTGACCTTCCGCCGAGAGCAGATACTCGAGGAACCGTTCTGCGTTGGCGGCGTTTTGCGCCGTTTTTAAAATGCCCGCGCCGGAAACCATGATTAACGAACCAGGGCCGCCGCCGGGCAAGAAATAATTGCGTGCCGGGAAGCTGTCGCCTTCTTCGGCCAGGAAGCGGTAGAGGTAATAATGGTTCACAAACCCGACCTCAACTTCGCCGGTGGCGACGCCGGCAACGATGGGCGTGTTTTCGGCGTAGACGACCGGGTTGTTAGCCTGAATGCCGGTAAGCCAGGCGCTGGTTTTTTCTTCGCCCCAGATGGTGCGCATGGCAGTGACCATGGCCTGGAAGGAGCCGTTGGTAGGCGCCCAGCCGATACGGCCGTTCCACTCCGGCTGGATAAAATCGTAAATGTCGGCCGGCAGTTGGCTGGCCGGGTCGGTGATGGCGCTGGTGTTATAGACCACGGTGCGCGCCCGCCCGGAGATGCCCACCCACTCGCCATCATCGTCGGCGAAGCGAGGAAAAACCTGGCTCAATACGTCGGCGGGCAAGACGGCCAGCAGACCGGCCTGCTTAACAGCGCCCAGACCGCCGGGGTCCTGGGCATAAAACACATCGGCAGGAGAATTTTGGCCTTCTTCCAGCAGCACGCCGGCCATTTCCGAGGTGCTGCCATAACGCACTTGCACGTTGATGCCGGTTTCCTGAGCGAATTGTTCGATAATTGGTTTTACCAGACTTTCGGATCGTCCGGAATAGATGACGAGATCGCCGTTGTCGCCGCCGTTAATGGTTGTTTCGCCTGATGCGGCTTCCGGGTCGGCGACGGCTTCGGGTGACTGCGCGGCGGATGGGGAAACGGCCGTGTCCCCACTGCCGCCGCAAGCCGCCAAACCCATCACCACGATGGCTATGCACATCCATACATAAATTCGTTTGTTGCTCATACGCTAAACTCCTTTTGCCAGAGAGGCCCTCAGGGTTTGATCGCGCGAGGCCAAATTGTTGGCAATCAAACCCTTAGGGTCAGTTAAGTTTTGTGTGGCGGTGATTATGCGGCGGGGCAGGGCGACATACAATGGCGAGAGTTAAGTTACAAGTTGACGGCCGTTAAGCCAGGTTTAGGGTGCGCAGTAAATTTTAATTTAACCGCGGTTCAGTTCTGGGCGAGGAGGATGGTAAACGAGGCAAATTTTGCCGTTTCTTCTATAATCGCGGCCATGAGTACCGTTCAGGAAAAACGACTTGCCCGCGAACAGCGCGTCTTCGACACGGCCGCACGCCTGTTCGCCACGCGCGGCTACCACGCCACCCGCATGCAGGATATTGCCGACGAGTTGGCGATGCAAAAAGGTAGTTTGTACTACTATTTCGATTCCAAAGAGTCGCTGCTGCTGGAGATTGTGGAGCGGCGGGTGGGCGTAGCCCTGGCGGCGATGCAAGCCATCATGGAAACAGACGCGCTGCCGACCGCGAAGCTGAAAGAGGCGGTCGCGGCGCATTTGAATGTGTTTCAGGAACACGCCGATCTGTACACGATTTTTAATTTTGAGCGGCTAAACCTGATTCATCCACAGGCGGCGGAGACAGTGGACGAACTGGCCCAAGCCTACGAAATGTTGTGGCGGCGGCTGTTGCAAGAAGGCATCGCCACGGGTGAGTTTCGCGCCGATTTGGATGCGCCGGTGCTGGTGAAGGCGATTGTGGGCATGTTTAATTCTACGCTGCTGTGGTTTGATCCGGCCGGGCGGCTGACGGTGGGGGAAACGGCCGTTATCTTCGCGCAATTTATTTTACAAGGGCTGGTACAAAACCCGGCCTGAAAGGACATCATCATCATGGATGCACTGCAAAATACCCATTACTTCTGGCAAGGCGAAAAAATCCGGCTGCGCCCCATGCGGCGCGAAGACGCCGCCATGTGGCAGGCTGAAGATACAGACAGCGAGGGCGTACGTTTTCTGAGTTATGGCATCGAGCTGCCCAAATCGGACAAAGCGGCTGAGGAATTTGGCGAAAGGTATGCCGATTTTAACGGCCGTGCCGAGCGCATCATGTTCTCCATCGAGACGTTGGCCGGGGAACTGGTGGGCGGCATCAACTTAAACGGCATTGACCAAAAAAACGGCACGTTCAGCATCGGCAGCCGCATTTACCGCCCGTTTCGCGGCCTGGGGTATGGCACAGAGGCCAAAGTCATTTTGCTGCGCTACGCTTTCCACGAACTGCGTTTGCAAAAGTACAACATTCGCTGCCTGGAGACCAATGCGGCGATGGTTCGTCACGCGGAACGGCTTGGCTGCCAGGCTGAGGGGCGGATTCGCAGCAATGTGTATACAAACGGCCGTTACTACGACGAGCTTCTATTTGGCCTGACCAAAGCGGAGTTTGACGAGCGTTTTGGGTGATGGGTGACTGGCCGGGCTACGGCCGTTCACCGACCAGGCAACGATTACTCGCCGCCCACTGGAAAAAAAGCGGCAAACCTTTTATAAAGAGGGCATGACCAATCGTTACCTGCCTCCACACATTTCCCCGCGCCAGGTGGTTGCCCGCCTGGGACTCATCTCCGATACCCACATGCCCGACCGCTGGCCCGATTTGCCGGAGACGCTGCCGCAAATTTTTCGCGGCGTCGATCTCATTCTCCATGCCGGCGATGTGGGCGAGCTGTGGGTGCTGGATCAACTCAGCGCCATCGCCCCGGTGGTGGCCGTGCATGGCAACGACGAACCGCCGGCCACGCCGGAACAACTGCCGCACAAGCAGCTCATCACCCTGGCCGGCCAGCGGATGCTGGTCTGGCACGGCCATTTTGCGGATCGGGTGGATGAGATGGAATCGCGCCGTGACCAGAGTTTGCGCCCAAAGCTGGAACGCATTGCCCGTCATGGGCAGCGTGTGGGGGCGAAGTTGGTGCATTTTGGGCATTGGCACATCCCGCTGGTGTGTGAACTGGAGGGTGTGACGCTGGTGAACGCCGGGGCGCTGGCCTCTGGCAACCTGACGACGCGCCAGGTGGTGCAAACGGCGGCGATTGTGTATGTGTTGAAAAACGGCCGTTTCCACATCACGCACATCAATCTTGCCGATGGGCGCATCCACCAACCGCCGGACGTGGCGGCAAGCGATTTTGCGGCGGCGGCACGGCCGTATCAGGCGTCTATTTTGTCGCCGGAAGTGGAAGGGGCGATACGGCCGTTTGCCGGCAATCCCGCCCTGCTGCAGCTGTTGTGGCGCGCCGCGCCACGCTGCTGGTGGGGCGGCGCGCCGGTCCTCACTCGCGCCGACCTCCTGGCAGAACTGCCTCACATTCCGTCAACGCCCCATCAGGCGGCTTTGTTGGCCGCTTTGCAACCAGGTGAGGTATGATCGGGTTAACGAGCGGTCAGATTGCTTAATTCCGGTAAGGTGAGTACGCTTTGCCCGGTTTGTTTTTCGAAGCGTTCCACTTGCGTGAGCAAGCTCTGCCCCAGGGTCTTGGCCAGCGATAAAGACATATTGACAACCAGCGTGGTTTGGCCGTTGGTTTGCAAAACCAGGTAAGTGTCCGTAATTCCCATGCCGTTGACAAAGCCATTGACATATAAACTGGGGGCTTGCTCAAACGCTTGTTGGGCGATTTGTTGTAATTGTTGTGGACCATCGTTTGTTGGCATCATGCGTTTCTCCTTGTCAGATAATAAGAACTGGTTTTCCCGTCCAATTGTGAATGGCGTGTTTGTGAAATTCTTGTAAGAGTCGATTGGATAGTATCCAGAACGGCCGTGCCGGGCGCACGTAAGAAGGTTCCGGGTTGTGGGCGTAGTTTTCTAGCAGATGGCGAGGTAGCCGGACACGGCCGTCGATGACGGCCGTTTGCCAAAAATCGCCGATGGGTGTGGTGTTTGCTGGCGTATAAAGCAGCGCTTCTGTTTGATAACGAGAATCCACCTCGTCGCAGCGGCGCAAATAGGCAGTTAACGGCCGTTGACATGTTGGGCAGCGGCTTAATACCTGCACGGCCGTCGGGGGAATTTGCACCGGCAGTACCTGCTGCGGCCGAACTTGCCAGATGGTCTCGGCCGACTTGCCAGGCGTTTCCACAGGCTGGAAAATCACCTCCGCCGCCGGAGATGCCGCCTGCCAGATGGTTTTTAGCCTGTCGCTAACAAGTAATTCGTAGTTGTCGGTTTCGCCCCAAAAAACCCCTGGCGGCCAGGGCTCAGCCAGACGCAAGTTGGCCGTTTGAGTCAGATCGACGAAACCACATGCTTCGCAACCTGGCGTCGGGGTGATGACTGCCCGGTAAAATTGGCTTAACGGCCGAGCCAACGGCCGTATTTCTAACAAGCTAAGTTGGATAAACCGGTGTGCAAACAGATCGGCGGGCGTGTATTCCGTGTAATAGAGCACTTGCCGCACCAGGGGGTCGGTGGTCTCTTCTGGTTGATGGCGGGCAAACGGCCGTTGCCGTTTTGCCTTGCCGCCGCTGCTTTGGGCCGCAGCCAACAAATCCGCTACCAGCGGGTCGGCGGCGTCAAACTCCAGATTTGGGTAGACGATCATGGCCGTCGATGCGCCTGGCGGCAAAGACAAATGGCTCTCCAACTGCGCCGCCAGGGACTTTGGCAGCCGACGGCGCGCTTCCGGCCAACTGGCGGCTAAACTTACCCGAACCTTTTCTTGCATCAGAACACCTTGTTCACGCCAAATTTTCCGGCCCAAACCAGCGGGTCTATAGCATGAGAAACCCTTTGAGATTGGGTCAGAATGCTGGAAAGGTATTGATTGTTGACCTTCTGCAAAAATTGTAGCTGCTGCGCCGGCGGCATCACATCGAACATCGACCGACCGCCTATGCTTTTGATGTTTTCTCTGATAAAGCCGTGGATGCTGTCGGCCGCGCCCTGGTGTAAATTCGGGATAAATGGATTGCGACCGGAGGGAATAAGTACGGCGTCATCCAACAAATCTTTGGCAAAGTCTAACCGGCCCAATTCATTTTGGGGGTAGAAATGATGCCCCTGAAACATGGCGCTGTTGCCGACGCCGGTCAGCTTACCGCCTGGCGGGTAAGCGAGAGGGTTATTCCAGGCATGTTGGATGAGCATGTTGCCGCCGAAGGAGGCAGCCAGATTTGTGGCGGCGGCGCTCAGGCCCAGAACATTGCTGGTGGTGTGTACGGCCGTTTCCAATCGTTCTGGAATCAGCCAATCTAAACCGCCGCCAGACACAACCATGCTGCCGCCGCTAATGGCTTCCAAGATCGGCGGCGCAAATGTCATCACCCTGGCCACAGGCAGGGCCAATCTCGCCGGCGCAAATGTCATCACCCTGGCCACAGGCAAGGCCAATCTTGCCGAGGCAAATTTCTGTGAAGCGGCTCCACCTATTTGGGCAGCCCAGGGGGTGGCCTCGGAAATGCCCCGCAGGGTGTTGATCGCGGTGTGGGTTGATCCGACTCCCCAGCCGATGAACGCGCCCGACACTGTATTGCCCAACACGCCGTCAAATAAATCATATTTAGGCGAAGCGGCGTTGATGCCTAATG
Organism: Chloroflexota bacterium; assembly: GCA_029559155.1. Classification (GTDB taxonomy): domain Bacteria; phylum Chloroflexota; class Anaerolineae; order Promineifilales; family Promineifilaceae; genus Leptovillus. The sequence continues at coordinate 11,327 of JAKQCM010000155.1, forward strand.
TGAGGCCGCCAGCGGCCACCGCCCCGGCAATAATGGGCGCCGCCGCTCCGGCCGTAAGTACGGTAGCCACTCCAGCCGCAATGACAGCCGCGCCGAGGGCGACCTCATCCCGATGGTCTTCAATCCAGCCCCACGCGTCTCCAGCCCGGTCGCCAATCCAACCCAAAACACCGCCATCGTCAGTTACCGGCCGGCCCACAAAACCATCCATGACGCCAAAGCCACTGGCCAAAACCTGAAACTGGGCGGCGGCTTCTTCTTCGGCGGCGTTAAATAGAACGGCTATCTGGCGGCTGATGGCGCTGCTTTCGGCTAAAGCGGCGTCTAAACGCGCCAAAGCGGGCAGCACGTCATCACTCATTTCGTTATAAAAAGCGGTCGATCCCCGGCCGACCCATCCGCCGTGGATAAGCGCGTCTACACGTTGTTGCATGGTGCGCTGCACGGTCTGAATGTCTTCAGAAAGGGCGGTAAACCGTTGGGTGATGGTTTCTAGCTGTTCATAATCGACCTGGATGATGTCGTTCATGGTGTGCCTCGGTATAGGACTGGGCGGGAAAGGATAACGGCCGTGAGTGTACCACAATTCTTTGGTCATCGGTCGCCGAACCGGTACAATTTGCCCATGAACTATCTCCAAAAACTGCAAGCGATTCAAACGCAAAACAATTCCTGGTTATGCGTAGGCCTGGACCCCGATCCGGTGCGCCTGCGTGTAGACGTGATGAAATGGGACGAACCGGTGCTGCCTTTTAACAAGGCTATCATCGACGCGACGGCCGATCTGGTGTGCGCCTACAAGCCGAATTTGGGCTTTTATTTGCAATGGGGCGCGGCCGGTATCATCGCTCTGGAGCGAACCATCGCCTATATCCCCAGCCACATTCCGATTATTATCGATTGTAAAACGGGCGACATTGGCCATACGCAGGGCGCATGGGGGCGCGGTTTGTTTGATGAGTGGGGCGTGGATGCGGTGACGGTGAACCCGTTTGTGGGCGCGGAAGCGGTGCTGCCGATGATTGGCGACCGGCCGGACAAAGCGGTGTACATTCTGGCGCGCACTTCCAATCCCAGCGCGGGCAACTTCCAGGGCAACCTGACCGCCGGGGAAGGATTGACGGCCGATGTGCTGCGTCAGAGCCAGGGCTGGGAAACGGCCGGTCACAAAGGGTACGTTGTGGGCGCAACTTATCCGCAAGAATTGGAAATGGCTCGGAAAATGGCCCCGACGGCTAACTTTTTAATTCCGGGGATTGGGGCGCAGGGCGGTGATTTGGCAACGGCCGTGCAATTTGGTCCAGACGCGGTCGCCGGACCGGTTATCAGCGCCAGCCGCAGTATTTTGTACGCGTCGCTGCAAGGCGATTTTGCCGCCTCGGCTCGCGCCGCCGCTCTGGAACTGCGCGACCAGATTAACGCGGCGAGAAAGGCGAAGTGATGCCTGATGCGTGATGCGTGAAAGGAGATTATCACGTATCACGCATCACGTTTCACCCATGTTTAATTGTTTTCGTTCCAGACCGGGAGTCCCTCCGGCGTTCGCAGTTGAATGGTTTCACCGGTGGTCAGGTTGGTCAGCCAATTGACTTCCATGTGGGTAGCGTCGGTTGACTCGAAACCTTCCAGTTCGATCTGGTCGCCCGGAGTCAGGGCGATGCCGCTTTCCGACCAAAACCAGGGCGGTCCGAGCATCGCATCCAGTTGTGCCCCATCCGCTGTCTAAAATGTGAGTAAGTTATCGGCCACAGCGACGACCTGACCGGAATAGGGAACGGCCGTGGGCATGGTAGCATTGGCGGTATCAGTTTGCCCCTGTCCAGGCGTTGCTCCGCCAGGGGTCACGCCGGTATCGCGCCAGGGTGGGCCGCCTTTGCCCTGCCCCTGTGACGACGTTGTTCCGGGATCAATCGGGTTGGCCGCGTCCGGGGTGGCGCGCAGCCAGGGGGGACCGCCGCCTTGCGCTGTGCCGCGTGGGTTTTGCACCGATGGCGCAGTTGGTTCCCAGGCGCGTAAGAACTGCACAACCGCTTCAATTTCCACCGACGTCAGCCGGTCGCCAAAGGGCGGCATATTGGCGTTGGGCATTCGCCCGCCGTTGATAATGAAGGTGGTCAGCATCTCATCCGTGTCGCGGCTGAGGATTTGCTGGCTGTTCAGGACCGGGCCGGTTCCGCCGCTGCCATCGACGCCGTGGCAAACAACGCAGGTCGAGTTGTAAATTCGTTCGCCCAGCGCCAGCATCTCCTCGGGATTGTTCACGTCGATGTGGATGGGTTCCGGCGGCGTCAACACCAGATCATGGGCGCTGATTTCATCCCAATTTTGTAAAAATTCTGCCAGCGACGTAATTTCTTCCGGGGTCAGACTGCTGTTCCAACTGACCATCAACGTGCCGGGAACGCCTTCGCGGATGATGCGTTCCAGCTCGGCCAGGTCGGTGGCCTGAATGTCGGGCGTGTTGAGCGGGACGGCCAGGTTAGAGCCTTCGCCGTTGACGCCGTGACAGAGGGTGCAGTTGTTGGCATAGAGCTGCAACCCGGCTGCCCATTGGCTGCCTTCGGGGGCCAGGGCGGTGATTTCGGCCAGCAGGCTTTCGTCTACGTCGGGCACGGGCAAAGTGGCGGGGATGAGGCCGCGTTGGGCGGCTAATTCGCCTACCTGGGACCAATCGGCGTAGCGGATGAGGGTGACGAGTTCTTCGATCTGGTAGTCGTTGAGGCTGCCGCCTTCTTCGACATGCCAGCCGACCATTGCTGTGTTGTAACGGCCGCGTTCGATGGTTTTGAACAGATCGTCGTAATCGGCCGTTTGCAGAGCGGGGTTGTCCAGGGCCGGCATGGGGCCGATGCCTTCACCGGCTGCGCCATGACACACGCTGCAATTTTCCACATAGATCACGGCCGCGTCAGACACAAATTCTTGCCGCAGATCGGCCTGGGCGGCGTCCATTCGCGTTGGTTCCTGCCAGGCATACACCGGCAGGGCGACAATTAAAATGAGTAGGGCTAAAAAGCTGATGAGTTTGTTGCGATTCATGGGTAGTCCTTAGCGATTTGCGATTTGCGATTTGCGATTGGCGATTTGAACTTGCACTCTCCAGTCTCTAATCTCCAGTCTCCAGTCTCTAATCTCTAATCTCCAGTCTCTAATCTCTAATCTCCAGTCTCCAGTCTCCAGTCTCCAGTCTCCAGTCTCCAGTCTCCAGTCTCTATCTTCTAAGCATAGACAAGCTGATCCGGTGCGAAGTTATCGCGGGTTTGGATGGAAGAGGTGTCGACAATGACTTGTCCGGCGTCGATAATCACTGGGAAGGTGTCCAGGGCGCGGGGAGCAGGCGGGTTTTCCACGTCGCCGACTATGTCGAAGCTGGAGGCGTGGCAGGGGCAGAAGAAGTGGTTTTGCGCCGGCTCCCAGCTGACGGAGCAGCCGAGGTGGGTGCAGCGGCGGTAAACGGCCAGGAATCCACCATCGGGGGCGTGAATGAGGTAGAAACGGCCGTCTGGAAACTCCACCACCGACCCCGCCGGAAAGCTGTCTACCAGACCGGCAATTACCTGCCCGCCAAACTCGCCATCCAGGCTGCGCGGCTGCAAAAACAACAAGCTCGCGCCGCTTACTTCCAGCAGAGCCAGCGCGCTCAACGCGCCAACCCCTAATTTAAGAAAATCTCGTCGTGATAATTTTGTTTTTTCGTTCGTTTGTTCGCTCATTTTTTAATCTCCAATCGTTAATCTTTGTTTCCCAACCGCTCAAAAAGGCAGAACCAGGGCCATATTAGGGCCGCGAAAAAAGATGCCGATGAGGGTGAGCAGAAGCAGGCTGACCATGACAAAAACGAACAGCCCCACCAAAGCCTCGCTTTTGTTGGCTTTATTGGTGGTGCGAAAGAGCAGGTACAGCCCCGTCAGCCCGCCTAATGTGAGCGCGAGGGGGATGAGGCCGTTGCTGATGAGCGTCGGCAGACCGGGCAGCAGGGCAGGCAAATCCAGCCAGTATTCGTCCAGCAGCACCAGCAGCGGAATGAGGCCGATGGCGTAGAGGGTTGCCAGCAGGGCGATTTGTTTGCCCACGGCCGAGCGGAAGTAACGGCCGATGTTGTCTTCTTGTTTGTCCAGGTAAGGAATGGCGACGAATGCGCCCAGGATAATGCCGGGCAGCAGCAGAGCCGCCAAGGGGTGCATGTGCAAGAGTAATTCTTGCAAGCCGAGGAAATACCAGGCGGCTTTGGCCGGATTGGTGGGATGGCTGGGATCGGCCAGGGCTTCCAGGGGGGCGGGCACAAACGCCGCCCACACAAACAGACCTAAAATGAGCACGGCCGCAGCGGCAAATTCGATTTGTACCAGGTGGGGGATGGTGGTCAGGCGTTCGATGCGCTCGCCGGGTTCGGGCGGCGGCTGGGAGATGCCGCCGTCTTTGCGCACCTTCCAAAAGTGGTAGGACATCATGATTACCAGCAGCGCGGGCAGGACGGCGACGTGGATGGCGTAAAAATTGCGCAAGGCTGCCTGACCCACTTCTGGCCCGCCGAGGAGGAAATTGGCAACGGCCGTGCCCACCAACGGTACATAACTCAACAAGCTCGTGCCCACCGTGATGGCCCAATAGGCCAACTGGTCCCAGGGCAGCAGATAGCCGGTAAAGTTGAAGGCAACCACAATCAGCAGCAGGACCAGGCCAATTATCCAGTTGGTTGCTCGGCCCAGTTTAAAGCCGCCGGTTAAAAAGACACGGATCAGATGCAAAAATGCCGTAACTACCAGCAAATTGGCCGACCAATGATGGAGGGCGCGGACCAGCGAGCCAAAGGCAACCTGGGTCTCCAGATATTGGATGCTGGTATAGGCGCGTTCAACGCTGGCGTCGTAGCGGAAGGTGAGAATGACGCCGGTAATGATCAGCAGTAGGGCCAGGGTGGCCGAAAGGCCGCCCAAACCCCAGGTGTAGGTCCAGCGCAGGGCTGGGGCGGGCACTTTGGTGGGGTGTAAATGCAAAATTAAGTTATTGGCCACGGCGCGCATTCGGCTGCGGTCGTCGGTTTGCGTGGTGTACAAGATGCGTTGCCGCCAGGTTTGGTTGTTTTCAGACATGGTTTTTTCTCCTTACGATACTGTCCCCCAGTATGCCTGGCGGCAATGAAGAAGGTGTGGTGGGAGTATGAAGATTTTGTGAAGCGGAAGGAGTGGGAAATAGAGAAGTAATGCGTGATGCGTGATGCGTAAGGGGCGCCATCACGCATCACGTATCATTCTCAGATTAACGGGTTTCTTGTTTTAGGAGATTTTGCCGGACAGGGGGTCGGCGGAAAGCGGGCGTTGGCGCTGGCGTTGGCGATGGCGCACGATGGCATCGCCGGTGTAGATGATCAGCGCGAGCCAGATGACGCTAAACCCGATGAGCTGGGTATGGCTGAATGGCTCTTTGTAGACAAAAACGCCGATGAGAAATTGGAGGGTGGGGGCGATGTATTGCAAAATGCCCAGGGTGATGAGCGTGACGCGGCGGGCGGCGGCGGCGAACAACAGCAGCGGCAGCACCGTTATGATACCGGCTCCCACGAGCAGTAAATTGGTAACGGCCGTTGTGTGCCCCAAAACGGCCGTCCCGTTCACCTGCTGCACCGTCAAATAAATAAACGCCGGTAAGAACATCCAGGCGGTTTCCAGCGATAACCCTTCCAGCGAGTTGAGCACGGCCGTTTTGCGCAGTAAGCCATAGGTGCCAAAGGTAAAGGCCAGCGTCAGCGCAATCCAGGGCAGCGCGCCGTAGGTGATGGTGAGGTAAAGCACGCCGCTGGCGGCGATTATGACGGCTACGGTTTGCCACGGCCGTAACCGCTCGCGCAGAAAAATCATCCCCAACAGCACGTTAACCAGCGGATTGATGAAATACCCCAGCGCCGACTCCACGATAAACCCGGCGTTGACAGCCCAAATGTAAACCAGCCAGTTCACGCTGAGCAAGGTGGCCGTGAGTAAAAAGGTGAGCAGTATTTTGGGTTGTCGTAAAACTGGCGCCACCCAGCGCCACCGTTGGGCGACGGTGAGGATAATGAGCAGGGCGATAAATGACCAGACCATGCGGTGGCTTAACGTTTGCAGGGCCGGTACGTGTTTGATGGTTTTCCAGTAAATGGGGAACACGCCCCACATTGTGTAAGCAATTACGCCGTACCAGATGCCTTTGTTTTTCATCGCCTGTACCTTGGATACGGCCGTTTGGCCGCCGGGATTAAGATAAGTGGGCGAGTATAGTGGAAAACGGCCGTTCGCCCAATAACCAATCCGCCGCGCCGGGGCAATCGCATACTCGCGCCATTTAAATGCCTTGGACGGTTTCGCCGGGGCATAAACGCCCCGTCTGCGCAACAACGCCGGTTGAAACCGGCTAGAAGAGGGCAAAAGCCCCGTTTACGGGGCGTTGTTTGGCAGCCCGGCCGCTTTAGCGCCGGGCGATACGGGCCGTAAACCGAATATGCAATAGCCCTCGCCGCGCCGGGGCAATCGCATACTCGCGCCATTTAAATGCCTTGGACGGTTTCGCCGGGGCATAAACGCCCCGTCTGCGCAACAACGCCGGTTGAAACCGGCTAAAAGAGGGCAAAAGCCCCGTTTACGGGGCGTTGCTTGGCAGCCCGGCCGCTTTAGCGCCGGGCGATACGGGCCGTAAACCGAATATGCAATAGCCCTCGCCGCGCCGGCCTGTTCGCAGATTGTGTGGCCATCTGTTACAATTTGTGAAGATAACAGCCTGAAGGCTGTCTCCTACGACAAACGAAATCGAGAGTAAACTATGCTGCCGACAGAACGACAACAAAAAATCCTGGACTTGCTGCAAGAACGGGGCACGATATCCATTCAAGAATTAGGCGGATTGTTCGATGTGTCCGACATGACCATCCACCGCGATCTGGACCGGATGGCGGCGGCCGGCCAACTGCGCAAGGTGCGTGGTGGGGCGGTGTTGATGGATTCACCCGCCGCCGCCCCTTTGGTAGACACCGACGACGGCGACGCCTGTTATGCCTGCCACAGCCCCATCAATCCCCGCACCCAAATGGTGCTGCATTTGCACGATGGCACACAGCGGCGCGCCTGCTGCGCCCACTGCGGCTTGCTGGGCGTGGCCCGATTGGGCGAGCAGGTGGAATTGGCCCTGGTGACCGATTTTTTGCACGGCCGTAAAGTCAGCGCCCAGACGGCCGTCTACGTTTTTGATCCGGCGCTGGCCGTGTGCTGCACGCCGACCACGCTGGCCTTCATGCGCCAGGAAGAAGCAGAGCGCTTTTGCGCCGGATTTGGCGGGCAGGTGCTGGATTTGGCGGGCGCGGTAACGGCCGTGCAAACCGCTATGCGTTTGGGCGGCCACATGATGCATGGAGAGGCGAGTCATGGCTAAATGGGGCAGGCACGGAAACAGACGGCTGACGGCCGTTCTCATCGGCGTGATGGTTGTGCTGCTGGCGGCGTCGTGCGGCGGGCGGCAAAATCAACCCACCAACGACACCGGTGTGACGGTGACCGCCCAACCGGCGGCCACGGCCGTAGGTGAAACCCAACTACGCATCACCCTGACCGCCGCCGACGGCCGTCCGGTTAGCGACGCAGCGGTGCAGGTGCGCGGCGACATGAGCCACGCGGGCATGGTCCCGGTGCTGCGCACGGCGCTGCCCAACGACGCCGGCGCGTACACCGCCCCGTTCGAGTGGACGATGGCCGGCGATTGGGTGCTGACGGTCGAGTTCACATTGGCCGACGGCCGTACCGGCACAGAAACCTTCGATTTTTCTATTCCAACTCCTTAGGACAATGACCGGATGGGACGAAACGTTTTAGCCTGGCCGCTTGTGGGTCGGTTTTTGCGCTGGCGCTGGGGGCGATTGACCCTGCAGCTTTTCTTGCTGTCGGTAACGGCCGTGCTGCTCTACGATGGGTTTACAGGACGGCCGTTGGCTCCCACCAACCTGGCCACCGTTGTGACCTGGGTCCATTATCGCGGGCTGGTGATGCTGGGGCTGCTGGTGGCCGGCAATTTGTTTTGCATGAGCTGCCCGTTTACCCTGCCGCGCACCTTGGCCCGGAAGATAAGTGCAAACGGCCGTCGCTGGCCCCGCGCCCTGCGCAACAAATGGTTGGCCATCGCCATCCTGTTCCTTTACCTGTTTTTGTACGAATGGCTCGATTTATGGGCCAGCCCACTGCTGACCGTGTGGGTGATTTTGGCCTATTTCGTGGCCGCCTTTGTGCTGGAAGCGCTGTTTGCCGAATCGCCATTCTGCAAATATGTGTGCCCTCTGGGTACATTTAATTTTGTCAATTCAACCATTTCGCCTACCCAAATTACCGTTCTTAGCCCGGATACCTGCCGCGCGTGCCCCGGCAAAGAGTGCATCAACGGCAATGGCGATGTTTTGGGCTGCGGCACGGAGTTGTTTGCGCCGCAAATTCGCAGCAACCTGGACTGCGTGTTTTGTTTGGATTGCGCCCGTGCCTGCCCGTATGAAAACGTGGCGCTGACTATCCGCAACCCGCTTTATGAAGCCGTTACGCCTGAAGCGTGGCCGCGGCGGTGGGATTTGCACCTGCTCATTTTGGTGTTCGCTTTTGCCGGGCTGGGCAATGCCTTTGGCATGGTGCCGCCGGTGTATGCGCTGGAAGCCGCGCTGGGCGGTTGGCTGCGCACCAGCAGCGAAGGGCTGGTCTTGTTTTTGATTTTTGCGGTGGTGAATTTGCTGCTGCCGGTTGTTTTGGGCTTGAGCGCGGCCTGGTTAAGCCGCCGATTGGCGCAGCGCCGCGAGCCGCTGCGCGTGGCGCTGGCGCGTTATGCCCCGGCCGTGCTGCCGCTTTCGTTTGCCATCTGGTTTGCCCATTATGCCGGGTTCCATTTTCTCAGCAGCGCCCTGGCCATCGTGCCGGTGTTTCAAAATTTTATGCTCGACCACGGCGTAACGTTTCTGGGCGCGCCGGATTGGACGTTGGGGCCGGTTTTACCGGCGGCGTGGTTGGATCCGTTTGAGATGGTGGTGGTGCTGGCCGGATTTGCCGCCAGTTTTTATGCTGTTGGCCTGCGCGCCCGTCAGACCGAGCCGCGCGCGGATGGGTTGGGGGCGCAAGTTCCCTGGCTGGCGCTGCTGTTGGGATTGGCGGCGGCGGCGATGTTTATTTTTTACCTGCCGATGGAGATGCGCGGCACGGGCTTTTCGGGGTAAACTTCGCCGCTATGATGTTACAAAACCTACCAGCCACACAAACGGCCGTTTTCCCGGCCATCACCGTATTCTTGTTGGGATTAGCGCTGCTCATCTCGGCGTTGGGATTTATTCGGGTTGTCTATTTTGTCAGCATTGGCTACGCCTTTTCCATTACGGCGATGGCGGCGGCCTTGTTGATTGCGCAGCGACAGAATTTGACGGTAACGGCCGTTTTGCATAGTTTGCTCCTGATCACCTGGGGGCTGCGGCTGGGCATTTATCTGGTGCGGCGCGAGTTCCAGCCCTCTTACCGCCAGGAATTGGCCAGCATTGCCAAACGCGGCGAACGTGTGAAAGGTTTGTTGAAGCTGGTGGTCTGGGTGGGCGTTTCGCTCCTCTACGTATCGATGATCTCGCCCAACCTGTTTAGCCTGACCAATCCTTCGCGTTTTTCGCCAGCCGTGACGATGGCGGTGCAGGTGGCGGGGCTGCTGGTAATGGCCGGCGGTCTGCTGCTGGAAGCGCTGGCCGATCGGCAAAAATCGGCCTTTAAGGCGCAGCGCCCGCGCGATTTTTGTTCTGTGGGACTGTACCGATGGGTGCGCTGCCCAAATTATTTGGGCGAGATTACGTTTTGGGTTGGCAACTGGCTCATGGGGCTGGCTTTTTACGCCATGTTTATCCATTGGGTGGTTGCACTGATTGGGTTGGTGTGTATTGTGTTGATCATGATGGGTTCGACGAAGCGGCTGGAAAAACAGCAAGACGGCCGTTACGGCGAACAACCTGCTTATCAGGAATATGTGCGGTCTGTGCCGGTGCTTTTCCCCTTCGTGCCGATTTACAGCCTTAAAAATGTGCGTGTCTACCTGGAATGAAACCGGGAACTGTGATTGTGCTGAACGGAACATCCAGTTCCGGCAAGACAAGCATTATCCGAGCGCTGCAAGAGAGTCTGGACGAGCCGTTTTTAGAAGCGGGTATCGATAAATTTATCTGGATGATGCCTCGGCGATATTTGGAACGGCCGTTATGGGACGATGTTCTTGGTCTGGCGCACACAGCCGGAACGGCTGGGCAGCAGCTGGTGCGGACGATGCACACGGCCGTAGCGGCCATCTCGCGCAGCGGCAGCCACGTCATTGCCGATCATGTGTTGGTGGATCCGCGCTGGCTGCCAGCATGTGCCGCGGCCTTTGCCGACCTGCCGGCCTACTTTATCGGCGTGCGCTGCCCGTTGGAAGTATTGGAAGCACGGGAAACCATGCGCCGTGATCGCACATTAGGACAGGCCAAAGCCCAATTTCACCTGGTTCATGCCCACGCTGTTTATGATCTGGAGGTGGATACCGCGCTGTTGACGCCTCAGCAGTGCGCCGCCCAAATTATCGCCCGCCTGGCCGATCCCCCGTCGGCGTTTAAGCGGTTGACGGCCGTCTAACCCCATCGTTTTAGGCCCCACTACAAAAAAAGCCTGACCCATCGTCCCCAACAGCTCACAGCTTACGGCTCAATCCTCCCATCACCGGCAGCGCTTCCAGACCGCGCAGGATGTAATTTTCGCGGTAGCGGGGCGTGGGATCGGCCAGCCGCAGGTTGGGGAAACGGCGGGACAGGGTGGTGAAGGCGATTTGACCTTCCAGACGGGCGAGCGGCGCGCCCAGGCAGTAATGGATACCCGCGCCAAAAGCCAGATGGGGGTTGGGTTTGCGGGTGATGTCTAGCTGGTCAGCGTTGGCAAAAACGGCCGTATCCCGGTTAGCCGACCCCAACATCACGCTGACAAATTGGCCGGGCTGGAATTCTTGCTCGCCAATGGTGATGGGCTGCATCACCAGACGGCTGGTAAGCTGCACCGGGCTGTCGTAGCGGAGAAGTTCTTCGACGGCCGTTTTGGCCAGTTCAGGTTGAGCGCACAACAATTCCCACTGCGGCCGATGTTGCAGCAGCGCCAGCGTGCCGTTGCCAATCAGGTTAATGGTCGTTTCGTGGCCGGCCACCAGGAGCAAGGCGCAGGTGGCATACAATTCAGCTTCCGTCAGGCGGTCGCCTTCCTCTTCCACCGCCACCAGCGCCGATAACAAATCTTGGCCTGGCTCTACGCGCCGCCGGTCGGCCAATTCCCGCAGGTAGGCAGTAAATTCGGCGGCGGCATCGCCCGCCCGGTTGTAGATGGCCTCGTCTTCAATCAGATCAAGACTGCGCGCCAGGGCGTCCGACCAACCATGAAAGCGGTCGTAATCGGCTTCCGGCACGCCGATCATTTCGGCGATAACGGTGACGGGCAGCGGATAAGCCAGATCAGCGATGATGTCCATTTCGTCCTTAGCCTGGGCGCTGTCCAGCAGGCGGTCGGTGATGGTCTGGATGGTGGTGCGCAGTTGTTCCACCATGCGCGGGGTGAATGCTTTGTGGACCAGCCCGCGCAGGCGGGTGTGGTCGGGTGGATTTTGCAGCAGCAGCCAGTTAGATTGCATTTCCAGTAACGGCCGTTGCTGTTCCGGCGCTTCCATAAACGTGCCATGTCCCACCCGGTCATCCCGCAGCAGCGTCTGGCAATCTTCGTGGCGCGAAAGAAAGGTCATGCCCCAATCTTCCCACAAGAAAACAGGCGCATACTGGCGCAGCAAATCGTAATAAGGGTAAGGATTGGCGCGAAACTCAGGAGAACGTGGATCGAATTGCATTAATTTCCTCCGGAAAGACCTTTAGCGTCTGTGTAATGACAAAATCAAACCCTTTCTAAAACTGTGGCGATGCCCATCCCGCCGCCGACACACAACGTAATCAGCGCCGTGGTCAGGTCCAGCCGTTCCAACTCGTCCAGCACCGTGCCCAGCAGCATGGCGCCGGTTGCGCCCAACGGGTGGCCCATAGCAATTGCGCCGCCGTTCACGTTGATGTTTTCGCTGCCCTCAAGACCCATGTCGCGCATAAAACGCAGCACCACGGCCGCAAACGCCTCATTGACCTCAAATAAATCGATGTCCTGCACAGTCATGCCCGCCTGTTTGAGCGCTTTTTGCGAGGCCGGACCTGGCCCTACCAGCATGATGGTTGGTTCCGTGCCGACCAGGGCGGCGGCGCGAATTTTGGCGCGCGGGCGCAGGCCCAGCGCGTCGCCCTTCTCTTTGGAACCAACCAGGACCAGCGCCGCTCCATCCACAATGCCGGAAGAATTACCGGCCGTATGCACATGCTTGATGCGCTCCACTTCCGGGTAGCGCTGCATGGCTACGGCATCGAAGCCCATCTCGCCCATCATCTGAAAGGCGGGATTGAGCTTGCCCAGGCCGCTAAGGGTGGTGTCGGGGCGGATGAGTTCGTCTTGCGTCAAGATTGGCAGGCCGTTGAGGTCTTTCACCGGCACAAGCGATTTTTGGAAGTAGCCATTGGCGGTGGCATGGGCGGCGCGCTGCTGTGATTGCAGGGCAAAGCGGTCGATGTCTTCGCGGCTGAAGCCCTCAATGGTGGCGATGAGATCGGCGCTGACGCCCTGGGGGATAAAATTGGTTTTGCTGTTAACTTTGGGGTCGGCAATCCATGCGCCGCCATCGGACCCCATGGGGATGCGCGACATCGATTCCACGCCGCCGGCGACGACCAGTTCTTCCCAACCGGAGCGCACTTTCATGGCGGCCATGTTAACCGTTTCCAGGCCAGAAGCGCAGAAACGGTTGATCTGCATTCCGGGCACATCCACGTGCCAATCGGCGTAGATGGCGGCCGTGCGGGCAATGTCCGCGCCCTGGTCGCCGACGGGCGTGACGCAGCCCAAGACAACGTCGTCCACTTGCGAGGTGTCCAGATCGTGCCGCTGCTGCATTTCGCGCATCAGCGAGGCGACCAGATCGATGGGGGTGACTTCGTATAAGCTGCCGCTGCTTTTGCCTTTGCCTCTGGGGGTTCTGAGAGCGTCAAAAATATATGCTTCTGGCATGTTTTTTCTCCTGGTAGCGGGTATCCCAAAAAAATTTAGGCTCCTTCGAAAGTAATCCGCAGATTACACAGATTTCGCAGATTAGAAATAAATCTGTGTAATCTGCGAAATCTGCGGATTTTCATTCATTGTCTTGAGCCTGCGCTCATGTCGTCTCTTTCGAAAATAAGACACGGATGAACGCGGATGAACACGGATCAAAATCTACAGCATCTGCGAAATTTGCGGATTATCATTCGTGGTGGCGCGCCCACTCATGAGGTCTCCCGAATAGTAAGAGCAATTGTCTTACACGGATTTTCCTCTGGCTCTTGCGCGGCGCAACTTCTCAATTTGTGATGGTGGGTGAGCCACCCGTGAAGACTGTTGGCACAACTATACAAGCCTTAGCGCGAGTTGTAAATCAGAATGACCAGTTCATGACCTGATTGTTTTTTAAAGACCAAAGATGCTCCCCCATGATGTTTTTGATTTTTGGCGGTTGGGGTAGCCCTTCTACGTTTGGAGGAGGCAATTACCAGGCGTAGGCATTGGGCGCTTCACCACCCGGCCCTGGGAAAATCTCATCCAGTTTTTGCAGCGTTTCCTCATCAAGTTGAATGCTGGCGGCGCGAACCGCGCTTTCAAGTTGTTCTATTGTGCGCGGCCCGATGATGGGGGCGGTGACAATGGGATTGTGCAGCAACCAGGCCAGCGCCACTTCGCCCGGCGGATGCCCCAGTTCGCGGCACAGCCCTTCGTATTTTTCCAGTTTGTCTCGATTCTCGGCCACTTCTTTTGCAAAATCGGCGCCCTGGCGACGGCCGTTTTCTAATTTTTCTAACGCGCCGCCCAACAGCCCCCCGGCCAACGGACTCCAGGGGATGAGTCCCAAGCCATAGTGGCGACAGGCAGGAATGACTTCCAGTTCAATCATGCGGTTATTGAGATGGTAGATACTTTGCTCGCTTACCAGTCCTAACATGCCTCGTTTGGAGGCTTCCTGGTTGGCAGTGGCAATGTCCCAGCCAGCAAAGTTGCTGGAGCCTACGTAGACCACCTTTCCCTGATCTATCAAACTGCCGAAGGCTTGCCAGGTCTCGTCCCAGGGGCAATTGCGGTCAATATGATGCATTTGATACAGATCGATCCAGTCGGTTTGCAGGCGTTTGAGGCTGCCTTCGCAGTGTTTGCGGATTTTGTAAGCGGAGAGGGAACGGCCGTCACTATTCACCTCTGGCAAATTTGCCTTGCGCGTAACCGGGTTGTAGACCTTTGTCGCTAAAACCGTCGCCTCCCGGCGTCCGCCGCCCAGAGCAAACCAGCGGCCGACAATTTCTTCCGTATGGCCATGTTCGACGGCCCAGCCGTAGACATCGGCCGTATCGAAGAAATTGATGCCTAGTTCAAGGGCGCGATCCATGATCTTGTAGCTCTCTTCTTCGGTGGTGTGCCAGCCAAAATTCATTGTGCCCAAACAAAGATTGCTTACAAGCACACCATGTTTACCTAAACGTTTATGGGTTACTGTCATTTGTTTCACTCCTTTTTTCATTCTCCGCGCCGTCATTTCTCTCAACCTCATGCGGCAGCGGAGAGCAATTTTACATATTTCCACCGGATATTTCACACTTCGGTAACATTTTTTCTGTATGGTTGACGGTAATAACAGGATGCCAGTTTGTATGGGCTGGCTTAATAAAGTTGGAGGGTTATACCATGAACAAGTACAGGAAAATTTTAGGCGTGATGGTTATTGGGGTGTTGGTGTTGATTGCGGGGGTAACGGCCGTTGCCCTGGCCCAAGATTCCCCATCGCCCGACGCCGGCGCACTGACGGCCGTTTCCGGGTTTGCCCCACGCCTACGTCACGGCATCGAGCGGTTGTTTACGCCGGCAGAAAAAGACGCCGCCCTGGCCGCTGCGTTGGACATCTCGGTGGATGAACTGGACACGGCCCGGCAGACAGCGCGTGAAACGCTGCTGGCGCAGGCGGTTGCCGACGGCCGTATCACCCAGGCCCAGGCCGACGAAATGGCCGACGGCAATTTCTCCCCGCGCGGTTACCTGGGCGATTTGCGCCAGGAATACCT
>JAKQCM010000461.1 GCA_029559155.1 Chloroflexota bacterium
TTAAGAAAACAATCAGGTAATGAACGGGTCATTCTGAGCGCTGTCTTCGGAGCGAAGAATCCCTATCACTTGGTCATTTCAAGCAAATGGGATGCTTCGGAGGATGCTTCGGCAAGCTCAGCACAGGCTCTCAGCATGACATGTCTCTCGGTTACCGGATTAATTTTTTAATCTGCAAAAGGGTTTAAGGTCCATAAGGTCTATCTTCTCTATAACAAACCCTTTTGCTCTTTAAAAAAGTAATTGGGTAATCGCTATCTCACCCGGACGTAAACGTCCGGGCTAAATAACGACGCCGGGTAAACCCGCCTTTTTTCTTTAAGCCCGGTTCACCGGGCGTTGTTTTGTAGCCTGGGGCTTTAGCCGCAGGCGAAGCGGACAAACGTTACCAAATTAATTATTTAATCCACAAAAGGGTCTATATAGTCACCAATTTTAAACTCTGTCGGATTCAAGGATTGCTTGCCGGGGATTGCCGGGTAATCAGGCAACAGCAGGACGATGTCGAAGCAATGAGGGAGGTGTGAATAGTATCAGAGTACTACTAATTATACATGCATCACCAGGATAGAACGGCGTGAAACTACTGTTAACTTCGGCATGACTGTGCAGGGCTGAGATTGGGCGTGGGTTTTTTGCTGGCAGACAGTGTATGGCTAACCGGGGGGAGGTGTGGCTGTGGGCGGCGGCGGCGGGGTTAACGTGGGGCTGGAGGAGGCGCTGGTCGGTGAAGGTTCGACCGGATTTGTCCCCGGCTGTGTCGGGGGAATTGTGGCGTTGGTGGGCGGGTTGGTGGCGGCGGGGGCGATGGCGTTGGCCGGAACCCATAGTTCCTGGCCGATGCTCAGGATAATGCTGGAGAGGCAGTTGATATCCTGGAGGTAGGCCACGGTGATGCCGGCCGCAGCGGCAATTTTGGACAGCGAATCATTGGCCTGGACTTGATAACGGATCCAATTTGCGGGCGGGGTTGTGGCGCACACGGCCGTT
This sequence comes from Chloroflexota bacterium, assembly GCA_029559155.1. Classification (GTDB taxonomy): domain Bacteria; phylum Chloroflexota; class Anaerolineae; order Promineifilales; family Promineifilaceae; genus Leptovillus. The sequence goes on from JAKQCM010000461.1 coordinate 991, forward strand.
TCCGGCTCTAAGGTAGCCTGCGTGGGCGTTGGCGTGGTGGCGGTGGTAGCTGTGGGCGTTGGCGATTGGGTGGCCGTTGCGCTGGGGAGAATTTGGGTCGGCACGGCCGTTGCCGTCGGGCTGCTGGTCATTGTGGCAGACGGCTCGCTGAGCGGCGCAACAACCGGTAGTTCCGTTGCGCCATTGGCCGCCTCAGGCGTGGGCGTTGGGCTGCCTGCTGCGCCGCCATTCAGGCGCAGCGCCCAAAACAGCAGCAGGGCGACAAGCAGCAGCGCGCCGACGGCCCACAAAAATGGCGGCGCTTTGCGCTGGCGGCTGTCTGTGGCCGCTGGCTGCGGACTCGATTCCGCTTTGATGGCTTTTTCTAACCGCGCTTCCACTTCGGCCAGGGAGGCAGGGCGTGCTTCGGCGGCGAATTGGAGGCACTCCTGTACCAGCGAGTATGTTTCGGCGGACAGGCCCAGACGTGCATTGGGCAGCGCCATGGGCGATTTGTTCGCGGCGTGTTTGTTGAAGGGCGTGGGGATAAGGAACGGCCGTTGCCCCGCCAACAGTTCATAAAGGATAACCCCCAACGAATAAATGTTGCTGCTCAACGTGATCGCCTCGCCGCTCAACTGTTCCGGCGCATAATAAGGCAGCCAGGTCTGGCTGTCTTCCTTGCCTGTGGGCATGGCCGAAGCCGGCAGCGGAACTTCATAGCCGGCCACAATCACCGAGCCGTCGGCCTGGTACAGCACGTTGTCGGCGCGCAAATCGTTGTGCAAAAGGCCAACCTGTTGCCCGGCCGCCAGCGCGCCGACAATTTGGACGGCCAATCGCAGCGCAAATGCCGGCTCTTTTACCTCCCCCATCTGATTCCATTCGGCTACTTTTTGGCTCAGAGGGACGCCGGAATACTCCACGCAGACATAGGGTTCATCGTGGCTGGTGGCGCCTGTTTTGGTGACCACGGCGACGCAGGGGTGCTGAATTTGGGACAGCGCATGAATGCGCTGGTCAAATGCCTGCACAATGTCCGGGTCTCTTTCGGCCGTGGTATTGAGAACTTCAATGACGGCCGGTTGGTCCAAAATGGTGTTGTGCGCCAAAAAACGTCGGCTGATGCTGCGGGGCGCGGCGGGGATGGCCTGGGTTATCTTGTAGTTGTCTATGCCTAACAAATTCCACAAGACTTTGGTCGCTTCAGGGGCGCTTTTTTTATCGCCCAGCGATTTTTCCAGAACCCGGCGCATGTGCCCAACGCTGGCGAAGCGTTTGTCCGGATCGATGGCCAACGCGGTGAGGATGATGGTTTCCAGGCTGGTGGGGATTTCCGGCACATAGACGCTTGGCGGAATGGGCGGCTCGGTTAGTTTGAGGGTCATCAGACTGGCCGGGGTGTCGCTGTCGTAGGGGTAATGGTTGGTGACCATGAAGTAGATGAGCATGCCCAGAGAATAAATGTCCACGGCCGTTGTAATGGGTTGGCTGCGCATTTGTTCTGGGGCCATGTACAGCGGCGTGCCGATGGTGGTCTGGCTCTGGGTCAGGCCGGGAACGGCCGTCATCTGCGCGATGCCAAAATCCATCAGAAACGCCGTGCCAAACGGATCGATCATGATATTGTCTGGTTTAATATCCCGGTGAATGATGCCCCGCTCATGGGCATACTGCACCGCGCTCATGATCTGGTCGCAAATGGTATACACCTTATCAATCGGCAGCGGGGCGTTTTGTTCCAGATACACATTCAACGATTGCCCGTGGACAAATTCGAGCACCATGTAATACAGGCCATCTTCCGTCACGGCGAAATCATACACCTGCACGATGTGGGGATGGCGCAGCGTCGCCGCCATTTTGGCCTCGCGCCGAAACCGTTCGATGAAATTGGGGTCGTCTGTCCGATGGGGGTGCAGAATTTTAATGGCCACTTCGCGGTCCAACTCCGGTTGGCGGGAACGGTAAACTTCGGCCATGCCGCCGCGCCCCACCAACTCCCCGACCTGGTAAAGGCCGAGCTGGCGTCCGGTGTAGTGCGCATAAGATTTGGAGGTGGATTTCATATCAGACATTTTTATCATCGGGTACTGCGCGAGCTGCGCGTTATTATACATAGCTTTTCCAATTCTTGACCGTTGAATTTGTCCGGCGCGGCGTTTTCCAGGCAAATGAGCGTTTTTTGGCCGCCGGCCGGCCGAATTCAGGCAAAATCGGGTTGACACGAACAGGAGTTTTGCTAAAATACCCGTCGCTGCATTCCTCAGTAGCTCAACGGCAGAGCATGCGGCTGTTAACCGCAGGGTTGTTGGTTCGAGTCCAACCTGAGGAGCACGAAAGACGACAGGCTAAAAACCTGTCGTCTTTTTT
>JAKQCM010000157.1 GCA_029559155.1 Chloroflexota bacterium
GGAGTGGGGAGTGGGTTTTTGTTGGTTTTGGGGGGAACGGCCGTGTTGGTGTGGCTGTTTTTCACGGCGGTGGATACGCCGCTGCGCCGCCCCACGCTGCTGGCCGATGGCGTGTTGGGCAAACCGGCCATCACGCCCATCGACTTTGCCGGTGAACTGCGCCTGCTGACTTTTGAGCAGTCGGTTATGGCGTTGGCCGCCGATGAGACCATCACCCTGACGCTGTATTGGCAGCCGCAGCGGCCGATTGGCGTGCCGTATGCGGTGGGCGTGCAGGTGTTGGATGCCGACGGCCGTCAGTGGAATGGGACCACGACCCGGCCGGCCGATTGGCGATTTATTGGCCCGGAACCGTGGCCGCTGGATGGGTATCGCCTGGACCCGTTTGTGGTGGGATTGGTGGATGGCACGCCGCCGGGCGACTATCGGTTTCATGTGGGACTGGTGCGCGAAGATACCGGGCAAACGGTAGCGGCGGCTGATTTGGGCGGGTTCCAGGTGACAAAACCGGCGCAGGGCGACCGGGTGTTGGAAGATGGCATGGTTGGCGCGTCGGATACGGCCGTAGCCGATGGTTTGCGGCTGTTGGGCACACGGTTGGATCGGCAGGAAGCCGCTCCGGGCGACGTGGCGCGGGTGACCGGTTTGTGGCAGGCGGTCGGTGGAGATGGGCCAACGCGCAATCAATTTCATGTGCAGCTTGCAGCTGCGGACGGCCGTGTGTTCATTGACCAGGCTGTTACCATCGCTCCGGATTACCCGTTGGCGGCGTGGCGGGCAGGTGACCGGCTGCGCAGCGAGACCATCTTACGGCTGCCGGCCGATTTGCCGGGCGGCCGTTACACCTGGCGGCTGGTGTGGGGCGACCAGCAGATCGAGGCTGGTACGCTTGATGTGACGGCGCCGGAACGCCTGTTTACGGCTCCGGCCACGGATGTGGCGGTTGAGGCAATTTTTTCAGACGTGACTGCTTTGTTGGGTGTATCTTTCGCCCCCTCGCCGCCCATCCCGCTTGATCCGTCTGCTCCGCTGGATGTAACGCTGGTCTGGCGTGCGGAAGGCGAAACGCCGATCAGTTACCGCGTGTTTGTTCATCTCATTGACGAGGCGGGACACATCATCGCGCAGTCGGATGGCGAGCCGGCCAATTGGAGCCGCCCGACGACCGGCTGGCTGCCGGGCGAGGTGGTTGTGGACGAGCATCGGTTGGCGCTGCCGGAAGGGGTGGGGAACGGCCGTTTTGCTTTGCGCATCGGTTTGTATGATCCGGAAACGGGCCAGCGCTTGCCTACACAAACGGGCGACTATGTGTTGATTCCCCTGAGCGAGGATTAGAGTTCGGGTTCTTTTTTTATTCAAAGGTCGGGTGAGTTGATGCGTGATGCGTCAGTCCTGAGCATCACACATCACGACCCTCAAATCTGAAAACCCTCCCATCAAGATTTCTGTTGACAAGTTGTGGCTCGCCGGTTATGATTAGCGTTGCTGATAATTAGCAACGCTAAGTAAATACCGACGTTTGCAATGGGCTGGGCTGACAGATTGGTCTAATCTTGGGGATTGATCCAATCTCACCAGTTTATAAACATTCGGTTTCTAATCACAAGAACGAGAAGGTGTTGATGACGCAACAAGAGATGGATTTGCAGGCCGACGTGGCCGAAATGGAGCAGTTGACGCTGCGGATGGGTTGGGTGACGCACCGACAGCAGACGCAGCGGTTGAAGGCATACAATCTGACGATGCCGCAATTTATGATGCTGCGGGCGCTGCAGCGGGTGGGCCAGGGCTGCACGATGTCTGAGTTGGCGGAGGCGGCGATGCAAGTTTCGGCCACGGTAACGGGCATTGTGGACCGGTTGGAGGAGCGTGAGTTGGTGAGCCGACAGCCGCACCCGACCGATCGGCGTAGTTATCAGGTGGTGTTAATGCCGCAAGGTGAAGCCTTGCTGGCGGCGATTGATCAGGAAAAGCGGGCGCACATTGCGGCGTTTTTACAAACGGTGCCGCCTGACGGCCGTGAACAATTATTGACCCTGATGCACGGCTACTTGGAGGCGATGATGCAGGAAGGATTGTATGTCTAACCGTCGGAATATTGGGATTCTCTTTTTTACCCTGGTGGTGGTCATGATGGGGTTTGGCATGATCATCCCTATCCTGCCATTTTATGTGGAGCAGTTTAATACCGGGGGCAGCACGCTGGGCCTGCTGATGGCGACCTATGCCCTGATGCAGTTTATTTTTGCGCCGGTTTGGGGTCGGTTGTCTGACCAACACGGCCGTAAACCCATCCTGATGCTGGGTATTTTGGGCAATGCGATGGCCAGTCTGCTGTTTGGCCTGTCGACGCAATTGTGGATGTTGTTTGCGGCGCGCGCATTGGCGGGCATCCTCTCATCGGCGACGCTGCCGACGGCGATGGCCTACATCGGCGACAGCACCTCGGAAGAAGATCGGGGCGGCGGTATGGGCATTATGGGCGCGGCGATGGGCGTGGGCATGGTGATTGGTCCCGGGGTAGGCGGCTGGCTGGCTGTGAAATCGTTGTCGCTGCCCTTTTTCCTGGCGGCGGCTTTGTCGATGGTGGCGCTGCTGCTGGTCTGGTGGCTGCTGCCGGAATCTTTAACCCTGGAAGAACAGGCCAAGGCAACGGCAACGGCCGTGGATGGTTCCTTCAAAACGCAGTTCCGCGATATGTGGCAGGCGTTGTCCGGTCCTATTGCCTTTTTGTTGGTGCTGGCCTTTTTGCTCAGTTTTGGCATGACCAATTTCGAGAGCGTGTTTGGCTTGTATTCGCTGGAGCGATTTAATTATGGGCCACAGCAGGTAGGCGGCATTTTGATGTTTGTAGGGGTTATTTCGGCCATTGTGCAGGGCGGATTAACCGGCGTGGCCACCCGGCGCTGGGGCGAGGCTGCCATCATCAAAGCATCGTTGTTGGGCAGCGCCATTGGCTTTGCCCTGATGCTGCTGGCCTTTAACATGGCGACTGTTTTGCTGACGGTGGGCTTTTTTGTGTTGAGCAATTCGATGCTCCGACCGGCGGTTTCTTCGCTCACGTCGCGGCGGGCCACCGGTGGGCAGGGCATTGCCATGGGCCTGAACAATTCATTTATGAGCCTGGGGCGGATTGCGGGGCCGGTGCTGGCCGGCTTTTTGTTTGATGTGAACATTCATTTTCCATACGTGATCGGCGCATTGGTGATGTTGTTGGGGTTTGTGTTGTGCGGCCGATATTTAGAAAAAGCGCCGACTGTGGAAACGGCCGTGTCTGCCCATTCGTAACAGTGGGTGTATGTAGTAGAAAATAGGGGTAGCTGGCTGTGGGAAACGGCCGTAAAGGAGAAAAAGATCATGTCAGAGACAACAGTCATGTGGATGGAAATATCGTTTAACATTGCCTATTTGTTGGTCATATGGGTTATGGTGATCGCCATGCTGCGCCGCCAGCCGCATTTGCCGGCAGACGTTCAGCCGCTGACGCGCCTGTTTATTTGGGCGTTTGGCTTGCTGGCGTTGGGCGACACAGGGCATGTGGGTTTCCGCGTTTGGGCCTATGGTCTG
>JAKQCM010000488.1 GCA_029559155.1 Chloroflexota bacterium
CGTTTACCTCGCCAAAGCCGGGCAAAAAGTACTGGTGCTAGAGGCCCGTGACGTGCTGGGCGGGGCAGCCGCCACCGAAGAAGTGTGGCCCGGTTTCAAAGTGAACATTGGCGCGTCAGACGCCGGTATGTTCCAGGAGACCATCGTCAAAGAGCTGTTTTTGAAGATGCACGGCCTGGAATTTCGGCAAAGCCCGGCGGCCGTTTTCACCCCCTCAGCCATACACCCGCTCACCCTCTGGCGCGACGAAGCCCAAACTGTGGCCGAAATCGCCCGCATCAGCCCGCGTGACGCGGAACGTTACCCGGCGTTTGCCCGGCAGGTGAATCGTTTTGCCGGCGTTTTGCAAGGCATGATGCTGCAAACGCCGCCCGACCTCATGGCCCTGGGCCTGGGCGACGCCGGCTGGGGCAAGGTGGGCTGGCAGCTCAAACGTCTGGGCGGCCAGGAGATGATGGAATTTATGCGCGTCTTGCCGCTGGCGGCGCAAGAATACCTCGACGACTGGTTCGAGAGCGACGCCCTGAAAGGGGCGATTGGCGCGGACGCTATCACCGGCAACCAGTTGGGGCCGCGCGCGGCGGGCACGACGCTGATGCTGTTTTATCAACACATCAACGGCTGGCTGAACGGCCGTTCCCCCCTCGGCGGCGTCGGTCAGCTTTCTACATCTCTAGCGAGCGCCGCGCAGCAGTTCGGCGCGGAGATTCAGACCGGCACGGCCGTTGCCCGCATCCAGGTCAACGACGACAGGCAGGCCACCGGCGTCCTCCTGGCCGACGGTACGGAAATCAGCGCCCGCGTGATTGTGTCCAACGCCGACCCGCGCCGCACCTTCTTTGATCTGGTCGGGCCGCAAAAGTTGGAGCCGCGGTTCATGAAGGCGGTGCGCAACATCATCTACCGCGGCTGCACGGCTAAGCTGAATCTGGCGCTGTCCGGCCTGCCGGAATTTGTCGGCCAGAGCGACGAAGCTCAGCTCACCGGCCGGATTCTCATCGCGCCCAGCCTGACCTACCTGGAAAAAGCGGCCGACGATGCCAAATACGGCCGTATCTCCGCCCGGCCCTTCCTCGACGCCGCCATCCCCACCCTCACCGACCCCACGTTGGCCCCTGCCGGGCAGCACATCATGACCATCACCATGCAGTACGCCCCCTACTGCCTGCGCGACAGCGACTGGACGAGTGAACGTGAAGCGCTGGGCGACCTCATCCTCGACACCCTCGCCCCCTATGCCCCCAATCTCCAATCCCTAATCTCCAATCGCCAAATCCTCACCCCTCTCGACTGGGAGCAAACCTACAGTTTGACGGAAGGCAGCATCCACCACGGGCAGATGGGGCTGGAGCAGCTGTTGGTGATGCGGCCGGTGTCGGCCTGGGGGCAGTATCGCACGCCCATCGAGAATTTGTATTTGTGCGGCGCGGGCACGCATCCCGGCGGCGGCGTCACCGGCGCGCCGGGCTACAACGCCGCGCGCGAAGTGCTTAGAAACAGCTAGAGCGAGAGCGAGAGCTAGAGTGGTCGCTCTTCTTCTTCCTCTCGCTCTTATTCTTACTCTAGCTCTAGCTCTAGCTCTAGCTCTAGCTTTAGCTCTAGCTTTAGCTTAAGGAGAAGCCCTATGGTAAAGCGCATCACGTTGGGCACGGCCGTTGCCCAGCCCGGAACCATCCAGTACGGCGAGTGGGACGCCATCACCCATCCCACCGGCCACGACGATTATTTGCCGGTCATCATCGCCCAGGGCAAAGAAGATGGCCCCTGCATCTGGCTGACGGCCGGCATTCACGGCCCAGAGCATACCGGCCCCACCGTGCTTTACCGGCTCATCAACCAGCAGTTGGTGGACCAGCTTCGTGGCACGATTGTGGCCCTGCCCGCCCTCAGCCCGGCTGGGCTGAGGACCAAAGAGTACGTGCCCTACCACCTGCCCAAAAACCCCAACCGCATGTGGCCGGACGGCAAACCGGCCAAACCCCAGGACCCCGATGAAGAAGCCCCTTCTTCGGTGGAAATCGCTTTCGCCCGCCTGTTTGAACACGTCAAAGAAACGGCCGATTTCATGATCGACTACCACAACGCCTGGATCGACTCCATTTCCTTTGTCTTCCGCGACCGGGTGCTGTACCGCACCGATCAGGACGCGGAGAAAAACAAGGCCGCCGCCGAAGCCCTGGCCGTGAAGCAAGATGAGATGATGGCCGCTTACGGCCACACCGTCATCACCGAATTTCCGGCCAAGTATTACATCAAGCAGGATTTGCACCGCTCGACGACCGGCGCGG
>JAKQCM010000493.1 GCA_029559155.1 Chloroflexota bacterium
TGACCGATTCCGGCGGGTTTTCGGCCAGCACCAGCCGCCGCACCAGCGGATCGTCATCGACGTGCATGTCGTAGATGAGGCCGTAGATGGCCTCGCGTTCGTCTACCGGCTGCGCCTTCACCAGGCTGCCGAAGGCCGGGCTTTGCAGCTGCCCCACGCGGCAGCCGACGGCAAAGCCGCTGGTGGCGGCGCGTAAAACACGGCCGAATTCAAGATTGTTTGTGTTCATAACTATCGTGTCCGTAAAATTATCCGCGACCAGCATGCTACATTTGCCGAACGCGAATCCGCACTTCGTTTTGCTGCCGCAACGCCACGATGATGAAAGGTGGCGCGACTTCGTTAACAGACCAGACACCCAGCCCCTGGCTTTTCATTTGGGCAATGACATCTGGGTGAATATTTTCGTCGGCCAGAAACGGATAAGCAAACAGGTTCAACTGGCAATCTCGGTTGTTAGCAGCGTATCATGTTTGAGGGATTCGGCGGCAAAGCGCAAGGCTTCTTCCAGCGCTTCAGGCGTTAATTGAGGATATGTCTGCAAAATATCCGTCTGCGTGGCGCCGCTGGCGAATAATTCCAGGATAAATTCTACGCTCAAGCGCGTCCCTTTAATACAGGGCTTACCGCCCAAAATTTCCGGATCTGTGGTGATGAAACGAAACATCGCATTCTCCATGAGAGTTTTGGTAATTGTCAATGGCCAATAACCAAATGTCAATTGCCACTTATCACCCAATAAACCATTGGCTATTTAAACCGCGTTCTTCCGCCGCGGGCAATGTCTTTGCTGCCCTGCTTGGCGGTAATGGCCGCGTGCAGCCCGTGGCGCTCCATGATCACGTCAATCATGAAATTGAGTTCGGACGCATCCTGCCGGCCGACCACGGCCGTTTCGTCGGCCCGCGCCAGCACATACGGATAATCGCCCAGCAACCGGCACTGGTCGATGATCAGGGCGTGCACGGCCGTTACTGCCCCTTCATCCTCCGCCACCCAGCGGGGAATATCCACGCGGGCGATCTGCTGGCCGCTGCTGGCGGGGTTGACGTAGAAGAAACAGACCTCGTTGGCCGGGTCTTGCTCGGCGAAGGTGTTGTTGGGCGGCGAGACGTAGACGAAGACTTTGCTGCGCTGGCCGGGGGCCAGCAGTTCACCGAACAGATCGCGGTCGGTGAGGCCCTGGGTGGCTTTCTGCGTGCCCAGCAGCCGCCAGTTGAATTTGGGATCGGCAACAGCCGTTATCGATTTCAGCAGCGTGGTCACGCCAATGCTGCCCGGCCGGTCGATGTAGCCGCACAGCAGCGCTCCCGCCTGGCGAATGCCCGTCATGTGGTTGCCCCACTCCGTCACGGCCGCGTTTTCGGCCACGCCCTCTGAGCCGATAGGCCAGTAAAGCAGGCGCTGGTCCAGCACAGCCAGCGTCAGCCCGCTGTCGTGGCGGTGATGGAAGGTTTGCTGCGCCAGCGTTTCGATTTCTTTCACGTCGCGCTCAATGCTGACTGCGCCGCTGCTGATGTTGAAGGTATCCAGATCGTTGTCGTCTGGTGGGTAAACCAACTGCGGCACAGTAAAGGTTTCCGGCGGGCGATTCTCGCCGTGATGGTAGACAATCCCGCCGACATTGATGAGGTAATACAGGTACGCCGCGTGACGGTCGGGCATGATTTGCGAGCCGTCGGTGGCGATGATCGTGGCCTGGGGCGGCGGGGCTGGCGGGTCGATGGCGGCGTCGAGCGGTTCGCTCTCGTCGAACGGCCGTGCCGAGCGGTAGAGCTTATCATCGCTGCGTTCGCGGGCCAGGGTGAGGGCGTTGGCGACGGCCGTCCAGTTGGTGCGATACTCGGT
>JAKQCM010000504.1 GCA_029559155.1 Chloroflexota bacterium
GCAGCCCCATGCTCAGCGGCGAGGCGCTGATGACGCCGATGCCTTTTTGTTGGAAATAAGGTAGTTTGTCGGCCAGGGCGGTGTCGTTGAGGCTGTAGCGGCAGTAGGAGAGGATGGTGTCAACGGCCGTTTGCCCTGCCACCACCTCAAACGCTTTCAAAGGCAGGCCGGTAATGCCTACAAAGCGCACCTTGCCCGTCTCCTGCAAGCGCCGCAGCGCCGGGATTGTCTCGTTGACCACCTGGTTCAGGTCGCCAAACTCAATGTCGTGGCACTGAATGATGTCGACGTACTCCACATTCAGGCGGCGCAGGCTTTCGTCCACGCTGGCCGTCACCCGTGCGGCGGAAAAATCGAAGCTGTTCTCGCCGTAACGGCCGACCTTGGTTGCCAGATAATACGTGTCGCGGGGAATGGTTTTCAGGGCTTTGCCCAGCACCGTTTCGGCCAGCGTCAGCCCGTAGTAGGGCGACACGTCAATCAAATTAATGCCCCGGTCCACGCAGGTATGCACCGTGCGGATGCCGTCGGCTTCGTTGACTTTGCGAAAGACGTTGCCCAGCGACGACGCCCCAAAACTCAGCGCCGATACGTTTAAGCCGGTCTTTCCTAATTCACGGTATTCCATGACTCGTTTCCTGGTTCTTGGGGCGGTTCCCCGCTCGATTGCCGGATGAGTATTTCCACCGGCAAAATGATTTTTTGCACAGTTTCTGGACCGGCGTTTATCAATCGGGCCACCAGCAATTGTGTTGCCTGGTAGCCCATTTCATAAGCAGGTTGGGCGGCAACCGTTAAAAATGGCATGGGGTTAATGGACACCGGGATATCGTCGAAGGAAACCACGGAGACGTCTTCGGGAACCCGGATGTTCATTTCTCTTAACGCCTGGAGCGCGCCATTGGCAATGAAATTGTTAACCGCCAGGAATGCTGTGGGGCGAGGGGTTGATTGTAAAGCGCGCCGCACCATTTCATGGCCCAGGGTTTGGCTAAATTCACCCCAATAGATGTTGGCTGTGTTGTGCGTGAGGTTTGCTTCTTCAATTGCTTGGCAAAATCCGGCCACACGCTGGCTGGAGGTAGACACATTTTGCGGCCCGGACAATATGGCAATGTGTTGATGGCCTAATTCGATGAGATAGCGAGTCAATTGGTAAGCGCCGCCGACGGAATCGCCTTCCACCACGTCCACTTCTGTGTCGTTAACTTCCCGATCCAGCACCACGACTTTGACGCCCTGATTTTTGATGGTCTGGACAACGTTGGACGTGCTGGTGCTGGGAACCAATAATATGCCGTCAATTCGCCGTTTTAAGAGCATGGTCAGGTATTGGTCTTGTTTCGCTTCGGATTCGTCTGTATTGCAGAGGATGACGCTGTAACCAGCTTCTTGGGCGGCATCTTCCACGCCGCGCGCTACGGTGGTCCAAAAGGGGTTGGTGATGTCGGTGAGAACGAGGGCCAGAGTGTTGGTCTGGTTGAAGCGCAGGCTGGGGCCGAGCATGTTGGGCACATAGCCGAGGCGGGAGATGGCCTCTTCAACCCTGGTGCGTGTATCTTCGCTGACATAACCGGAGTTATTGATGACGCGGGAGACGGTCATGGGGGCAACGCCGGCTTGTTTGGCAACATCACGGATCGTGGGCATTCGTTCTCCTCTTCTTCCTGACATGTTATGGGTAACATGTTATGCGTAACATTATATGTTTTTACTAAACAAAGTCAACAGGAATTGTTGAAATTCGTCAAAATTGGCCGCAGGCGGTGTGCGGGTGGGGATTAGGGTTTTGCGGTAGGGCAAGATATAATGGAGGGGATTATAGAGCTTATAAAGAAGAGGAAACGGCCGTGTCCTATCAAAATGTAGTTGTCATCATTAATCCGGCTTCCGGTAAACAGGAGCCCATCCTGAACACCCTCAATGACGTTTTCCACAAATATGGTATACCCTGGTCCATTCGCATCACCCATCAATTCGGAGATGCTTCCCGATTTGCCCGTGAAGCTGTGGACAGCGGCGCGGATCTGGTCGTGGGGTATGGCGGCGATGGGACGCAGATGGAAGTGGCTAATGGGCTAAAAGGCAGCTCCGTTCCTTTGGGCATCTTGCCCGGGGGTACGGGCAATGCCATGGCCTTTGAATTGAACATCCCCCGCGATTTGCGCCAGGCCGCCGAATTGATTTGTACCAGTCAAAATACAAAGCAGGTCGATCTGGCGCGGGTCGGCGACAAACACTTCATGCTGCGCCTCTATTCCGGCGTCAATGAAGAGCAGAAAACCAGCCGTGAAATGAAGGATAAATTCGGCGTGTTGGCTTACCCGATGTCTGTGGTGGGCATGCTGCGCGATCTGAACCATGCCCATTACAAGCTGACAATTGATGGGGAGATGGTAGAAGAAAACGGGGTCGTCTGTTTTGTGATCAACGCTGGGAGTTTGGGCGGCGTCACGTTATCGTTTGATTCGCAGATTGACGTGACGGATGGATTTTTAGATGTTTTTATGATTAACACAGACCTATCTTCATTGGGCGCAGCGACCGGCCGTTTTCTGAATTTGCCGCTGGAAAAAGCACGCTGGCATTATTGGCGCGGCCGTGAAATTGTGATGGAAGCTGACCCGCCGCAGACAATCTGGTTAGATGGTGAGTTATTAGGCCCGACGCCGGTGACGATTACGGCCGTTCCCGCCGCCATTCGCGTTATCGTTCCCTGACCACACCACGAGGTATTCATGTCTAATCCACCCTACCCCAAAATTTTTGTCGTTATCAACCCCGCCGCCGGCAAAGACGAACCCATTCTCAACGTCCTCAACGACGTCTTTCGGCAGCATGGCGTGGAATGGGAAGCCGACATCACTCACAAATTTGGGGATGCCACCGAATTGGCCCGCAAGGCCGCTGCCGCCGGTTATGATCTGGTCGCCGGCTATGGCGGCGATGGCACGCAGCACGAAATCGCCAATGGCCTCATCGGCACAGGGGTGATGATGGGCGTGCTTCCCGGCGGAACCGGCAACGGGTTTGCCAACGAAATTGGCATCCCCAAAACCCTGCGCGAGGCAGTGGAACTGCTCTGCACCAGCCGCGAAGTGCGCCACGTCGACGCTGTGCAAATGGGCGACCAATATTTTATCCAGCGCCTCTACGTGGGCATCGAGCCGGAAGAACAAACCAGCCGTGAAATGAAAGACCGCTATGGCGTCTTAGCCTATGGCGTTTCGGCTTACCAACAAACCGTCAACCAGCCTGAAAGCCAGTATCGCATCACCGTCGATGGCGAAGTGATTGAGATGCCGGGGACAAAGTGTTACGTGGTGAATTCTGGCCGCACCGGCACGGGGTTGTCGGTGTTGGGGCATAATTTTGCCGTGGATGACGGGTTGTTGGACGTGTTTGTTTTGAACACGCGCAACATGGAAACGTTAACGGCCGCGGCCAACCGTTTCTTGAACCTGAACACCGAGCAGTCGAAGCGTTTTTTCTGGCGCGGGCGCAGCGTGACCATCGAAACCATGCCCGACCAGCCGGTTTGGACCGATGGCGAGTATGTAGGGCGCACGCCCATCAGTATGCAAGTGCTGCCGGGCGCGCTGGCGATCGCCGCGCCGAAGCCGCAGGTGTTTGTTAAGACGACCTATGACGCGGTCTTGATGGTGTATGACGGCCGTTCCACCGCCGCCCACGTCTACCAATCCTTGCAAACCCTGGAAAAAGAAAAAGAGGTCAAGCTCCATCTGGCCGCCGTCGTCCATCGTCGGGCCAATGGTAAGCTAAAAATCGAGCACAAACGTGGGGCATCGGCCAGCAAAGGGATGGTCGGCGGCGGGGCAATCGGGCTGTTTTTATTGGCTGCATCTGGCGGGACACTGGCGGGGGTAACGGCCGTGGCTGCCGGCATCGGCGCATTGATCGGTTCCTCCCGCTCTGGCCTGCAAGGCGAGCTCAAACCGTTACTCGACGAAAAACTAGGCCAGGATGACTCGGCTCTGGCGCTCATCATCGACGCCGTTGATTGGGCCAGATTGCGCGAAGTCCTGTCTCCCTTCGGCGGTCAAGCCCTGGTGACCGAACTTTCCCCGGAAACTGAAGCCGAACTGCTGGCGATAGACCAGAACGCAGAGGTTGCCTCAGCATTGCAGGCCGCAGAAGAATAAGCTAGGCCGGCTCTATAAATTTTTTTGGTCTTTTGGATTTTTTGGGGACTGGCGTGAAGCATGCTGCGTGAAGATTCTCTTATCACGCCTCACGCCTCACGCTTCATTGCCCGTCAACCCCCTGAATCCCTAAAGACCCTAAATTTTGCACCCATCTACCCACTAAAAATTGGGGAAAGGGGGGAACCAAACCCACCCCATCAGCGTCTTTAACAAAAGTATTGGTCATATCCATTTCCCTGAGGCGTCAAACCTCAGGGGGTTGAACGTCAGGAGGCCATCATGTCTAAAAACGCCAAGATCATTGTCGCCCTCGTCCTCATCGCCCTGGTGGGCGGGCTGGCCGGGTTAAGCTGGTACTACGCCAACCTGCCCGACTACCTCAGCCAGCACGAAACCATTATCCTTGGCCAGAGCGATCTGGTTCCGGGCAGCATGGCCGCCCTGCGTGTGGCCGTGCGCGACAGCCGCGACGCCGCCCCGCTGGCCGGAGCTATCGTCAATGTCCGCCTGCAAGCGCCTGATGGTTCCGTCGCCGCCATTTACGATGGCCTAACCGACGATCTGGGCACGGCCGATGTTACTCTCGCTGTGCCCGACGGCGAACAGACCGATTACACCCTCGTCATCGAAACCAAGTCTACCCTCGGCGACGACCGCATCGAACGCCCCATCACCCTCGCCCGCGATTACCGCATCCTGCTGACCACCGACAAACCCCTCTACCAGCCCGGCCAGATGATTCACCTGCGCGCCCTGGCCCTCAGCACCTTTGATCCTGTCCCGGCCGCCGGGCAAGAGCTGCAACTGGCCATCGCCGACGGCAAAGGCAACACCGTCTTCCGCCAAACCGTGCCCACCTCCGATTTCGGCGTCGCCAGCGCCGATTTCCAACTGGCCGGCGAAGTCAACACCGGCCCCTACAAAATCAGCGCCACACTAGGCGACACTGCCTCCGAAAAAACCGTCACCGTCGAGCGCTACGCCCTGCCCAAATTCGACCTCACCCTCACCACCGACCGCGCCTACTACCGCCCCGGCGACGTGGTGCGCGGCAGCCTGAACGCCGCCTACTTCTACGGCAAACCCGTCGCCGACAGCCCTGTCACCCTGGAAGGCTTCACCTTCGACTTCGAGCGCCAGGACGCCCTCAGCCTGCAAGGCGCCACCGATGCGCAGGGCAATTATGAATTTGAATTCACCCTGCCCGCGTTTATCGCCGGGAGCGACCTGGAAGGTGGGCTGGGCGCGTTTTATCTACAAGCCAGCGTCACCGATCAGGCCAACAAGACCGAAGGCCAACAGCTTTCCCTGCCCGTGTCCCAGCAGGGGCTGATCATCGAGGCCATCCCCGAAGGCGGGCAGTTCCGTCCTGGCGTGGAGAATTTGCTCTACGTGCTGGTCAGCACGCCGGACGGCGCGCCCGCCCCGGCCAACCTGGACGTGACGTGGCAGACGGAGGGCAAGGTGGATACGGCCGTTACCAATCCCTACGGCCTCGCCCAACTGCCCATCACCCCCAGCAGCCCCTACCAGCAGCTTGTCATCAGCGCCCAGGACAGCCAGGGCCGGTCGGCCAGCCAATCTTTCAACTTCGACGGCAGCTATCAGGCCGAATCCGTCCTGCTGCGCCCCGACAAGCCCATCTATCAGGTGGGCGAGACCATGAACCTGACCCTGCTTACCTCGGCGCAGAGCGGCGCGGTCTACCTGGACATCATCCGCGACGGCCAAACCATCAGCACTCGCGCCCTGCCCATCACCGACGGCCAGACGTTGACGGCCGTGGACGTGACCCCCGACCTCTTCGGCACGCTGGAACTGCACGCCTACAAAATCCTGCGCGACGGGACTATCGCCCGCGACACGCGCCTGGTGTTGGTGGACCAGGCCAACGATTTAGCCCTCACGCTCTCGCCGGATAAAGAGGAATATTTGCCGGGGGATACGGCCGTTCTCACCATCCACACCGACGGGCAAACGGGCGAAGGCGTACCGTCCGCCATCGGGCTGGCCGTGGTCGACGAGGCCGTCTTCGCCCTGGCCGAGCAAGACCCCGGCTTCGCCAAGCTCTATTTCATGCTGGAACAAGAGCTGCTCCAGCCCAAATACGACCTGCACGGCTTCTCCGTGCCCGACCTGATCGGCGCGGAACCGCCCGCCGACGCCGACTTGCGCGCCGCGCAAGAAGGCGCGGCCGCCGCCTCGCTGGCAGAAGCCGCGCCGCAGGCGGTCAACTTCAGCCTGCAAGCCAACTCCCACGACGACGCCATGCAGCTGGCGGCCACGCGGCAGGACAGCTACTTCACCGGTCTCAGCCAGGGCTTGTTTATTCTGATGTTGGTGGTGGCGGTGGCGATTGGGGGGATAACGGCCGTGTCCGTCTGGCGCGCCGGTGGGTTCTGGAAGAAATTGGGAACGGCCGTAGGTCTGGGCGTGGTGACGCTTGTCTTCTTGTATGGCCTGATCGTGCTCATCAGTCAATTCTTTTGGCGTTCCAGCGACACGATCATGAGCCTGCTGGCGCTGCTGTGCCTGGGCAGTTTCGTTGCCCTGCTGGTGGTGGCCTGGCGCAAAAAAGATTGGGCGCTGGGCTGGGGATTGGGGCTGCTGCTGGCTTTCGTTGTTTTGCTGCCGCTGATGATCGTGGTTAACGATATGGGCAGCTTTGTTGCCGACGACGCCTGGCTGTGGGTGACGATTGTCGTTTTGCTGTTGATTCCGCTGGCCTTTTTGCTGCACGCTGCCGGGTTTGCCTGGGAGAAGCGGTGGGGAACGGCCGTACTCGCTCTGATCGTCGCGCTTGGCGCAGCAGCCGTGCCCCTGGCCGGCACAATGGCCTCACAAGTTGGCGCCGGTGGATTTGCCGGCAACGCGAGGATGGATGACGTGATGGTGGAGCCGATGATGGAAATGGCGGTCGCCGAACTGCCTCCGATGGCCACGGCCGTGCCTGCGCCCGCCGCCGACAAGTCTGCCCAGGCTGGCGAGCCGCCCCGCCTACGCCAATACTTCCCCGAGACCATGTTCTGGCTGCCCGACGGCGAAACCGACGCGGCTGGCGCCCTCGTCGTGGACATCCCCGTGGCCGATTCGATTACCACCTGGCGCATGACGGCGCTGGCGAGTTCGCAAGACGGCCGTCTCGGTTCCGCCACCGGCGGCCTGCGCGTCTTCCAGGAATTCTTCGTCGATTTGAACCTGCCCCAGGCCCTCACCGTCGGCGACGAAATTGCCGTGCCGGTCGGCGTCTTCAACTACCTGCCCGACGCCCAGACCGTGCGCCTCGTCGTCGAAGACGCGGGCTGGTTCACCCTGCTGGACGAGAGCGAAAAGTCCATCGACATCGCTGCCAACGACATCGAAGTGGTCTACTTCCG
>JAKQCM010000505.1 GCA_029559155.1 Chloroflexota bacterium
AACCGCCGGTGGAATGGCTTACCTGATGCACCTCGCCGTCGTTTGCTCGGACGATCCGGTTCAGTCGCTGGACGATATCATCCTGGATGGCGTGGGTGAGTTGGGGACTATTTTTGCCCAGAATGGGGCGAAAGATTACATTAGCGGTTGTGCCCAGATCAATGTGACGGAATTGCCGGATAGCACTGACGAAAATGTAACGGCCGTTATTCCCACATTAATTCTCAGCGGCGATTTGGATGTCGCCACACCAGCCTTCCGCAGTCAGATCATCGCTGATGCGCTGCCAAACGCCACTCACGTCATTTTTCCCGGCCATACGCATGTGCAGTTGGGGCAGTTCAACGAATGCGCTGTCAATGTATATACCCAGTTCATCGCTAATCCGGGTGGGGAATTGGACACCAGTTGTCTGTCGGAGGTAAATGTGCTCGGTTTCTTGCTCCCCGATGGCACTTTCTCCGTCGAAGCGGAGCCGTAAGTGAGACCTCGCACCACCCCAGGATGCGTGATCTGGCTGGCTCGAAAAAAATAGAGTGGAGAAACGAATCGTGACATCTGTTAAAAAACAACACAAACCCGCTGCCATAACCAATCTCGAAGCCATATACGGCCCACCAAGCCAGGCTGGATTCGGCAGCGCGGTGTTCTATTCACAGTTATTGGCTGCCGATGATCTGGAGCAGAAAGCGATTGAAATAT
Organism: Chloroflexota bacterium; assembly: GCA_029559155.1. GTDB lineage: Bacteria > Chloroflexota > Anaerolineae > Promineifilales > Promineifilaceae > Leptovillus. The sequence continues at coordinate 703 of JAKQCM010000505.1, forward strand.
ACCGGTTCTTTGTCGGCGGACTTTGGGAACGATTTGGCGAAGACGCCTGGATGGGGCCGTGGCATGAGGTTTATGCCCGTCCATACGGCGCTGCGCCGGACATTGTGGCTGAACTACGCGGCATCAAAGACCCGGACGCCGCCGTCTCTGTGCCGATGATTTTGGACAACCTGGACAGGGCTGACAAGGCCCGCGCGGCCTTGGCCGCCGTCTATGACGCGTTCACCCTAACCGATTTGCGGGTTTATGCTCTGGGCGATGGCGGGGCGATGTCGGGGTTGTTACTTGCCGGCTGCCACGATAGCACGAGGGAAGCCATATTTTTGGTGTTCTTGTTAGATTAAAAAAATGATTTGGGAAGGAAATGATGAAGAACTCAACTGTTTTATTGTTCATTCTGGTTGGTTTGCTCATTGTGGGCTGCCAGGACACGGTCTCGGAAACGGCCGTGCCCACGACCATGCCCACGGCCGTGCCCGTAGACGAATCTCCGGCAGAAGAAGCCGCGCCGGCTGAACCCGTTGCGGAACAACCAACTGCCACTGCCGCCAGCGCCCTGCCGGAGGCTGTAACCGCCCAATTAGACGCTTATATCCAATCACAGGTCTACACCGAAGGCGGCGACTACGAGAATGCCACGCCAGGTCTGGTTTTGCTGGTGGATACGCCAGACGGCCGTTACCTCAACGCCGCCGGTCTCGCCAATATGGCCGACGGCACGCCCATGCGCACAGACGACATCCTGCAAATTGGTAGCAACACCAAATCCATGACCATCGTCATCCTTATGCAGCTGGTCGAAGAAGGTGTCCTCACCCTGCAAGACCCCCTCAGCCAATGGCTGCCAGAGCAAGCCGCCATTCTGCCCAACGGCGATCAGATGACCATCCGGCAATTGGCCAACCACACAACAGGCGCCTGGGATTATGGCGATCCCATCATTGGCGCGGGTCTTGATGACCCGGTTTTACTCGAAAAAGGCTATTCCCCGGCCGAACTGGTCGAATATGCCGTCGAAAATGGCACCCCCGACTTTGCTCCCGGTGAAGCCGGGAAATGGAAATACAGCAATACCGGCTATATCTTGTTGGGCATGATTCTGGAAGCAGCTACGGGCGAAACCTACCGCGATCTGCTGCAAACCCGTATTTTCGACCCCCTGGGCATGGAAAGCGCCGTCCTCATCGAAGATGTGCCCACACTGCAAGAAACATCCACCCGTGGTTACGTCTGGAATGAAAATGGCGACATGATCGATGGCGCTAACTGGAACGGTTCTCAAGGTTGGGCCGCCGGGTCGGCCGCCATGACGGCCGCTGACCTTGCCACCTATGGTCATGCCTTAGCCAACGGTCAGTTTTTCCACAACCCGGAGACGTTAGCCGAAATGCTCACTTTTAATGCCGATGCGCTGAATATCGTGGGTGCGGCATACGGGCTGGGACTCATGGACTTTGCCAACGATGGGACCGTTTGGGGGCATGAAGGAGCGACATTCGCCTTTCAAAGCCTCTGGTACACTGAACCCGAAGCCGAAATCGTCGTGGTTGGCCTGACCAATTCCGGTTCTTATTCAGGTTTTAACTTCTTAAATGTCCTCAATATCCTGGAAGGAAATGGCGCTCTGCCAGTTTCTGCGGGAACACTGCTGCCTGCCGGTTCCCTCACCCCGTGGCAGTGGGCACAGTTTGTGTCACCGACGGAAACAACGGATATTGACGAGGCAGGCGTTTATAGACTTTTCTTTTTGGCTGACCAGACTGTCACCTTTAATACCCCAGATTGTGGTATGGCCAACGGTGCTTACACCATCGCCGGAACGGGCAATATTGACTTGGAGATCGATGGTTCTACCCTGACCTGCGAGGCTGATTCATTAGCCGTGCAAGCTGTCGAACAACTCAATGATGCCGAGACGTGGCGGTTTGACAACGGCCGTTTACTCCTCGACTTACCTGCAGATGGCGGCACATTTGTCTTCAAAATCTGGGAGCCTGCCGCAACCACCAGCAGCGCAGCCGATGGAGAGGTGCAAAATTGGCACTGGGTTTCCTTGACCGATGCCGAGGGCAACCAGACGGCCATTGATGAAGAGGGAAC
>JAKQCM010000008.1 GCA_029559155.1 Chloroflexota bacterium
TCTCTTTTTTCTCTTTTTTCGCTTGCTTCTTCTCTTTCGTGGTCTTTGCCGGTTTTTTCTGATCTCTTTTTTTGCTGTCTTGCCCTTTACTCATGGTTCATCTCCTGCTCTCGCTGATCGTATGAATGGCAAACGCCATTAGACTAGTCGGCCGCAATTTAACGGCCGTCTTCCACAGACTCGGTTCCATCGATATTGCCGCAGCCGCTCTCCATGGACAACTGACGGTCGTTCCTATTTCCCCTTCAATCACAACATCCACGCCAGAATCCCACTGTGTGCCACTGCTCGCCAACCCGAATTTAGCTGCCCGTAAGGACATACCGCCCTTTTTCTTGACTCAACGTAAAGGATTTGGCCGCGCTATCTAGCAAGTGAGCAATTTCCCAACCGGTGATGCTGTTTTTGAGATAAATATCATACCGAACCGATTCGGCCGGTAAGACACGTTTTTCCCCCGGACCAGCCACACAAGTACCCATCAGTGTCCGCCCGGAAAATATTTGTGCCTGAACCTTAATTTCTACCTTGTTGTAAAATGTGATGTCTGTTTCCGTCACCTGAACCGCCTCGCGCTTTGGACACTTCCCACCCAATCTGATCAGTATACCATACCCGAGCCAGGTTCTTTCATAATTACCGGCAAGTCCTAATCTCAGATCAACCACGAGTTGCCTGAGAATCCTGCCACAGAGGAGACTTCACCGGTACTCACCGACCACCACAAATAATAAAATCCACAAATTACACAGATATTGATCCATTTCCAACCCGACTTGAAAATCTGCTAATTGCCGGTAATCTTGTAACGATTGACTTATTGCATCTGTTCAGAGTTCTTTGGCATGACCCCTAGGGATTGGTACCCAACTAAGCCAAATTTTCAAGAGCAAACTCCTGGGGTCTGTATAGTTATTTGCAAAGCAGCACCTTTAATCCTCAATAAATAAGAGTACATCCTCGTAACTACGAGACCGTCGGCTGGTTTGATAGGTGGTTTACTGGCTGGCAACCAACCAGTTATCAAACCTCCCCAAAAAAAGTAGTTACCAACCATCTAAAAAATTACACGGCGCGGATTGGATCTATTAGGAATCGGACCAATCCCAAAAACAGACAGATTGTTGGGGGAAACATGACCTTTCGATACGCAAAAGATGAGCAAAATATCGTTACACTCACGCTGGACATGCCAGGGCGGACAGCCAATGTGCTAAATGATGAATTTGGCGCAGGCTTCCGCGATGCGCTGGCCAAACTGGCCGCGGAAAGCGTCCTGGCCGGCGTCATCCTCACCTCGGGCAAAAAGACCTTTCTGGCCGGAGCCGACCTGGAGTGGCTGGTTCAGGCCACGGATGCGGCCGAAATTTTCCACAACACCGAAGAACTAAAGGCCGGATTCCGGCAGCTGGAAACGCTGGGCAAACCGGTGGTGGCCGCGCTGAACGGCACGGCGTTAGGCGGAGGCATGGAGTTGGCCCTGGCCTGCCACTATCGCATCGCTCTGGACGATCCGCGCAGCAAGTTTGGCTTCCCGGAAGTGACGCTGGGTCTCATTCCCGGCGGCGGCGGCATTATCCGCCTGACGCGCATGATTGGTTTGCAACCATCCTTCCCACTTCTGTCCGAAGGCAAACAAATGAAGGTGCAGGAAGCCAAAGCAACAGGTCTAATCGACGACCTGGCGGCTGACGCCGAAGAGATGATGGCCAAGGCGCGAGCCTGGATTGCCGATCATCCCCAGGCCAGGCAGCCGTGGGACCAGGCGGGCTACAAAATGCCGGGCGGGGATCCGAAACGGCCGTCTATCGCCCAAATGCTGGCCATCGCCCCCGCCATCCTCAAAAAACAAACCTATGGCAACTACCCGGCCGCCGAAGCCATTATGGCAACGGCAGTGGAGGGCGCGGTCGTCGATTTTGAGACCGCCACGCGCATCGAATCGCGCTATTTCGCCCACATCGCCACCAGCCAGACGGCCAAAAACATGATCAACGCCTTCTGGTTCCAACTCAACGAGATCAACGCCGGAGCCAGCCGCCCGGCCAACGTACCGCCGCAGCAAACCCAGGTAGTCGGTGTGCTGGGCGCGGGTATGATGGGTCACGGCATCGCCTACGTGTCGGCCTACGCGGGCATGGACGTGGTGCTAAAAGACGTGGACCAGGCGCGGGCCGCCGCGGGCAAAGCGCAGATCGAGGCCATCTGCGCCAAGCAGGTGCAGCGCGGCAAAATGAGCGCGGCGCAGAAGCGGGAAATCCTTGACCGCATCCAGCCCACGGGCGACGCCGCCGATTTGCAGGGCTGCGACCTGATCATCGAGGCAGTGTTTGAGGACCGAGAGTTGAAGGCGAAAGTGACGGAAGAAGCCGAGGCGCAGGTGGGGAAAACGGCCGTTTTCGCCTCCAACACCTCCACCCTGCCCATCACCGGCCTGGCCGCACGCGCCAGCCGCCCGGCCAACTTCATCGGCCTGCACTTCTTCTCGCCGGTGGAAAAAATGCGGTTGGTAGAGATCATCACCGGGGCGCAAACCAGCCCGGAGACCCTGGCCAAGGCCTTCGATTACGTGCTGCAAATCCGCAAAGTGCCCATCGTGGTCAACGACAGCCGGGGCTTTTACACGTCACGGGTCTTCAGCACCTACGTGAAAGAAGGGCAGGCGCTCCTGGCCGAAGGGCAGCAGCCGCACGCCATCGAGATGGCCGGCCTGCAAGCCGGAATGCCGGTCGGACCGCTGGCCTTGTCCGACGAGGTGAGTTTGGGGCTGATGCTGCACATCCGCGAGCAGACGCGCAAAGATTTGGCGGCAGAGGGCAAGAGCCTGCCCAGCCATCCCAGCGACCGGGTGTTGGATGTGATGACAGGGGAATACGGCCGTTTCGGCAAAGCCAAAGGCGCCGGTTTCTACGAATACCCGGCCAACGACAGCAAATTTCTCTGGCCGGAACTGCCCAATATCTTCCCGCTGCAAGGCGAAAAACTCAGCCAGGCAGACATGATCGAGCGCATGATGTTTGTGCAGGCTCTGGAAACCGCGCGCTGTTATGAAGAAGGGGTCTTGACTTCCGTCGCCGACGCCAACATTGGCAGCATCTTTGGCTGGGGCTTTGCGCCGTTTAAGGGCGGCACGCTGCAATTCATCAACGATTATGGGCTGGCCCAATTTGTGGCCCGCAGCGCAGAACTGGCCGGAACCTATGGCGAGCGTTTCCAACCGCCCGCCCTGCTGCGCCAGATGGCCGAACGCGGGGAAAAGTTTTAGGGACACGGATAAACACGGATTCCACGGATAAGAACGAACTGGAAGCAGTGTCATTCTGACGAATCTTCGAGGAAAAATCCCTCACCCGCACGTAATCAGGGATTCTTCACTCAGCAGACTCCGTTCAGAATGACTTTACCCATTCTTGACCGTACCAAAATCCGCGTCGATTAGCGCATCTGGCTATCTCGTCCAGCCGATGCTGGCGGCGCGGGCATGGTCAACGTAAGTCTGGATATGAGCGCGGCTGGCGGCGTACATGTCGGCCGGAGCGTTGGCCGAAGATTGGAACACCTTGTACCAACTCACGATTTGCTCTAATGCTGTTTCCCAATTGTAGGCGGGCCGCCAATCCAGCCGTGTGGCGGCCTTATCCCAACTGAGCCGCAGGTGGCCGGTTTCCGATTTTTCCAGTTCCGGGTTGGTATGAATCCACGAGCCGGACCCCCACAAGGCAATCAACCGCTCGGCCAAATCGCCGGCAGTGACCCCTTTTTGTTCCAATGGTCCAAAGTTCCAAGCTTCGGAGAAGGCTGCGCCTTCCTTTAAAAGTTTAACCGCCACCCACATGTAACCGCTGATGGGTTCCAGCACATGGACCCACGGCCGTACGCTGTACGGATTGCGAATACGAATCGGTTCGCCGGCCATCAGGGCGGCCATGCAGTCTGGCACAAGGCGGTAATCGGCAAAATCGCCGCCGCCGATGACGTTGCCGGCGCGTACGGTGGCAATGGCCACGCCGTGTTTATCGTAGTTCTTTTTAGCGAAATAAGACTCGCGGTAAGAGGCGACGACCAATTCGGCCATTGCCTTACTGGCGCTGTACGGGTCATAATCGCCCAATGGGTCGCTTTCGCGGTAGCCCCAGACCCATTCCTGGTTGGCATACACTTTGTCGGTAGTGACACAGACGATGGATTTCACCGAATCGGTTTGGCGGACGGCTTCAAGGAGGTTCACCGTGCCGGTGGCGTTGGTGTCAAAGGTCAGTTTCGGCTCGGCCAGGGAGCGGAAGACGATGGGCTGCGCGGCCAGGTGGAAAACGATGGTGGGGCGATGGGCAGCGATGGTATCCTGGACGGCTTCCAGATCGCGGATATCGCCGCGCACATCGGTGATGTGGTTGGCCAGATGGGAGACGACGTAATTACTGGGATCGGTTGGGGCTTCATCCAGGCTGAAGCCGATGACGTTAGCGCCCAATTCCACCAACCAGGTGGACAACCAGGAACCTTTAAAGCCGGTATGGCCGGTGACGAGCACAGTCTGCCCTTCAAATGCATTGGCGAAAAGATCTTTCATTGACAAGTTACCTTTGTGAATGGGTTCGGCGTAGGAAACGGCCGTTACGCCCTTTAGGTTTCAATTCGAGCAATGGTATCATGGTTGGCAGGTTTGAACCAATGGGCGGAAGCGAATCATTTAGGTGAGTATTTGCTCAATCAAGGTCTGTTTGGGCCAAGTTGATGCACGAAACACGGCCGTTTTGTGCTACTCTTAAGGGTATACCAATCGGCGCAAGGCTTGTCGTCAGGCCGATTGATTGACAAATACATTAGCCCATATCAAGGAGTGTCAAAATGACCATGACAATACCCGCAGGAGAACCAGAAACCAACAACACCGCGTCCGAAACAGAACGGATGCGCGCCCTGATCGATTCTCTCAGCGCGTACATCGAACATTTCCATGGCGGCGCGGTGAGAATGGTGGCATTTGATGGACAAGTTTTGAAGGTGAAGATGTCCGGCGCTTGTGATGGCTGCTCGCTGGCCCCGGTGACGCTGCATGGATGGGTTGAAGGCACCGTTAAGCAGTTTTTCTCGGAATTAGAAAGCGTTGAGGCTATCTAGATCAGGAAAGTTTTTGCGCAGTAAAAACAGAAACGGCCGTTACCCTTTAGTAACGGCCGTTTTTGATCCATCGCTATAACCGGATGTCACCCACGACGGCGGCTCCAAACAAACACCCCACCCGAAATCAGCAGCACAACCAGAATCCCGCCCAAAAACCAGACAGCCGAACTTCCGCCAACTTCCGCCGTGGATTCGGCCGTCGGCACAGAGTCAGTAACCGGCTCGGCCGGGAGTACAACAGATTCGCCTTCACCCACGGCAAAGGCAAAGGCGCCATCTGAAGCGTCGCCATCCAGCAGCAAAATGTGGTACTGGACGGTATACGAACCATTGGGCAGCGCAGGCAGTGTCACAACCATCGAAGCATGGTCAGGATCATTCAGATCCACGCCGCCATCTCCATTGTCTACCTGCTGACCGCTGGTATCGAACACCTTCAGGCTGCTTTCGCCGCTGGCAAGCTCTTCAGCAAACCAGGCGGTGACGGTTGGCGGAGACTCGGCCAGGACTGCCCCATTGGCCGGCTCGGTTTTAAGGACAGCGGCGCTGTGGGCGAAAACGGCCGTAACCAGTCCCCCCAGCAACATCATCAACAAACACACCTGCACCACACGTTTCATAGCGGCTATTCCTCCACCGTTATCGTGTGGCTGTCCCCTTTTTCCAGATTTTCATGGGTTCCCAGCGAGAGAAACACTTCAATTGTGTGCTGTCCAGACGACAAATTTTGTAACACAAATGTATTCCCACCCATTACCATGATCGGGGTGCCGTCCAGGTAAATGTGCCAATGGTTGCCGTTCTCGCCAATGGGAAAATTCACCGTCGCGATGGTTACGGGAATATCAGCGCCGGCCGCCACAACTGCGCCCTCGGCCGGAGAAACCAATTTAACCTCAGCGCCGTTGTTGGGCACAAACACGTCGTCGGCCTCGTCATGTTCGGCATCTGGAGCCATGTCGCCCATGCCGTCCATGGCTTGATTGTCGTTCATGGTTGTATGGCTGCTGTCGTCGGTATTGCCAACGGCCGTACACCCCACCATCCCCGCTAAAGAAAGCAGCAAAACACCCAACCAGACAATATGTTTCACCCTGAGTGACTGGCTCTGCGAATACAACGTCATAATAGAATCCTCCGTGCGCAATTTTAACTGAATGTCACATGTCTCAACTTAGCACTGTCAGGTTAAGATACAACTTACACACCAGATGCGCACAACCCAATCACCGATCCGATTGGCAAACAAAAGCGCGAGAGGCAGCCAGCAAAACCGCCTCTCGCGCTCAAACAGGCAGCAAATCGGGTTAGACGGCCGTCGGCTGCGCCATGCGCTGGCCCAGCACTTCCCACCGCCCCGCCAACAGCGCGGGCAGAATGTCGGTCACGTCCCACGCTTGTTTGATGGCGGCAGTAACGGCCGTTGCCTCTTTGGCATAGCCCAACAAAATCGCCCCCACAATCTTGCCATCGGCAATCACCAGCTTGCGATACCGCTGATTTTTGGGGTCTTCCAACACCAATTCGCCTTCACCGGCATCGGCGCACACGCGCCCTATAGAGGTCACATCCACGCCAACAACTTTAAGCGTGGTCGCCGGCACAACTTGTTTGTACGTTGCCCGGCCGCCAATCGCGTTTACCGCGGCCACACGCGCCTGCTCCGTGGCGACGGCCCACAATCCGGGCACGTCGCCGTCATACTCGCACACGTCGCCCACGGCATAAATGCCGGGCGCGCTGGTTTGCATACGCTCATCAACCACAATGCCCCGATTTACCGCCAGACCGGAAGCGGCGGCCAGTTCCGAATTGGGGCGAATGCCCGCGGCCATCAAAAAGATGTCGCAGCGCATCGAACTGCCGTCTTTTAAGGACACTTTTTTCAAACGGCCGTCCCCATGCAATTTCTCCGTTTCCGCTTCCAACAATACCTGCATCCCCAACTGCTCCAGATGTTTTTGCAGCAAACGGCCGCTGCATTTGTCCAGCTGCCGCCGCAGCAGCCAGGGGCCGCGCTCCAAAATAGTGACATGCAAACCCAGATTGTGCAGGGCATAACCGGCTTCCAAGCCCAACAAGCCGCCGCCGGCAATCACGGCCCGACGGCAGCGGTTAGCCTGCGAAAACGTGCGGATTTCCATCGCCTCGTCGGCTTCACGCAGCACAAATGTGCCCGGCAGGCCAAAGCCCGGCAGCGTCGGCACAAAACTCGAACTGCCGCAAGCCAGAATCAGGCGATCAAAGGGCAGGGCTTCCCCCGTCGCCAGGATGACCTGCCGCTCCGTTTTGTCGATTTGGGTGACTTGCGTGTTGAGCCAACTGGTAATCTGGCGTTCTTCATACCACGCATCCGGCTGTAAATAGAGGCCGCTCATGGCGGAACGGCCGTATATCAACCGGCTGATGGCCATGCGGTTATACAGCGGGTGCTTTTCACGGCCAATCAGGTGAATGGCGCAGTCCGGGTGGTGGCGGCGAATTGTGTCGGCAGCAGTCACGCCGGCAATGCCATTGCCGATGATAACCACCTGGGCCACCGACTCATCAATCACAACAGGTTCGCGCGGCGCAGCCGGTTCGCTGCTGGCGTTGGCCTCCAGCGACACGCATACCGCGCCTTTCACGCGGCACATGCAGGCCAGGCGCACATTTTGCCCCAGACCCATACGCTCAAGCGTGGCGCGCTCATCGTCGCCCATCGGGGACAGGTTTTCCATGCCGTCCACAATTGTCACCGGATCGGCGCCGCACATGCCCATGCGGCAGCCGGCTTCGATGGGTTGGTCGTTGTTTTCGGCTATTTCCAGCAGCGATTGGTCGACGGAGGCGGAAACGGCCGTCTCCCCCGGCTGAAACGTCACCGCCACCTGTCCCGCTTTGGCGCCGACGGCAATGCCCGGGTTGGCCAGAGGAATGCCTTTTTCGGCCACGTAATGACGTTCCTTCAAGTAGGTGCGCTGCACCCACACCAACGCCACCACCACAATCGCGGCCCGTCCTATCAGAGGCAGCCAAAAGGGTAAGCTCCATCCCAGCAAACCGCTCACGGTAATTAACCAGGTGGGCAGCACAAACCAATAAAACAGGACAAAGGCTGTAGCGCCCCAGACGGCCGTTATCTTGTTCGTCGTCACTTTAAAAAATGTGTCGGCCACCGTGAACAGGGCAATACTAATGAGCATGTACAGCATCATTTGGCCGTACAACGCAAACACCGAAATCGCCGGCACATCGGGCAAGGTAAAGAATGCCAGGACAAAACCGGGCATCACGGCGGCAAAAAACTTGCGGTTGTTGGTGTAATGACGATCCGAATCATACAAATCAGCCAGATACGCCGTGCCCGGGTTAAAATCGTAACAATTTTTTGTGCAGCCAACGCATGGCGTGCAGTAATTGTTGGGCACAACTTTAAAGGGGGTCTGGTTATACAGGCGCTGCACCGGATAAAGCGGGCAGATACTGCTGCACCAGCCGCTTTTGCCTTTGTACAAAACGCCGCCTACAAACGCGCCCAACAAAGCGCCGATAATCAGCAAAGCGCTGGCCGGACCATTTTTGTTAAAAAGCCATTTGCGGCTGGAGGCCAACACAAAAAAGCTCACCATCCCGATGGCGTACCCGTACTCTTTTAACCACCTGGGCGGGTTTAAAGCGCGGCTAAAGTCGCCCAGGCGCGGCGTCTGGTTAAAGGCGGCCAATGGGCACACATTGCGCCAAAATCCCGGCACCGTCAGGAAGACGATGGGCAGGACGGGGATCACAAGTTTCCACAAGATGAGCAGGCCGGTTGCCGGCCAAAAAATCAGGACAACCGCCAAAATTAACGTCGAGAGTACGCTGATCAGGGGAAAAATCTCCCAAAACCAACCGGGCATACGGGACCGGTCGCGTAGTTGAATGTAATTTGGAAATGTTGGTGTGAGTTGCGCTTTCATATTCACGCTCCTTGTAAAGGTAAGATGGGTTGAGATACGGCCGTTCACGCACATGCACGGTTCATGCAGGCAGAATCAGAACGCATCAATCAGGTTTCTAGCTGTGGGTGGCGTGGTGAAAAGACAGCGGTGCAGCGCCTAAGGGCTTCAATGTCTGTAGAGCGAAGGGTTCGTAAACGTCACAAGCGCCGATCCAAACAGGCGTGCGCACACCTGGGGCGGCTGACGTGACGCCTCGTTAAGGCACGGCCGTTTGTGGTTGCAAATTGGGGT
>JAKQCM010000016.1 GCA_029559155.1 Chloroflexota bacterium
CCCCGGGATGTGTCGGTGCAAGTTGCCAGCCAAAGACCCGACGTATTGGTCATAGAAGGCGGTATGGTAGAAATCCCCGGCCCCGTCGAGTTTAATTTTAACTTTGGATTCCCTCCTAAAATGGCTTATGCTTGCATGGCCGAGACAATGGCCCTGGCATTAGAGCAGCGGTACGAATCATTTACGCTAGGAAAGGACATACAATTGTCACAAGTCCAGACAATTGATAAAATCGCAAACAGGCATGGTTTTAAATTGGGTGGTTTTCGCAGTTTTGAAAAAGCTGTCACGGACACTGAAATTGCCCGCATAAAAAAGCACAATCGCACACTTCAATTACCATCCAACCATCAATAATCAAAGGGTGATTAACCTGTTATTGACCCAGAAATTCAATAGCTGCCAAGGGAAAAGCTCATGAGCAATGGTCGAATTCTTATAGTCGAAGATGATTATGACATCTCCAATATGCTGCGGATTTTCTTCTCTAATGAAGGATATCATGTTGAAATTGCGGCCAGGGGCAGCGATGCGCTGGAAAACTGCCGTAAAAAGCTGCCGGATTTAATTGTCTTAGACATCATGCTGCCGGATATGGATGGGTATGACGTGTGCCTATCGTTGCGCACGACGACACGAACCAGCCATATTCCCATTATATTTTTGACCCAAAAAGATGAACGCAGCGATCGTATTCGGGGGCTAGAACTTGGCGCGGATGATTACATCACCAAACCCTTCGATATTGAAGAACTCAAGCTGCGTGTGGGGACAGCCATTCGCACTCACCAACGATTGAACATGACCAACCCGACGACCGGGCTGCCCAGCAGCCGGCTAATCGAAGATCAATTACGCACCTTGATGCGTGCTAACAATTGGACCTACATCCAGATAGGCATTGATCACCTGGCGCCGTTTAATGATAAATATGGTTTTGTTGCCGGTGATGAAGTTTTGCGGTTTGGCGCTTTTTTGCTGAACGAGATTGACGATGATTTGGGTACGCTGGATGACTTTATTGGGCATCCAGGCGGAGACACCTTTGTCCTGATTACCATGAGCGATAATGTTCCAGCCCTTGTGGATAAGTTGCGTCAGCGATTTAATGAGGATGTGTTATCGCATTATGATTTTATGGATCGGGAACAGGGAGCCATGGAGACGGTGAACGGTTCATTTGCCCCCTTTATGAGTTTATCGATTGGCGTTGTATCTTCTCAGACACAACGTTTTGCTGATATCCGCGAAATCACTGAAACCGCTGCCGAGCTGCGTCGTTTGGACCAGGCGAAACAGGCAAGATGAGTCGGTGAACTATTTCCCATACATGCAGTACCTGTTGGGTATTGACGCAAAATGGAACAGGAATTGATTTCGGCTCTCGACTTTCGTGTGCTGGATCCTCTGACTGAGGGCGTCTTGATGGTCGGTGCTGATGGCGTTATTCAGTACATGAACCAGGCAGCCAGGCTGTTATGCAGCCCGGATGATGTGCATGCGCCTGTTCGTTTTCAAGCGTTGTGTATCGAAGACACGGCCGTTTCCCAATTACTTCGCCCGCCAGCGCAGACCGATTTGCGGTTGCGCAACGGCCGTTTCTTGCACGGCCGTTCACAACCTTATCGCGCCGGCGATATCACCCTCACCCAAATTTTACTGAGCGAAAGCCGCGCCCCAGCCTTTGAAATACTTGCCGAAGTCAACCGGGCCATGTCGAGCCTGCTTGAAGCAGACGAAATCATCACTCTTGTCGGCCACCAAATGACCAGAGCCGTTGGCGGCGATGGCTACATAGCCTATCAGTGGCATCCGGCAGACAACATACTGGTTTTATTGGAAGATAAGCCGCTTCGCAGCGGGTTGCCGACAACGGCCGTGGGCGCCGTATACCCATTGCCTCCCAGCCACCCCCTCATTCACGTTTTAGAAAATCAGGAAACGGCCGTTTATACGCAGCTATCCTCGCCAACAACCACCCTGCCAATAACCTGGCTCCCCGCCGAAACACCTTACACGGAAGCCATCTTTCCCCTGATCGTTTCCGATGAAACCGTCGACCTTATCCAAATTATTCGCCAGGGCGAATCTGCCCACTTCACCGCTCAGGAAATACGCCTGCTGCAAGCAATTGCCAGCCGCGCCAGCACTGCCTTGGAAACAGCCTTCATCTTTCAAGACACCTACGAACGCGAACAGTTCTACAATGCGCTCGGCAATGTCAGCATGGCCATCAACTTCACGCTGGAACAAGCCACCCTGCTAAATCTCATCTGCGACGAAAGCCTGCGCATCTTTGTCGTCGACGGCGCGTACATCTGGCAAGCCAACGAGGACCAATTCATCGGCAGCGCCGCCAGAGGTTTTGGCGAAGAAGGTTTTGTCGGTACCACTGTGCCGGCTGCAGATACAGAAGCGTTCGTAACCACCATCGCCCGCAACGGCCAGGCGATGTTCGTCAACAACCTGGTCGAAAATCGTTCCATCGCCCTGCGCCTGCCGCAAAGCGAAGCCATCCAGGCTGTTTTAGGCGTTCCCCTGGAACAAGAGGGCAATATCATCGGGGTTCTCATCCTGGTGGATACCCAAAACCCCACCCGCTTCAGCCACAAACACATCACCCGCGCGTCCACGTTTGGCGTTCAGGTGGCCATTGCCCTGCAAAACGCCAAACTATTCGAGGAACTGCGGTTATTCAACGAAGAATTAGATTTGCGCGTAGCTGAACGCACACGCGCTCTGCACGAAGAAAGCAACCGTGTCAAGATTTTGCTGCGAATTACATCTGAACTTTCCGCCAGCCTGGATCAGGACCACGTGCTGAACCAGGCGCTGCACCTGGTAAACGAAGTGGTCAACGCAACCCAAGGCGTAATTCTCCTTGTTGATCCGGAAAGCGATGAATTTGTTTTCCGCGCGGCTTTCGGCATGGAACGCCCCATCCCCCTGCGCGGCGTTTCTACCGGCATGTTGCAGCACGAAGGCCTGGCCGGTTGGATGATTGAAAATCGCTCGGCCGTCATTGTGGACGATACGCTCACCGACCCCCGCTGGGTTAATCGGCCGGACAGCAGCGATCATCGCGCGGTATTAGGTGTTCCTCTAATTTCCAACGAAGAAGTGATCGGCGTCATGATGTTGTTCCATTCCGAAACGGGCGCCTTCACCATGCAGCAGTTGGATCTGGTCGAGGTAGCGGCCATTCAGGTTGCCAATGCCATTAACAACGCCAATCTTTACCTGCTCATTCGTGATCAGGCGGAACGACTGGGACGTTTGCTTCACGCAGAACAAATTGAAACGGCCAAGAGCCAGGCCATTCTGGAAAGTATCGCTGATGGCGTGCTGGTAGCAGACAGCGGCAGCCGAATTATTTTAGGCAATCGGCCGGCGAGCGCCATTTTGGGCATTCCGCGCCAACGATTGATAGGGAAATCGGTCAATGAACTGCTGGGACTATATGGCCATTCGGGCGATTCGTGGATTAATCTGATTGAAAAGTGGGCGCAAAATTCCGAGGCCGTAGAAGACCTGGCATATCTGGCCGATGAACTGACGATCGAAGACAAGGTTGTCAGTGTTCACCTATCGCCTGTGATGGCCGGCAAACAATTCTTTGGCACGGTCTCTATTTTCCGCGATATTACCAAGGAAGTAGAGGTGGATAAGCTAAAAAGCGAGTTTGTTTCCACGGTTTCTCATGAATTGCGGACGCCTATGACGTCTATCAAGGGATATGCTGACCTGATGTTGATGGGGGCGGCCGGAGCGATGACGCCTCCTCAGCAGCGGTATTTGAAGGTGATCAAGAACAATGCCGACCGGCTGCATATGTTGGTGAACGATTTACTGAATATTTCGCGTATTGAAACGGGGAAGACGACGTTGGATTTACGGCCGTTAGACATCCCCCAAATTATGGAACAAGTTGTCGAGGGTCATTTACGCGGCCGTATCCAGCACGAGCAAAAAGAATTGCAGGTAACCACCAGCATCGAACCCTCCCTGCCGCTGGTGAGCGCCGATCCGGCCAGAGTAACCCAAATTCTTACCAATCTCATCGATAACGCATTCAACTACACGCCCGAAGACGGCAAAATCCATCTCAACGTGACCAAAAATGGCGAGTATGTCTATATCAGCGTAAAGGACAGCGGCATCGGTATTTCCAGAGAAAACCAGGCCAAAATATTTGACCGCTTCTTTCGCGCTGAAGACGAGAATGTACAGGCTGTTCCCGGCACCGGCTTGGGCCTGGCCATCGTCCGCAGCTTGATTGAAATGCATGGCGGCGAATTGGCTGTTGAAAGCAAACTGGGCGAGGGCAGCACCTTTACGTTTAACCTGCCCATCGTAGTTGAAAACAACGATCCGACCTAAAGAGAGAAACCCAATGACAAAGATTTTGATTGCTGAAGACGATCAAGACATTCGAGAACTGATTGTTTTAACCTTACAATTTAATGGCTTTGACGTCAAAAGCGTTGAAAATGGCGCGCTCGCTGTCGACGCGGCCCAATCAGACCATTTTGATCTCATCCTGATGGATGTTCGGATGCCGCGCATGACCGGTTATGAAGCCTGCCGCCGGTTGAAAGAAATTGAGACCACCCGCGACATTCCGGTCATATTTTTGTCGGCCAAAGGGCAGGAGGCGGAAATCCAAACCGGTTTGAGCGTTGGGGCGCAGCAATACGTTCTGAAACCATTTGCGCCGGATGAACTTATTGGCACGATTCACAAGGTATTGAACCAATAATTTTGTGCTGTCTAAACCATGAGTATTACGACTGTAGGTAGCCACCTGATTCATTACGAAGTGCTGGGACGCGGCGAGCCGTTGGTCTTTATCCACGGCTGGCTGGGTTCCTGGCGTTACTGGTGGCCATCTATGCAAGCGCTCTCATCTCGCCATCGCTCTTTTGCTTTTGATCTTTGGGGTTTTGGCGATTCCAGTAAAGACCTGGATAGTTATTCGCTTGAAGCCTATGTGGAAATGATTGACCAGTTTATCAACCAGCTGGGTATTATGAAGCCGGTGACGCTGGTTGGCCATTCTTTAGGGGCGGTGGCTGCTTTGCAGTATACCAATAAATATCCGGCCAACGTGGAAAAATTGGTGACGGTGGCGCTGCCGTTGGAAGGGACATACATGGAACCGCGCCTGCTTGATTCGGATCCCGGCACAATTTTGAAGAATTTGGGCAAGGCTAATAGTTTCCAGGAAGTTGACGCGGAAGTGCGTAAAACGGACCAGACGGCCGTTAACAAATTAGCCGCCCAGATTGCCGGGGCCAACCTGGCTGCCGCTCTGGTTGGTTGCCCACGGCCGTTAATGATGATTTTTGGTGATCAGGACAGCATCGTAAAACCCCCGTCTGGCGACTTTATTCACCTGCGCCGCTCCATCAACAACCGCTACTACATTGGTTTGGAAACCTGCCATCATTTTCCCATGTTGCAAGAAAAAGCGGTATTCAATCGCTTGTTGATGGATTTCTTGCACAATGAGAACTTGGACGAACTGGTTCCCAAAGAATACTGGCAGCGCCGCGTACGCTAGCCCCCCTTACCTGTTTCGATCAATCCCTATACCTGAGAAAAATGAAATTTATGCCTCGATTGTCTCTGCCTATCTTGTTTGGTCTGGCGCTCGCTTTGTTTTTGGCAAGCTGCAGCAATAGCACGGCCGTTTCCCCCACGCCCACCACACTTCCGCCAACGGCCGTCCCGTCCGTTACGCCCTCGCCTCAACCGACGGTTACCCCGCTTCCCCAGCCCACCGGCACGCCCACCGCTTCCCCAACAGCCTCACCGACCAGCGCGCCTACCAGTTTGCCAACGGCCGTTCCCACCATCCAGCCCACCATCGACGGCCTCCTTGGCCCAGACAATTTCCCGCCCAACGTCAATCCCCTCACCGGCGAAACTGTCCGCGACCCATCCGTGCTGGCCCGACGGCCGTTAGCCATCAAAATATCGAACCACCCAGTGCTTGTCCGTCCGCAAGCCGGCCTCAACAGCGCCGATCTGGTGTTTGAGCATTATGTGGAAGCGGGATTTACGCGGTTTACGGCCGTATTCTACAGCCACGACGCCGACCCCGTTGGTTCCGTGCGCAGCGGCCGGCTCATCGACCTGGAAATCCCCAACATGTACGACGCCGCCTTTGCCTATTCCGGCTCATCTGGCCCTGTGCGCCAGATGTTCAAGGCCAGCGAATTTTTCAACCGCCTCATTTCGATAGATTTTGGCCACAGCGGCTTCTATCGCGTTGAAGTGCCCGACCGCCCCCTCGTTCATTCGCTCTTCACCGACACACCAACCCTGCGCTACCTCCTTAGCGAACGCGGCGAAGATGTGCCGCCACACTTCCAAAATGGCATGACATTTCGCGTCGATCCCATCACGCCGGGCGAGCCAGCCGCCAGTCTGGAAATTCAATACCAGGGAACCAATGTTTATTGGGGATATGATCAGGGGAACGGCCGTTACCTCCGCTGGGCCGATGGCGACCCACACCTGGACGCCAATACCGGCGAACAAATCTCCTTCAAAAACATCATCGTCCTCAGCGCCGAACACGTCGAAACCAATATCATCGAAGACGTCGGCGGCAGCCACTCCATCCAGATTCAAATCTGGGGCGAAGGGCCGGTCTCCATCTTCCGCGACGGGCAGCGATTCGACGGCCTCTGGCATCGCGCCGACCCCCATGACATGCTCACCTTCACCGACAAAGCCGGCGACCCTCTGCCATTGGCCCCAGGGAACAGCTTTTTCCAAATCGTCCCTTCTGGCTTTGACGACTTGACTGTTACGCCGTAACATTAGGCCTACCCAAGATAAGCTGTCGTCGTGTTGATCAGAGTTAAAGGAGTATGCAATGAGTGACTTTCGCTTCACAGCCTGGCCTACCGAATTTCGCAGCATCAACCAATATTTCGCTGCCAATCCACAGAATTACGCCCAATTTGGCCTGCCCGGCCACGAAGGCATCGACATTATGGCGCCCACGGGAACCAAAGTGTTCGCCGTGGCCCCCGGAACCATCAAAATGGTGCGCACCGACCCGAATGGTCATAATTACGGCCGTCACGTCCGCATCCAACACGCCAACGGCTATGAAACCATTTACGCCCATCTCAACGAAGTCAGCGTAACGGCCGGGCAGGTTGTCGAAGGCGGCGCACTCATTGGCCGCGCCGACAATACCGGCAACAGTTTCGGTTCCCACCTGCACCTTACACTCAAACACGAAGGCGAAACCCAGGGAAACTGGCCCAGCAACATCATCGATCCAACTCCATTCTTACTGCCCCTGCTGGGCTTTGTGCGTCCCGCCGGCCCCTACACCGCCGGTTGGGCCTTTGCGGATGGCGTGACGACGATGGGCGATCTGGCGCAAGCCAACGCCGGCGGCATCAACTTGCGCAGCACACCCAGTGTCAATGGCGCAGCCATCGACCTGGTTCCAGCCGGAACCATTATGATCATCACCGGCGACAAACGAGGCAGTTATCTGCCGGTGCAAGTGCCGACGGCCGCTCTAAGCAATGCCCAACCAGCGCCGCCAACCCCCGTTGTGCCGCCGCCCGCCAGCGACCCACAGCAGGTTGATGGGTGGGCTTTTGCGGCTTATCTTACCCAAACAAACAATCAAGCCGTTGTCGGGCAATATGGCATCAATTTACGCACAGCGCCGGAACGCAGCGCCCCCAATATGGGCCTGGTGAAGGGCGGCAGCACAATTTCTGTTCTGGGTGGACAAAAAGGGGAATATCTGCCGGTCCGTGTGCGCCTTAGCGATTTTATGGGACCGGTGAACATTCCCAATGTGCCGCCGATTGTTACCCCGCCGCCCCAACCACCGGCAGCCAATTTGCTGTTGGGGTGGGCCTGGACTAAAAATCTGGTAATAGATGGCCAATCGGCCATATCCGGGCGTTTTGGCACAAATTTGCGGGCAAAACCAAACGTAACCGGCGCGCTTTTAGGTACGTTGGTCGAAGGCGCGCGGGCGACGGTTGCCGGCAAAGCGCGCGGCGAATATACACCAGTCCAGGCCAATCGAACGGATGTCAAAGATATTCCGGCTGCCTTGCCCCCGGTTGAACAACCGGAGCCGCTGCCCGAAGCGCCGGCCCCGCCGCCGCCAGTTCCTACGCACGATACCACGCCGGGTTGGGCGTTTAGTTCGCAAATTGTGGTTTCGGGGGAAACGGCCGTTGCCGGTCCATATGGCATCAACCTGCGCGCCGAACCTCGGCGCAACGCGGAAAACAAAGGGTTTGTCCCGGCCAATGCGCCCATGATTGTTACCGGGTCGCCTCAGGGTGAATACACGCCTGTTCGCGTAGACGACAACATTCTGCAAAAACCGTTTGGCAGCGTCGCTCCCAGCCCTGGCTCCCCTCCTGTTGTCAACCCCGACCCGGAACCACTCGGCCATGCTCGCATTGGTCTCCACGCCTCTGCCGATCCAGACATCAGTGATGCCGAGGTGCAAGAATTTATTGATTTGCGCCCTGGCATGGTTAAGTTGCTGTCTTTTCACAATCCGGTGGGAATTCGCAAACTGGTTGCCAATCACCCGGATGCCGAATGGGTTGTGCGCGCCTTTTTGGATTTTGGCGGCCGCAACATCAGCCCGCACCAATTCCTCAACGATACGTTGGGAGATGTGCAGCGCACCCTCGCGCTGCTGGCGGGTAAAGACGTCGTGGTGGAATTGCACAACGAGCCAAACATACGCCCAGAGGGGTTGTTTACCTCCTGGGCCGATGGCGCGGCCTTCAACCGCTGGTGGTTGGAACTGCTTCAACTGTACCGGCAGGCGCTGCCGGGCGTGCGCTTTTTGTATCCTGGCCTATCGCCGGGCAGCGCGGTCAACGGCCTGAAGCACGATCACATCCAGTTTGTGGAATCCAGCCGGGAGGCTGTGGAAGCGGCTGACGGACTGGGCGTCCATCTGTACTGGTCAAATGTGTATCCGATGGCCTGGAGCCTGGATGTGTTGAATGATTACATTTCCCGCTTTCGTTATAAGCCAATATGGGTGACAGAAGCGAGCAATAACAAGGGCGGCACGCCCGTTTATATGAAAGGTAAGCAGTATATTGAATTTTGGCAGGCGTTGCAGTCTCGACCCACCGTGCAAGGCGTCACTTATTTTGTGGCATCGGCCAGTAATCCCGCATTTCAGGAAGAAGTTTGGGTTGGTCGAGGGTTGGGCGCCATCGTCGGTCGGCGTTGATGGGCAATTCTGAAACGAAGGACAAATTTGGCCATGAAACTTGTAACGTATGAATTTGCCGGCGAGAGCCGCCTGGGCGCCGTGCGCGATCAGGCGGTGATCGATCTGGCGCATTTCGCGCCAGATATGGTGGGGTTTATTGATGCCGGAGAAACTGTTTGGGCAGAAGCCGAGGCTTATGTGGCTGAAGCGGCTGTCACACGGCCGTTAACCGACATAACCCTTCTCGCGCCCATTCCCAACCCGCGCCGGAACGTGATGTGCCTGGGTCTCAATTATGTGGAACATGTCGAGGAATCTTATACTGCGCGTGGACAGACGACCCAGATACCGGATTTTCCCATTGTGTTTACCAAGGCGACAACGGCCGTTAACGGCCCATACGCCACGATTCCTTTTGATACGGCCGTGTCTACCCGCATCGACTGGGAAGCAGAAATGGCTTTCATCATCGGCCGTCGCGGCAAAAACATATCCCCGGAAGAAGCCATGACCTACGTTTTCGGCTACACCATCATCAACGACATCAGCGCCCGCGACCTGCAATCACAACACAAACAATACTTCAAAGGCAAAAGCCTGGATGGAAGCTGCCCCATGGGACCGTGGATCGTTACCCCCCACGATCTGCGCGATCCCCAAAACCTGGCCATCACCAGCCGCGTCAATGGCGTCACCAAACAGGCCAGCAACACCCGCTATATGATTTTTAACATCCCCACCATCATCTACCACCTGTCCCGTGGCATGACCCTGCTGCCCGGCGACATCATCGCCACCGGCACGCCCAGCGGCGTAGGCTTTGCTCGCCAACCACCAGAATATCTCGCTCCCGGCGACGTTGTAGAATGTGAAGTCGAAGGTATAGGTATCATTCAGAATACACTAATCAACGTTTAATGTGCTAAACTCTTTGACAAGCCCTGGGGGAGTGGCTATAATTTGTGGGCTAGGTTGCCATAGGCTGAGTAACTGTTGGGAAGGCGCTTTACAAAGTGTAAAGTATATAGAGAGGTAAACGAAGCAGCATTGTTTCCGCTATCTCCTCTGAGGCTTATGTTTAAGTAAAGTCTTTTAGTTTACTTAATGACGCTCGAACAGCGGTACAATTGAGTTACGAACTTTCTAACTCGGCCGTGTCCCTTCAAAAATTTTGGGTAACGGCCGAGTTTTTTTCTTGAATTACAATCCTATTTGGAAGAGATCATTACGTATGTCGAGTGAAGATACAAACTTATTACAAGCATTACTAGATCAGCATGATTACGAACTCCCGGAAGTGGGTGATATTCGTAAAGGGATCATTGTCGCCATTAATTCGCAAGGCGTCATCATTGATCTAGGCACAAAGCGTGATGGCTTGGTCCAGCCATCTGATTTAAGCAAGTTAACAGACGAAGATCGGGCAGCATTGCAAGTCAATGATGAAATTCCGGTTTATGTCGTTAACAACGATCAGCCAGATAGTGTGATAGTTTCTATCCACATGGCTCAGCTTAATCAGGATTGGATCGACGCCGAAGCCATGATGGAAAGTGGTCAGATTTTAGAATGCGAAATCATTGGTTACAACAAGGGCGGGGCGATTGTGCCTTTCGGCCGTTTGCGTGGTTTTGTGCCGGCGTCTCATCTGACCGATTTAACGCCCGGAATGAGCGATCGGAAGCGGCAGCAGCGTCTGGCTAAGCTTCGGGGCGAAAAATTGCCCATGAAAGTGATCGAAGTTGATCGTCGCCGTCGGCGGTTGGTTCTCTCGCAGCGTGATGCTCAGAAAGAGTGGGAAGAAAAACGCAAAGGCGAACTGTTGGAAAACCTCAAGGAAGGAGATGTCCTTACAGGTACCATCAGCGGCCTGCGTGACTTTGGCGTTTTTGTCGACCTGGGCGGCGCTGATGGTCTGGTTCATATTTCCGAACTTGCCTGGCATCGCATTGACCATCCACGTGAAGTGGTGAAGGTTGGCGACGAGATCGAAGTAGTTGTTTTGAAACTGGACCGCGCGGAACAACGCATTAGCCTGAGCCGTAAGCAGGTGATGGCGAATCCTTGGGATTCTGTTGAGCAGCGGTATCAATTAAACCAGTTGGTAGAAGGTAAGGTTACCCGTATTTTGGATTACGGCGCTTTCGCTGAAATCGAACCGGGGATCGAGGGCCTGCTGCATGTTTCTCAGCTTTCGCGGACCAATGTCGAGAACGTTGGTGAAGTTGTTAAAGAAGGCGAGACGCATTTGCTGCGCATTGTCAGCATTGATTCTACGCGCCAACGCATTGGTTTGAGTTTGAAAGCTGTGACTGCTCAGGAGCAAATTGAGTGGATGGCACAGCATATGGCTCAGGCTGAAGCTGTTGACGATGAGGCTGTGGCTTCTGCCGAAGCGGCCGTGGCTGAAGGCGTGTCGATGGCTGAGGATGCAGTTGGGTCTAGTGAGGAAGAGTAATTAGAGAGGAATATGGCCAAAAACGATAAATTAGAAGTTGAAGGAACCGTGGTAGAGTTGCTGCCTAATACGCAGTTTATGGTGGAGTTGGATAACGGTCACAAGGTGTTGGCTTATCTCTCTGGGCGGATGCGGAAGTATTACATTCGCATTTTGTTGGGAGATCGGGTTCGCCTGGAGATGACGCCGTATGACTTGAGTCGTGGGCGAATCAATTACCGGTATCATCGGAATCGGGCGACATCTGCAGCGCCGTCCCAGCCAGCGAAGAAATAAACGTTTAAGCTTTGCCACATGCCTATCGGCTTCTGAATGATGGCCGGTTTGTCTTACTAAAAATAAAACGCCACAACTGCGGTTGTGGCGTTTTTTACGTTTGATAGGTGGCGGCTTGTGGCTGGTTATCGCTGGCGGATGATGTAGCTTACCCAGTCGCGGATTTGTAGTTTTTGGTGTACGTAGCCGCCGGCATTGTGTACGGCCGTTTCCACATCTTCTGCCTGTTCATCAATAATGCCGCTTAGAATCAGGTTGCCGCCTTCGCCCACGTATGCCAGCAGGTCATACTCGTTCAGGAGGGTTACGATTACCGGCGCCAGAATGTTGACAACCACGACATCCCAACCGCGTCTGGTGACATCGGCTAAGGTGCCCTGGCGAATGGTGGTAACGGCCGTTACCTCATTTTTCGCCGCATTATCGGCCGCCGCGCGCACGGCCAGGTCATCGGTGTCTACGCCCAACAGGTCGCTGGCGCCTAATTTGGCAGCGGCAATGGCCAGAATGCCGGAGCCGGTTCCCACATCCAGAACGGTTTGGCCGGGCGTTACAATTTGTTCTAGCGCTTGTAAACACATCTGGGTGGTAGGATGCAGGCCTGTGCCAAAAGCCATCCCCGGGTCCAGGGTGATGACGATGTCGTCGGCGCGAAGTCCTTCTACCTCTGGATCGGCGCTGACGGTGGATTCTTCCCAACTGGGTTGAATCCACAAATGCTGGCCAATGCGAAAGGGGTGGTAATGGTTTTTCCAGGCGTTGGCCCAATCTTCTTCTTGCAGTTTGCGGAAGGTTGGCGGGGGTAGGGGATAGAGACGGCCGTACTGGTACAGAAGCTCTTCAATCTGGCGGCGCACATCGGGTGTGTCTTCATCTTCCGGCAGATAGATTTTTACAGTGACGGCCGGGTCCAAGGCTTCTGGGTCCAGGTTGTTCATGTCCCCAAGTTGTTCCAGCACCACGCCATCGTTATAGGCAAACGGCCGTAGCTCTTCAGCAATCGCTTCCGCCCCTTCGCCATCGGTAATCACACTAACTTCTAACCAATACATAGTTGTTTCCAGGTGAATAGGGGAAATCGCCTAAGAAGCCAGCGTGCCGGAACACTTGACCGCTTAAACACTTCTATAATCCCAGCGCATCCTTCAACTGGCTAAAAATCCCTTTTTCTCGCTGGGGCACTACTTCTTTGCCCAGCGTACGGGCTAGTTTTTCAAACAGATCACGCTGTTCTTCGCTTAATTTCTTGGGAATAGAGACATGAATCAGCACGTGCTGATCGCCACGTCCAACATCAGCGCCTCGCCCGCTGCGGTCCAGGTGCGGCACACCCTTGCCCTTCAGCCGGAAAACTTTACCGGATTCAGTACCGGGCGGCACAGATAGTTTTTCCTCTCCGTCAATGGTGGGGACGTGTATCTCATCGCCTAAAGCCGCCTGGGCTACATTGATTTCCAGATCAATCCAGATATCGTCGCCACGGCGTTCGTAGATTTTGTGCTCTAAGACACGAATGACGACGAACAGGTTTCCCGGCGGGCCGCCATCAACTCCTGGCGCGCCTTCGTTTGTCAGGCGAATTTGGGTGTCGTTATCCACGCCGGCGGGAATTTTAACTTTCAGGTTGCGTGTTTCCTGGACTTGTTTACGGCCGTGGCACGTCTGGCATGGTGTTTCGATCACTTCGCCAGTCCCCTGGCAGGTGGGGCAGGTGGCGACATTGACAAAGGAGCCGAGAATGGATTGCTGTACACGGCGCACTTCACCGGAACCATTGCAGGTTGGGCAGCCTTTTGGCTGGCTGCCCGGTTCTGCGCCGGAACCGCTGCAAGATGGGCAGATGGCCGGGCGGGTAACGTCGATATCTTTTTCTACGCCAAAAACGGCTTCCTCGAACGAGATTTTCAGGTCGTAGCGTAAATCGGCGCCGCGTCTTGGGCCGCGCCGCCGCCGACGGCCGCTGCCGCCGCCGCTGAATGCGCCGCCAAAAAACTCTTCGAATATGTCGGCAACGCTGCCAAACCCACCGTCAAATCCGCCCGAGAATCCCCCGGCGCCATTTTCCACACCGGCGTGACCAAAGCGATCATATCGGGCGCGCATGTTTTCATCAGACAGCATTTCGTAGGCTTCGTTAATTTCTTTGAAGCGCTCGCTGGCGTCTGCTTCGCTGTTGACGTCTGGGTGGTATTGGCGCGCCAGCCGACGATACGCTTTCTTGAGTTCGTCTTTGTTGGCATTGCGGGCAACACCCAACACTTCGTAATAGTCTCGTTTAGTAGCCATAGGCAGTACTCATCCTGGTTCTGGGTTGGCATGGATGCCAGCCCAGAACCGGAAGAATTTATATCTTATTCGCTGAATTCGCCTTCGATCACATCTTCGTCGGGACCAGTCGGGCCACCGGTTGGTCCACTGCCGCCGTCAGGGCCGCCTTGTGGGCCAGCTTGCTGGTACATGGCCGCACCGGCTTGTTGGAGGGCATTTTGCAGCTTGGCGGCGGTGTCTTTCATGGATGCGGCGTCACCGCCGGACATGGCGGATTTGACGGCGTCGATGTGGGTTTGCACGGCCGTTTTCTGTGCGTCCGGTATGCTGGCGGCATTGTCGCTCAGGAACTTCTCGGCGGTGTAGACGGCCGAATCGGCCATGTTGCGCGCTTCCACTTCCTCTTTACGCCGGGCATCTTCAGCCGCATGAGATTCTGCGTCGCGCACCATCTGGTCGATTTCTTTGTCTTGTAAGCCGCTGGATGGAATGATCTGCATGGCTTGTTCCCGACCGGTTGCTTTGTCCTTCGCCGTTACATTTAAAATACCGTCGGCGTTGATGTCGAAGGTTACTTCGATTTGCGGCACGCCACGCGGCGCGGGCGGAATGCCATCCAAAATAAAGCGTCCCAGGCTTTTATTGTCTGCGGCCATCGGGCGCTCGCCTTGCGTGACGTGAATTTCTACCTGGGTTTGCATGTCTGCGGCCGTGGAAAAGACCTGACTTTTACGGGTAGGAATGGTGGTGTTACGTTCGATCAACGGAGTAGCCACACCGCCTAATGTTTCAATGCTCAGGGTCAGCGGGGTCACATCCAACAGCAGGACGTCTTTGACATCGCCGCCCAGAACGCCGGCTTGAATGGCCGCGCCAATCCCCACAACCTCGTCAGGGTTGACGCCTTTGTGCGGTTCTTTGCCGAAGAATTTCTTGACGGCTTCTTGGATGGCCGGCATACGGGTCATGCCACCGACCAACACAACTTCGCCAATTTCGGCCGTGGTGAGTCCGGCGTCTTTTAATGCCTGGCGGCACGGTTCGATGGAGCGTTTGATCAAATCTTCGGTGAGCTGCTCCAATTTGGCGCGGGTCAGGGTAAGGTTCAGATGTTTTGGCCCCGTGGCGTCGGCTGTGATGTAGGGCAGGTTCAACTCGGACTGCATGGTGGTGGAAAGCTCGATTTTGGCTTTTTCGGCCGCTTCCTTCAGACGCTGCAAGGCCTGACGGTCGGTGCGCAAATCGATGCCCTGATCCATTTTGAATTGTTCGGCGGCCCAATCAATGATTTTCTGGTCGAAATCGTCGCCGCCAAGGAAAGTGTCACCGTTGGTGGATTTGACTTCAAAAACGCCGTCGCCGACTTCCAAAATGGAGATGTCGAAGGTGCCGCCGCCAAGGTCATAGACGGCGATCATTTCGTCTTTGTCGCTGCCGATGCCGTAGGCCAGGGAGGAAGCGGTTGGTTCGTTGACGATGCGCAGCACTTCCAGGCCGGCAATTTTGCCGGCGTCTTTGGTGGCCTGCCGCTGGCTGTCGTTGAAGTAGGCGGGCACGGTGATGACCGCCTGGGTGACAGGTTGTCCCAGGTAGGCTTCGGCGTCGGTCTTGATTTTTTGCAAGATCATGGCCGAAACTTCTGGCGGGGAATATTCGCGTTCGGCCATGGAGACGCGGATGTCGCCGTTGGGCGCTTTGTGGACGCCATATGGGACGTATTTGATGGCGCGCTGCACGACGGGATCGTCGAATTTGCGCCCCATGAAACGTTTTACAGAGTAAATTGTGTTTTGGGGGTTGATGACTGCCTGGCGTTTGGCGACCTGGCCGACCAGTCGTTCGCCGGTTTTGGGATTGACGGCGACGATGGAGGGGAACAGGCGGTTGCCTTCTGCGCTGGGGATGACGGTGGCTTCTCCGCCTTCCATGACGGCGGCTACAGAGTTGGTTGTGCCTAAGTCGATACCTATTATTTTGCCCATTGTTGTGTTTCCTCGCTCGATTGGATTAATTATTCGGCTACGTATACGAGTGACGGCCGTATCACACGGTCGCCTAGCATGTACCCTTTTTGTAATTCGCGGGTGACTGTCCCGCTTTCATGGTCGTCTGATGGCTCTTGCATGATGGCTTCGTGGCAGTTGGGGTCGAATGGCTGCCCCACTGCTTCGATAGCTTTGACGTTCATGCTTTCCAGAATGGTGGTTAGCTTGCGGTGGACGAGTTGAATGCCTTCAAACCAGGTGTCGCTGCTGATGGTTTCGGGCACAGTTTCCATAGCGCGTTGGAAATCATCGACAACGGGCAGCAGTTTAGCGGCCATGTCGCCGGTGGCGCGC
>JAKQCM010000166.1 GCA_029559155.1 Chloroflexota bacterium
CGGCTCTGTTCCAACACACAAAAATTTGCGAACGGCCGGGATCATCCGGCGCAAACCGGTTTGGAATTTCGATCTGGCCTGGGTCTTCCAACAGGCGCGAAGGTGACACGACGCCCTCTTGCAGTGCGCCGGCCGCCGGCACAATCTTAAACGTAGAGCCAGGCGGATACGTCCCGCTAATGGCATGATTCACCAGCGGCGTGTAATCGTTGCGTGCCAACCCCAGATAATAATCCACCGGAACTTCTGTCGCGAACCGATTGTTATCAAAGGTGGGAAAATTGACCATCGCCAATACTTCGCCCGTTTGCGGATTGAGGGCTACAACCACCCCTTGCTCAATTTCAGCAAAAGAACGCTGCCCGGTGATTGTATCAATACGCACCGTTTCAGCGTCAGCTTCCATGTATTGTTTTAAAATTTCGGCGGCCTGACGTTGTAGTTCCAGATCGAGTGTAAGGTGAAGGTTTAGCCCGGCCTGTGGCTCTTCGGCCACACCTAGCTGCCGCACTTCCCGCCCGGTCCAATCCTGTTCGATCTGGCGCTGGCCTTTTTTGCCAGCCAACTCAATCTCCATCGAAGATTCCAACCCCGACCACCCCACACGATCGTCCCGCTCGTAACCAAACTGATCGATCCAACCCTGATTGGGGATGGGGCCCATAAAGCCGATAATGTGCGAGGTGAGTTCGCTGGAAGGGTAGTAACGCAGTGGATTTTGCAGAACGCGCACGCCAGGGAGGAAGATGCTTTCCTGTTCGATGGTATAGGCCAGCGTTACCGGGACATTGGCGGCAATTGTGGCCGGCAGATATTGGGCAAAGCTGTTTTCCCGCCAGATTGCTTCAATGCTGTTGGGAAGCTGTTCCACAATACCCGCCTGATCTAACGTCTCTTGCACATTGGCGCCATAGATGTTGGCGAGGCGGGTATAGGTGTTCACCAGCTCCGGATTGGCCGATTCGATGAGGGTTTGTTGTTGTAATGTGTTGGTCACCGGGACGCCGGTGAGCAAGGAAAGCCGCGCAAAGACGGCTTCTCTTTCGGCCGGATCGTCGGGCAAAAAGGCGGGGGTGATGGTGACGTTATAGCTGGGTTGATTGATGGCTAATAAATCACCGTGACGGTCAAAAATTACACCGCGGGGGGCGTCGGTTTGGAGTATGGCGAGCTGATTGTCTTGCGCCAGCGTTTGCAGGTCTGGGCCGCGATATTTTTGCAGCCAGTAGACGCGGTAAAGCAGCAAACTCAGGATGATGACAACGAGGGCGCGCAGGAAATAAAGACGGCCGCGCAGCCCTACATCTTCTTTTTCTTGTTCTTCTAGTTCTTCTACACGTTCCCAACCCATGCGAGACATAGTGAGTTACCTCTTTAAAATTCGACTCGGCGGGGGAATGCCCAACGATCGATGGTGTAGATGAGCCAATAAATGGGCAGCATAAACCCGGCGTTTAACAAAATGATGGGGGCCAGGGTTACGGCCGTTTCCGCCGACGGCAAAAATCCTAGAAGTCGCACAAAAAGCAGGTAAACGATTAAATACACAGCGCTGCCCAAGGCCGCCACGACCACCGGAATGAAAAAGCGGTTTTCCGGCAGCGCCCGCACAAGGCCGGCAACAGCCAAAACGGCCGTCATATACGCCAGCGCCGTCGCGCCTAATGGCCCGATTGAAAACAAATCCATGGCCAAACCGGCGGTAAACCCCCAGACCAGCCCCTCCTCCAGGCCGTGTAACAAGGTCCAGGATATGACCACCAGCAAAGGCAGCAGCGGCGTCAGGCCAAGAATGGGAAAACGGGGCAGCACGGCCGTTTGCAGCACTGCCAGCAGCAGCATCACGGGAATCGCCACATACACCGTCGAGCGCATGGTCAATTCCCCGGTGGATTGGTAAACACATCCACATTCAACGGCTGAAAGTTCGTAATCACAAAAACCATTTCCAACGCGTCGAAATCAGTCGCCGGCTGCACCAACGCCCGCTGCGACAATTCCGCCTCACTGCGATCCACCTCAATCACCCGGCCGATCACAATACCGGGGGGAAATTCACCACCCAAGCCGGAGGTCAGGGCCACTTCGCCCACTTCCACCTGATATTTGAGATCGATCCAATCCATCAACAGCGAACCACCCAATTCGCCGCCGCGCAGCAGGCCAGCCGCCCGCGAATTTACCAGGCGGGCAGGTACGGCGCTGGCGTTATCGGTAATCAACGCTACCTGAGCGCTGCGTCCGGTGGTGCGGAAGATGCGCCCCACCAGCCCGCGCGCGCTTTCCACCGGCATGCCCACGCGCACGCCATCATCGGAGCCTTTGTCGATGATGATGCTGCGAATGGCCGGGCTGGTATCTCGGCCAATCACGGAAGCGGTTTGTCGGGTGTACTCAGGGGTTTGGCGGGCGCGGTTAAAGAGGTCTAACAACAGTTGGTATTCGCCCTGAATTTCGCGGAGCTGTTGATTTTCACGTTCCAAATTATCTACTTGGGATTGCAGCAGGGCGATCTCTTCGCGGGCTGATTGTAGATCACGCGGGCCAGACAACGCCCCGGCAACTGTATCTGCGCCGCCGGAGGTGAGGTTGAGAACGGCCGTAAACGGATCACGCAATACGCCAAACGCCGTATCTAAATTACCGGTGGCATCCAGAATAGACAGCAGCACCGCTGTCCCCACAAGAAAAACCACCGTAATCCAACGGATCCGCTTTGGTGCATCATTAAGGTTCATGCTAAACGACGAGCAGTGAACGATGAGCAATCAACGACGAACCTTGGGCATGCAATTCCCTGTTCCTCGTTCCTATTCATCGCTCTTAATGGTGGGTGCTGCCTCGATTTGTGCCAACCAGGACGCGAGAATAATTATTCAGGTCTTCCAATACCCGGCCAGCGCCTCGCGCTACGCAAGTCATGGAATCTTCCGCCACCCACACACGCATCTTTACCATATCTTCCAGGCGTTCAGCCAGGCCGCGGATTTGCGCCCCGCCGCCGGCCAGACACACCCCCACTTCCATCAAGTCGGCCACCAATTCCGGCGGCGTATCGTCCAGCGCATCGCGCACAGTATCCACGATGATGTTGATAGATGGCCCCATCGCCTCGCGCAGCTCAATGCTGCTGATCTCCACAGATTGCGGCAGGCCATTGATAAGGTTTCGCCCGCGCACAGTCATTGTGCGCTCTTCGGGCAGCGAGAAGGCGGAGCCAATGCCAATTTTTACCCGCTCGGCCATACGCTCGCCAATCAGCAGGTTATATTTGCTGCGCACATATTGGATGATGTCTTCATCCATTTCATCGCCGGCGACGCGGATGGAGCGGCTGACGACAATGCCGCCCATGGCAAAAATCGCCACTTCGGTGGTGCCGCCGCCGATGTCTACAATCATGCTGCCCCGCGATTCGATGATGGGCAATCCTGCGCCGATGGCCGCGGCCATGGGTTCTTCGATCAGGAATGCTTCTCGCGCGCCGGCGGAGATGGTGGCGTCATAAACAGCCCGCTTTTCCACTTCGGTAACGCCGCTGGGAATACCCACAACCACCCGCGGCCGCGGAAAGGGCACAATCATCTGCTCGTGGGCTTTGTCGATGAAGTATTTGAGCATGGCTTCGGTAATCTCGAATTCGGAGATCACGCCATCGCGTAACGGCCGTATGGCCACAATATCGCCAGGTGTCCGGCCAACCATTTCCCGTGCTTCGGCGCCAATGGCTAACGGCCGTCTTGTCCTTTTGTTGATGGCCACCCACGAAGGCTCGTTAATCACAATCCCCTTGTCACGAATGTAAACCAGGGTATTGGCCGTGCCCAAGTCGATGCCTATATCTAATGAAAAAAGGCCTAACAGCCAATCTAATGGTCTAAACAAAGATCGTTACCTTTTAGTCAGAATCTGGTCGTCTCTTCCCGAAAATCAACCAAGCGACGATTATACCATACGCCTATTGCCCTGCACGGATTACCTAATTTGCCCTCATAAACACCCGCAACCGTCACCGGTTGGTCAAAAAATTGCTTAACATTACATGAATTACGCCTTTGTCAACCGCGCGGAACTTTGTATGATTTGAGGGAACCAAACGCTTAAGGACAAGATACGCACCATCTTGCCCAAACAACAAAGGACAAGTGACCCCAATGGCAAGACAAGCACTATTCTCCGGCCTTGTATACGACGAAGCAGAACAACTCGCAGAAGTCAGATTCATCGGCGGGGAGGCTCATTACGTCATCGACGACGACGGTTTCCTGCGGCACATCGACTCGGAAGAAGTTGATCGTCAGGTTTTGGGCGTTTTTTTGCAGCAGCTAGAAAACAATAAAGACATGGCTGTGGAACAAATGCTCAATATGATGGGCAAAGACGATCTGTTTACCAAAGCAGCCATCGACGCCTCTCTACGCAACATCGACATGAACCAGATCATCGACCAGGGTATCCCCGAACAGGCACGAAATATGTTGGGCATGCTCGGCTTTCGCATCATCATCAACATCCACGGCGAAATCCTACGCATGGATCAACCGGCTGCGCCGGATGATGAAGCATAATTAACTGCTGTTACGCATCCCAACCCCAAAAGGTTTAATTGACCTCTGGAAAACGACCCTCTTTCAGCAAAATCCTCAGGTTTTCCACCAGAGGAACCGCGCAACACCAGTAATTAATATGCGCCCCGCCCAAACAACATGTGGGGAACTGTTTGCAACAAAATGCGGATATCCAGGGAAAGCGACCAGTTCTCGATGTAATAAATATCCAGCAAGCATAATTCATCAAAGGTCAGGTCCGCGCGCCCGCTAACCTGCCACAAACCGGTCAGGCCGCCAATGACCGCCAGTCGCTGCCGGTGCCAGGGTTTATATTGCTCCACTTCTTCTGGCAAGGGAGGCCGCGGCCCAACCAGACTCATCGTGCCCTGCAAGACATTAAATAATTGGGGCAATTCGTCCAGGCTGGTGCGCCGGATAAACCGGCCGACCCGTGTCAGGCGCGGATCGTCTTTGATTTTGAACAATGGACCGTCGGCCTCATTCAATGCTTGCAAGGCTTCCTTTTGCCGTTCGGCGTCGATCACCATCGAACGAAATTTGTACATCTTAAATAATTTGTCGCTGCGCCCAACACGCACGCCGGAATAGATGACTGGTCCTGGCGAATCTAGTTTAATCGCCGCTGCCACAACCAAGCCCACCAGTAAAGAAGGAATGGCTAAAACTACCAGGATCGCCAGATCCATCACGCGTTTCAGCAGTCGCTCGAAGCGGTTGATGCTCATTTCGCGGACGCCTAAAATGGGAATGCCGCCCATATTGGTGAATTCTACGCGGTGCAGGCTGATTTGCAGCAAGTCGGGCACGGCCTGGGCGCGCACGCCATATTTCTCGCATATTGCCAGCAGGCGGACTGTGGTCTGGTGCATCTCGCCGGGCAGGGCGATGAAAACGGTGTGTAAGATGGGGAGTTCTTTCAGGACGGACTCTAGTTCCTGGTAAGATCCCAGGTGCGGGATAAGTCCCAGGCCGATGTTGTTTTCGCTGCTGCCATCGACCAAATAGCCGATGGCCTGATAACCCAGGTCTGGGCGAGCCAACAAGGTGCGGATGAGGCTGCGGCCGGTTTCGCCGGAACCAATGACCAGCACACGGTCTACCCAACGGCCGTGTCGATACATATATGCCAGCAGCCAACGCCGCGCCAACCGCGCCATGCTCACAAACAACACCACAAACAAAAAGGTCCAGAACAACATAAGCCGAGAAAACGGCCCATTCGGCTGCAAAAAGAAGGTGACGGCCATCATGAGGACAACGGCCGTAGCCGTGGCATAGGCTACCCGCGAAATCTCATCAACCCAAAACTCGCCCCGCCGCCTGACCCAGACCCGTGACTGGGAAAATGTGAGCACAAGCAGCACGTTTAAAACAATTTGTTGGCCCAGATAACGGCCGTATGGCTCAAAAAATTGCTGCGGAACCGGCAAAAACCACTGCCAGTTGTAACGGGCAATGTACGCCGCTAAAAAACCCAGATTGATCAGGATTAAGTCGGTAAAAATTGTGACAAAGCGAATGCGGCGGTTTCTCATGTTGATTGTAGTGCCTGGCGGTACAGCACGGCCGTTTCCCGGCCTGCCTGCTCCCACGAAAATTGTGCGGCGTGTTCCTGTCCCTGCTGCCGCATTCTAGCCGACAACCGCGAATCGTGAAGTACGGTTGTCATACGATCCGCCAATTCGGCCGCATTTTGCGGATCAAACAACAATCCTGCCTCACCCGTCGCCTCAGGGATGGAGGATGCGTTAGAAGCCACCACCGGCGTACCGCAAGCCATCGCCTCTACCACCGGCATCCCAAACCCCTCATAGACCGAAGGAAACACAAACAAATCGGCCGCGTTATACCACAGCGGTAAATCCTCATCCCGCACGTAGCCAGTAAAACGCACACGATTTTCCAGACCCAAATCCTGCACCCGCCGAAAAATCTCGTCAAACAGCCAGCCCTTCCCCCCGGCTAAAACCAGGTGCACATCCGAATCGGGCAGCAGCGCAAAAGCTTCCAGCAGCAGCGGGATATTTTTGCGCGGCTGCAGCGTGCCCACGTGCAACACAAATCGCGCGGGAAGCTGCTCCCGCTGGCGGAAAGCAGCCACTTCCGCCGCCGGCAAGGGCCGATACATACCATCCACCCCAGGATAAATCACGGCAATCTGCGCCAACGGCACACCGAAAAAACGATGCACATCCTGGCGGCTGGATTCGGAAATGGTGATGACTCGCCGCGCCCGGCGACAGGAACGCCCGGTTTGGCTTGTGAGGTACCAGCGCTGCAAACGCGGAAAACGATCTGGAAAATGCAAAAAACTTAAATCATAGATGGTGACAACAGCGGGGCACGGTGACAAAACGGGCGTAACAAAGGCCATGCTGTGCAGCAGGTCCAACCTGCGCCGCCACGCCTGCCAGGGCCAGGCAAGCTGCTCCCAGATAATACGCACACTGCGCCGTTCAGTCGGCCAGCGGCTGCCCACAAAGGTTAGCCCCGGTTGATTGGCCAGGTCGTCGGCGCAGCGGGTAAAAACAATCGGCTTTGGGTTATCGCCGCCAACCGGCAGGTGGCGCAGCACCTGAGCAATGTAATGATGGATCCCCGCCCGGCGATAGCCGGCCTCGCCGGAAAGCAAATGGGCATTGATGCCCACTGTCGATGTTGTTTTGGAAAACATAGCGAGTGATTATAACGAAACGGCCGTTCTTGTAAAAAACGCTCCAGTGCTTGACGCTCTCCAGGCCATATGGTAGACTACTTTATGTTTACCAAATGGCTTCACATAAGAAAAAGATCGACCCATCCCACCCATATACAAGCAAGTTAGGAGGATCCCCGTGAAACGAAAGACAATCAACCCACTCTGGTTGGTACTGGCAACAGCAGTTTTACTCTTCGTTTTATCCGCCTGCGAGCGCCCGGTGCCGCAGCCAGAAGTGCCCACGACAACCGCCCCGGTCGTTGTGCCCACAACCGCCCCGGAAATCATCGTGCCCACGCCTGTCCCCCCAGAACCTACAATAGCGCCCTACCCTGGGCCAGGTGAAACACCTGTCGACGCAACGGCCGTGCCCGAAGGCGGCGAAACCATTCCCCAGGCCACACCTGTCGTCGACCCCACAGGGCCACAAAGCCACACCGTGCAAGCCGGGGAAACTCTTTTCAGCATTTCCCAAAAATACAATGTCCCGGCTGCGGAAATTGCCGCTGCCAACAACCTGGCCAACGTCAATCAGCTAGATGTCGGGCAAGTACTCGTCATTCCGGTTGCCGGTTCTACACCGCCCACCGGCACAACACCGCCCACCACCGGCGAACAGGTTCACGTTGTCCAGCCCGGCGAAAATTTGTTCCGCATTGCCCTCGGTTACGGCCTGACTACCAATGAACTGGCCGCCTACAATGGCATCGCCGATCCCACGCTCATTTTCGTAGGGCAGGTCATTCGCATTCCGCCGCGATAAACGATCGACATTCCGGCGCGGATAAAACACGCGCCCCATATTTGCTGAACAATACGTGATGCATGGTGTTTACCATGCATCACGTATTTTATTGGCCACCTCTGGCCACCTCCCAGACGTCTGGCGCAATGGAAGCCCTCGCGGCAACCATCCGGGAGGTTATCAGGAGAAGCTCATGAAAACGGTACGTTCAGACATCATCTGGCAAGGAAGTTCGTGGCGATTTCGGGTGGATGAATTGGAAGCCGCGACCGGTGAACGGATTAAAAAAGGCGTAATCGAGCATCCGGGGGCAGTGGTGTTGGCGCCAGTGCGCGAAAGCGCTGGCGGTCCGGAAGTGCTGATGCTGCGCCAATACCGGCTGGCGCTGGGCGAAACCATTCTGGAGTTACCGGCCGGCACACGCGGCTGGGATGAGGATTGGCTGGTGTGCGCCCAGCGCGAACTGCGCGAAGAAACAGGCTTCCGGGCTGAATCTTTTCACTTTTTAGGCGAAATTTGGCCGTCGCCGGGTGTTTCCGATGAGTTGATGCGCCTGTATCTGGCCACTGATCTGCACGCCGACCCCCTGTCTGGCGATCTGGATGAGGAGATTGAGCTGCAGCCGATGCCGTTGGCTGAACTGGTGACGATGGCCCAAGACGGCCGTCTGCGTGACGCCAAAAGCATCATTGGCCTTCTGAAAACGGCCGTTTTCCTGCGCACCCCCTGAGCGCCACCACCCGCGCGTGGCGAAACCCAACTATCGGTTACAATTAGGCGGCAAAACGTCATGGGCGTTTCCGGCGGAAGCGGTCACAATCATGACGATATGAAAGGCATCATCTGGAATCTTTGACCGACGCAAAGCATTCCGATTGCGGAGCAAAGCATGAGCAAAAGCAAGGAAATCAGGCAGCGCATTCTCGAACTGGTACAGGAATATTACGAAGCCGAATTCGCTGAAAAGACATTTATTCCCGGGGAAACGGCCGTGCCCGTTTCCGGCCGTTCCTTCGATGGCGATGAAATGGTTCACCTGGTCGACGCCTCGCTGGATTTCTGGCTGACCACCGGGCGCTTTGCCCTGCAATTCGAGCGCGAATTCGCCCGCTACGTCGGCGTGCGCCACGCCATGCTGTGCAATTCCGGTTCCTCGGCCAACTTACTGGCCCTCTCCGCCCTCACCTCGCCCACGCTGGAAGAACGGCAAATCAAACCCGGCGACGAAGTGATCACCGTCGCCGCCGGATTCCCCACAACGGTCAATCCCATCGTGCAAAATCGACTCACGCCCGTCTTTCTGGACATCGACCTGCCCTCTTACAATTTGTCGCTGGCTCATCTGGAAGAGGCGATCACGCCGCGCACGAAAGCCATTGTGGTGGCCCACACGTTGGGCAATCCATTTGAACTGGACACCGTGGTAGAAATTGCCGACCGCCACAACCTGTGGCTCATCGAAGACAAGTGCGACGCGCTGGGCAGCACGTATCACGGCCGTCTAACCGGCACATTCGGCCATCTGGCAACCATCAGCTTTTACCCGGCCCACCACATCACCATGGGCGAAGGGGGCTGCGTGCTGACACGCCATTCTCGGCTAAAAAAGCTGGTGGAATCTTTCCGCGATTGGGGGCGCGACTGCTGGTGCGCCCCCGGCGAAGCCAACACCTGCGGTACGCGCTTCGAGTGGCAGCTTGGCACATTGCCCTACGGCTATGATCACAAATACATTTACTCGCACGTGGGCTATAACCTGAAGCTGACAGATATGCAAGCGGCCGTTGGGCTGGCGCAGCTGCAAAAGCTGCCGGCCTTCATCGAAACGCGCAAGCGCAACTGGCAGCATTTGCGCAGAGGACTGGCGGACTTCGAGGAATTTATGATTTTGCCGGAAGCCACGCCGGACAGCGACCCCAGCTGGTTTGGCTTTTTGTTGACGGTGCGGCCGGACGCCCCGTTTTCGCGCAATGAGCTGATTAACTTTCTGGAAACCAATCAGGTCGCCACGCGCCTGCTGTTTAGCGGCAACATCACCCGGCAGCCAGCCTACCAGGATGTCCCCTACCGCGTGGTGGGCGACCTGACAAACACCGATGTGGTGATGAATCAGACGTTTTGGATCGGCGTCTACCCGTCGCTGACGCCGGCGATGTTGGATTATGCGATTGAGGTTTTTGCGCGGTTTTTTAAGCAGTTTGGGTGATGACAAAGGCGAGTGATGCGACACTCGCCTTTTGTTGGTCGTTACTCTTCCCCATTGCCAAACGTTTTCAGATCTTCAGCCAGTTCCAGCAGGCGGTTTTGCACGGCATAGTGGACTGTACCCTCCGGGTAGAGGCCGTCGGCGTCTAATTCGCCGGCCGGAATGCCGGTGAGCAGTTCGATGCCTTCGTCGATGGTGCGCACCGGCCAGATGTGGAATTTGCCCTGAGCAACGGCCGTTACCACATCTTCATGCACCATCAATGAGTCCACATTGCTGGCGGGAATAATCACCCCTTGCTCGCCATCCAACCCGCACGCGCAGCACACCCGGAAAAAGCCCTCGATCTTCTCATTCACGCCGCCAATCGGCTGCACCTCGCCTCGTTGGTTCACCGAACCGGTCACGCCAATCCCCTGCTTGATGGGAATCTCGCTGAGACTGGACAGCAGGGCGTACAATTCGGTGGAAGAGGCGCTGTCGCCCTCGATGCCCATGTAATTTTGCTCAAAGGTCAGGCTGGCGGTCAGCGACAGCGGCTGCTGTTGAGCATATGTGCCGCCCAGATAACCGTTCAGCGTCAGCACACCTTTCTCGTGGATGGGGCCAGACATTTCTGTTTCCCGCTCGATGTGGATGACGCCGCCTTCACCCATGAAGGTGCGCGCCGTGATGCGCCCCGGCTGGCCAAAGCTGTAATCGCCAATATCCATCACCGACAGCCCGTTCACCTGCCCGACGACTGCGCCGCGGGTGGCGATGAACAACGTGCCCTCCAAAATTTCTTCCTGGATAATTTCTTCGACGCGGTTGGAACGGTAGATGCGCTCGTTGAGGGTTTGTTGGACATCTGCGCCGGTGACGACGGCACGGCCGTTCACCCCCGCCCAATAGCTCGCTTCCCGGATCAGGTCTGTAACCGCGCCAAACCGGGTAGACAGCTTGGTCTGCTGGTTGACCAGGCGCGAACCAAACTCGATGACTTTGGCAACGGCCGTGCGGTCAAAATGGCGCAGCTTTTCCTCATGGCAGCGCGTGGCGACAAAATGCGCGTATTCCTGCATATTGTCCGAATTACGCAGCATCGTCGAATCGAAATCAGCCCGCACCTTAAACAAATCCGAAAGATCCTCGTCCTGCTGGTACATCAGGTAATACACATCCATGCTGCCCATCAAGATAATTTTCACCTTCAGCGGAATCGGTTCCGGCATCAACGACTTGGCCAGTACGCGGGTGTCGTCCATGGTGGCATAAGGCACAATTTGGATTTCCTGCCCGCGTAAAGCGCGCTTCAAGGCTTCCCAGGCCTCCGGATTCTTCAACAAATCCGTCGCCTGCATAATCAGATAGCCGCCATTCGCCCGGTGCAAACTGCCCGCCTTGATATTGGTGAAATGCGTAAACACCACGCCGGATTCCATTTCATATTCCAGGCGGCCAAACAACGTGTTATACGTCGGGTTCTGCTCCACAATAACCGGCGCGCCATCCGTTTTATTGTTATCGACAACCAGATTTACTTCATACCGGCGCAAATTGATCTCTTCATCGCTGTCTAGCTGCGGCGCAAAATCGTCGATCTGGTCCAAAACATCCTGGTGAACCTCGTCCAGATAGAGCAACACCTCTGGATGAGCCTGGTAGGTCTCGTGCAGTTCGGCAAAATGATGCTGCACGGCCGCTTCAGCCACGGTGCGATCAATTTCCTGGATTTGCTGCCGCATACCGGTTTCCAACTGGTAAATCTGGTACAGGGTTTCTTCCAACTCTTCGCTCAATGCCTCCAGCAAGTTTTCCAGCTCTTGCTGTTCAGCCAGGGACATGTTTTGCAGTTCGGTCGGAGTTAGCTGCTGGCCGTGCCGCACCGGCGCAATGGTGACGCCGCTGGCCGTTTTGATCAGGCCAAAGCCCTGGGCCGTTGCTTTTTCTTGCAACGCCATCAGCAGGGCGTCTTGCTGGGTATCAAACGCATTGCGGGCAGCCTGGATGGCGTCTTTGTAGGTTTCGGTTTCAAACGCTGTGGGCAAATCTTCACTAATCCGGGCAATAAGCGCCGCCATACGCGCCTGAAAAACGCTGCCCTGCCCGGCCGGCAGTTCAATGGCGCGCGGCTGATGGGGTAAACTAAAGTTGTGGACGTAAATCCAATCTTCCGGCGGAGGTTGAGTGGCCGTGCGATCTTGCAAGAACCGCTCAATGGCCGTAGCCCGCCCGGTTCCCATCGGCCCTAAAATGTAGATGTTGTAGCCCTGGCTTTGGATGCCAATGCCAAATTCTATGGCGTGCGTGCCGCGCGGCTGACCGATAATGTGGGTGCTGGGCGGTAGTTCAGCGGTTGTTTCAAAAGTAAAGAGATTGGGATCGACTGTGTGGCGAAGTTTTTCTGGCGTTAATGGTTGTACGGGCATCAATTTTTACCTCGAAAAAAGTAAGGAATAGTACTCCTGTGCGCTCTACATAGCAAACTCTACAGCAATTCTCAATTGAGATCAGGTATTCGTGCGAACAAGGTAATTTCTTCGCAATTTACGCTGAACTGTCTTGCTGAGCGGAGTCTTCGGAGCGAAGCATTCCGCTCCACCAGAAGAACGGGATGCTTCGGAGGACCTCAGCATGACACATTTCTGGTTAAATTGAGAA
>JAKQCM010000037.1 GCA_029559155.1 Chloroflexota bacterium
GAAACCAACCGTAGAGTGTAAAGGCACAAGGGAGCTTGACTGCAAGACATACACGTCGCGCAGGTACGAAAGTAGGGCTTAGTGATCCCACGGTTCCATGTGGTAGGGCCGTGGCTTACCGGATAAAAGCTACTCCGGGGATAACAGGCTAGTCTTGTCCAAGAGTTCACATCGACGACAAGGCTCGGCACCTCGATGTCGGCTCATCGCATCCTGGGGCTGGATAAGGTCCCAAGGGTTGGACTGTTCGTCCATTAAAGCGGTACGTGAGCTGGGTTCAGACCGTCGTGAGACAGGTCGGTCTCTATCCGCTGTGGGCGCAAGGGATTTGAGAGGGGCTGCCCCTAGTACGAGAGGACCGGGGTGGACAGACCTCTAGTGTGCCAGTTGTACCGCCAGGTGCATCGCTGGGTAGCTACGTCTGGCAGAGATAACCGCTGAAAGCATCTAAGCGGGAAACTTGCCTCAAGATTAGATCCCTCATCCGTTATGGAGTAAGACCGCTAGGAGACCACTAGCTTGATAGGCGGCAAGTGTAAGTGCAGCAATGTACTCAGCTAAGCCGTACTAATGGTCGAGGGCTTACGATACGCATGGTACGGAGAATTCGGAATTTTGGTTCGTACATAGTTCCTGTTACCTTATTCATTTACTTGATCTTTATTAAATCTGTTTTTAAGAAGGTCTCTTGGTGATTTGAGCGGCGAGGGTACACCCGGCTCCATCTCGAACCCGGAAGTTAAGTTCGCCAGCGCCGATGGTACTTGGGGGGCGACCCCCTGGGAGAGTAGGTCATTGCCAAGAGACCTTTTTTTATGAGATTGGAAATTGGGGATTGAAGAGTTGTAAATTCTTTAGTCTCTAGTAGCCAATCTCTTTTTTTTAGGTTGTTCACGGCCGTTATGCACCAATACCTCCTCCTCCTTAGAAATAATCGCCAGTATCGGTATTTGTGGTGGGGGAGTGTGGTTTCCCAGTTGGGGGATTGGTTTAATCTATTAGCTTCGGCCGAGATCATTACGCAATTAACAAATAACGGGGTAGCGATAAGCTACCTTTTTTTGGCTCGATTTTTGCCTCTCTTTTTGTTCAGTCCACTGGCCGGGGTGGTAGCTGATCGCTTCAATCGCCGAACGATTCTTATTATTTCTGATGTGCTTCGCGCCCTGACTGTGTTGGGGTTTTTGTTTGTCCGCACTTCGGGGCAGATCTGGCTGTTTTATCTACTGACAGTTTTTCAGTTCATTCTGAGCGCATTGTTTACGCCCACGCGAAATGCGGTTTTGGCCAATGTCGTGAGTCAGGAAGATTTGGTTACGGCGAATGCTTTGGATAGCTTGACATGGAGCACGATGCTGGCCGTAGGGGCTTTTCTGGGGGGGATAGCTGCGGCGACGCTGGGAGCCGGGACGGCATTTGTGCTGGACAGTCTGACTTTTTTGGTGTCGGCGTGGTGTATTAGTCGGGTTGTGATGCCAGTGGTGGCAAAATCGTTTGAACTGCCACAAACGGGTTGGCTGGATTTTGTGGATGGGTTTCGTTATTTGTGGCAGGCGCCGTTTATATTGGCAATTGCTTTGGTTAAAGCGGCCGGATCGTTGGTTTGGGGCGGGATTAATGTGTTGGAAGTTACCTATGCCGGGCAGGTGTTTCCGTTAAATGATTCCATTTTCAGGCAGGTTTTTCATATTGAGAATGGGGGCACGGCTGCTTTGGGCATGATTTATATTGTTAGTGGGGTGGGAACCGGATTGGGACCTCTGGTGATGCGTCGTTGGTTGGGGGACCGGCGTCAGCGTATGTTGATGGGGATTTCGCTTGGCTTTGTATTGTTGGTTGTGGGGATTGTGATTCTGGGCCGGTCTGGAACTTTGCCGGTTTATTTAACGGGAACATTGGTGCGGACGGTGGGCACGGGGACGGTTTGGGTGTTTTCCGCGGCGCTGCTTCAAATAATGACGCCAGATCGATTTCGGGGGCGCGTTTTTGCTTTTGAGTTTGCAGCTTTGACTTTGACGCAGTCGATTTCGACTTTTTTCGCCGGGTATGCTCAGGATTCTTTGGGGATGGGAGTGAGGCAGGTTACGGCCGTTTTAGCCTGGCTTGGTGTGGTTGTCGGGCTGGTGTGGATGTTTGTTCACTGGCGTGCCCATGTTGCCGGATGGGGTGAAACGCCTGTGCCGGCCATGTCTTCATCAGGTGAATGAGCTGTCAGTTTGGCTGTGTCGGAGTATCATTAAGACATGAAGCTGACTGAAAAACTTCGTCAAAGGTGGTCAAGTTGGGGGGACACGGCCGTTTCACCCACCGCCGCCTTATCCCCAAACACACCTGATCCCGTTCAGCCGCGCGTACTGATCATTATTCATAATCCTGTAATCCCTTTTGAAGGGCAGCGCAAACTCCATGAGGTTCTCCACTGGCACGATCCGGATGCACTAACCCAGCAGTACATTGCGGATCTGGAAGCCGCCAGTTATGGCTACGTTCGTTATCAGGTGGTTGAACGAATTGAAGTTGACGATTTCCCCGTTAAAGCTGATGGATTCCGCTATGATGCGGATTCTTTCCTGTTTCGTTGGCGTTCGCGTACCGGCTTTCATCACCCCGATTTGCTCGATTATCCACGATTGCTGCAAAAATTTGGTATTGTGTCGCGGGTAAACGCCGGACAAATTGACGAGGTGTGGCTGTTTGGCTTTCCATATGCCGGATACCATGAATCCTTGATGGTTGGGCGCGATGCTTTCGAGTGTAGCGCGCCGCCGCTGCTAGACGCCGACAGCCAGAGGCGTTTTGTGGTGATGGGGTTTAATTATGAACGTGGCATAGGTGACATGTTGGAGAGTTTTGGCCATCGGGCTGAGTCGATTATGGCTCAGGTGTATCGCCAAAAACGCGGGGATGCGAATTTGTGGGCGCGATTTTCGCGCCATGATAAGTCGCATCCGGGCCTGGCCGAGTGTGGTACTGTCCATTTCGCGCCGAATAGTGAGCGGGATAATGATTGGGGAAACGGCCGTTTCGTGCCCAGCCTTTGTGACGATTGGTTTAACTTCCCCGATTTTCAGGGGACCAGCCGTCGTGTCAACTGCGACGAATGGGGAAATGGCGACATGCGCTATCACCACCTCTGGTGGTTGGGCCATATGCCACACATCAACGGCAAAACAAATGGCATTCTCAACAATTGGTGGGCCTATATCATCAATCCCAATCTGGTAAAATGATCAGGCTGGGTCAAAATCAGCGGTTGGTGACTGACGGTGGATAGGTAAACAAACTCGGAACGTAGAACCTTGGTTAACGGCGCTGTAAACTTCAATATGCCCATCATGAAGCCGAATAATTTCGTGAGCGATTGCCAATCCTAGCCCA
Source organism: Chloroflexota bacterium (assembly GCA_029559155.1). Classification (GTDB taxonomy): domain Bacteria; phylum Chloroflexota; class Anaerolineae; order Promineifilales; family Promineifilaceae; genus Leptovillus. The sequence goes on from JAKQCM010000037.1 coordinate 3,379, forward strand.
GTTCCGGGAATGTTGGACTGGCGCGCCTTTTGGCCCCGGTAGAACCGGTTGAATAAATAAGCCAAATCTTCATCGTGGATGCCCACTCCGCTATCTTGCACAATCAAACACACCTGTTTTTGACTACCTGTTAATTCAGTCGATACGTTGATCTGTCCGTGACTTGTATAGTTAATTGCATTTGCCAGTAAATTGGTTACCACTTGGGCCAATTGATTATGTTCGCCAAAGATCAACGGCAAACTGGGATAGGGCGTAAACACCAGCCGCAAGCCAGCAACCTCGGCGCGGGGCTGGTGGGCTAAAATCACATCTTGAACGATGGCGTTTAAGTCGACCATCGTGAAAGTTGGCTGGTTGGTTTGTTGCATATCCAGCCGAGAAAGATCCAAAATGTCTTGAATGAGTTGGCCTAATCTGTCGGCTTGTTTTTGCAGAATAGGTAGATATTTAGGCAGCAGATCTGCCCCTTTATGCTCTAGCAAGTCCAGGTAAAGCTTTAAATTTGTGACCGGGGTGCGCAGCTCATGCGACACATCTGTTACAAATTGCGATTTTAGGGCATCTAGTTCTTTTAACTGCTCGTTGGCATTCGCCAATTCGCTGGTACGTTCAGCGACGCGCTCTTCCAGTTCGGCCGCATGGCTGCGAAGCTGGTCATATAAACGAGCGGTTTCGATGATTCGCCCCAGTTCTTCGTTAATTGTGTGCATCAATCGAATTTCTTCCGCGCTGAAAGTCCTGTTTTCTTCCGATCCAATTCCCATGATGCCGATCACTTTTCCGCGTAAGGTAATGGGAACTAGTAAAATGGAAACGAGTTGGTACATATCGATCAGGAAAATAATTTCTGGACTGGAAGCCAATTCCCTGACCATTGGGAAAGCCAGCGGCACTTTGGCGGCGAGAATTTCGGCCATGATGACGCTGTCTGGTGACAAGGGAATGGTTTTGCCTACTAATGAGGCGTGAGCCGGATTGCGGTATTGGGCAGTGACACGGCCGTTTGCCAGCGCATCGTCCAATTCCATCAACGAGATGTGCGAGACAGACAGGTAAGCGGCAATCTCTGAGCACATAACTTCAACAATTTCATTTTCCCGCTTGCCAGAAGCTGCGGCAGAAATGACCTTGTTGAGGAAATTTAATTCCTGGGTGCGTGTTTGGGTTTTGGCAAATAGTTGGCTGCGTTCCAGACCCAGGGCAATCATGCTGGATATTTGTTGGATCATGGACAAATCAGCATCCTTGAAGCCGTACGTGTCCAACCAGCTTAACGTTAACACGCCTTTGACACTGTCATTGGCAATGAGCGGCAGAGCGATATACGAATGGTAGCCGTCTTTCAGTAGGAGTTGGGCGGCGAGATAGTTTTGTTCGTCGAGAATGTTGGGGACGATGTGGGGACGGCCGTTGCCCAAATCATCCATCGCCGCACTGTCGGACGCGCTTAATTGGAACCGCTTTGGCAGCTCGTGGAAATCATCGTGCAAGGCAATAAACGTCGCCGAGTCTCGATTTTCATTCAATTGTGCCAGTGTTACACGCTGGCAGTGGGTGGCTTCTTGGAGATAGGCCACCAGGGTAGGAAAAGCATCCTGGATGTTGGAAACGGCGTTCAGGGCGCGCAAAATCTCGCCGGTAATTCGCAGCGCCTCGGCCCGTTCGGTAGCGGCGGCAAAAAGATTGGCATTTTGCAGGGCTAACGCGGCCTGCGCCGCAAACGCCGCCAACCGATCGCTGTATTCTTCTGAATAAAAATCAGGTTGAATTTTGTTAACGGATAGAAAGGCGACCACTTCGCCGCCAATTAACACCGGGGCGCTGGCCCAAGACCGCGCATGGGGTTGTGATGCGCTGGGCCGCCACAAGTCGCTTTTTTCGATGTCGGGGATGATCAACGGCCGTTTCGTCTGAATCATTTTTCGCCAGGTCAGCGCCTCGGCGATGTCCATTGTCCGCGGTCGAGTGGAGGTGTCTAGGCTGATGCCAAACTTTTCAAACCCACGCGCACGTACAATGAATGTTTGTCCATGCCGGACTTCAATCATCGTGGCCGAATCGTACGGAACCACCCGCCCCAACTGATCTAACAGCAGGTCCAGAACGGTTTCGATATCCAGCGACGCGCTGAGCGCCAGACCGATTTCGTGCAGCGCTTCGGCCAGTTCTCGTTGGGTTCGTTCGGCGGTCTCTATGTGTTTGCGTTTGGTCAGATCGCGCAGCAGCCCTTGCACGGCCGTGCCGTGCTGGTAATCCACATAGCTCACCGAGACTTCTACCGGAAATTTACGGCCGTTTTTCGTTTGGGCCGTAAATTCATACCGCTCAGGGATCGCCTTGCCAGACCGCATCAATTCGCTGCGCTGCTCCAACAGAGCGCGGCTTTCCGGCGCCACCAGATCAATCGTTCGTACCTGGCCGGTATATACTTCAGCCTGGGTCACCTCGAATAACTGGCAAAACCGCTCATTGACAAGCTCGAAACGGCCGTTAAACGCCAGATAAATGACCTCATTCGACTGCTCCACCAAATGTCGATAACGCCTTTCCGATTCGCGCAGCTTTTCCTCATGTCGCTTACGCGCCAATTCGGCCCCCGCCCGCGCCGCAAATAAACTGATGATTGGCACAGAATCGATGCCCATCTCCAAAACGTTGTCGTGCATCACCACCAAAACGCCCAGAGGATCACCCATGGAATCAAACATCGGCGCCCCAATGTAGCATTCAATATGTTTCTTTTCTAACCCCTTATCCTCCGGGAACATCCGCCAGGTGTTATTCGTATAATACTGCACACCGCCGGCAATCACTGTGGCGCATGGACTGCCGGAAAGTTCGTAAGCGAAGTTTGCTCCGGTCGCGCCGTCGTTCCAAAAAGCAATCGTTTTGACTTGATCTTTATTGGGACCGACCAACTCACCGATCAGGGCATATTTTGCTTGCAGCGCCGTGGCCACATGCTTCACCAGGGATACAAAAAAATCGTAGCCCGTTTCGGCAATTGTGCCTTTGAGGATAGCGTTAAGCGTATTTTCTGTCCGATTCAACTGAGCGATACGTTCAGTGAGGGCTGCATTTTCGCGTTTTAAGTCAGCCAATTGCTGCTCTATTGATTCAGATGTCATTACTCAGCCTGGATGGTTAGGGTTTGCGAATAGATGGTTTTGTCAGACAACCACCTCTATATTAGCAGTAATTGGGCTTTATGAATTGCAATTGCAGCCCAATTTTGTTTTTGTTTATGTAAATAATGGAGCGGCTGGCAATTGCGCCAATTTCATGTCCAGATCTGCCTGATTGGCTGGTGTGAAACGAGATGCGGCAGCCAGCACCAACGGCAGCAGGTCCGGATCACCGGCCGTGTTGAGAAAAATGTCTGGCCGATTGAGTACCCAGTGAACGGCCGTTTCTATTTCCGCCTCATTCTCAAACGGTTCATACCAGGTATTGCGCGTTTGCGGTTTGCTGCCCCACGATCCGCGCGCCAGCGATTTGATGGTTTGGATGGCCACATGGCGCTCGGCGCATACGGCCGTCAGCGCGGCAAAATCGGCGGCGTATTGTGGATTTTGCATCATCGAATAATTATAAGGCAGCAGCACCGAATCAAAATCAAACCGCGCCAGACTGCGTAAATGCATCTGCGCCACCGTAACGCCATGACCGGTTACACCCAAATAGCGCACCAACCCTTGCTCGCGCGCCTCCACAAACGCTTCCAACGCGCCGCCCGGTCCCATAGCCACGTCCCATTCGTCGGGGTCCACCAGAAGGTGCATTTGCCAGAGATCGATATGGTCCGTGTGCATTCGCTCCAACGACTGCCGCAGTTCGTCCCAGGCCCCTCGGTAGGTGCGCTGCTCCGTCTTTGTCGCCAAAAAGAAATCTTGCCGATGGCGCTTCATCCACGGGCCAAGGCGCAGTTCCGCATCACCGTAGCTGTGCGCCGTGTCGATGTGGTTGATGCCGTAAGAAAGCAGCAGGTCCAACACGCGATCGGCTTCCACCTGTGGTATAAATCCTACCGCAAACGCGCCAAATATAGTTCGTGTACTCATGTGTCCAGTTCGGCCAAATGATAATTTTGGGATCATGTTCAATCTCCTTTTTATGCGCTGGCCGCAAAAACGGCCGTCAAAACTCCCTGTACGCTATCATGCCATTATACCTGTAATTGATTGGCAGCACTTCGTCTCGTCTACGCAGCGCCGCCAAAATATTGGGCAGGGAATTTGTTGACGACCTGATGGGCTTGGGACTAAAATCATGTGTTGGTTGGCGGCAAAAACGGCCGTCGCCCAACAAAATTTGGTATCCGTTACCTTTTTATTTATTGATGGAGCAGATAGTGAACGAAAAATCAGAGCCTGGCAGTCAGAGCACAAAGCCGACTCTCCCACTTGTCAACCAAATAATTTAACCCCCCGGTTGGCAAATCCCCTTTCCGCCTCCGGGGAATAAACCTGGAGGTGTCTCATGTTGCAGTCAAACTTGGAAGAAATCTTAGCCCAGGTACGCCAATCTCTGGAAACGCAGAACGTTTCTCAGGCCGTGGCTATCATTGAACAATTTTACCCGCCGGATCAGGCTGAATTGATCTCGGAATTGACGGATCTGGCACAGCAGCGGCTGCTGCCGCAAATGAGACCCGACGACGTTGCCGATATTTTGGCCGAAATGGACGAAATGGAAGCCGCCGAGCTGGTGGCTCACTTGCCCACACTGGCCGCCAGCCGCATCGTCGATGAGATGGAACCAGACGAGGCCGTGGATGTGTTAGGCAGCATGGAGCCGGAATTGGCTCAGGCTGTGTTGGCCGGCATGGAAGACGCGGAAGATATACGGCCGTTACTCCTCCACCCCGACGACACCGCCGGCGGCCTGATGACCTCCGAATTTCTGGCCCTGCGCCGCCGCATGACCCGCGACGACGCCCTCCAGGCCCTGCACGACTGGCAGCCAGACAACGATGACCTCAACTATCTTTTTGTGGTGGATGGGCAGAAGCGTTTGTGCGGCGCTGTCAGCCTGCGCCAGCTCATCATCGCCGATCCACATACGCCCCTGGCCAACATCATGGACCCCGAAGTGATTTATGTGCCGCTGGGAACCGATCAGGAAGAATGCGCCCGCCTCATGTCGCGTTATCACCTGCTGGCTTTGCCTGTGGTGGATGAAGAAGGTCTCCTGGTTGGCGTCATCACCATCGACGATGTGGTCGATGTATTGGAAGATGAAGCCACGGAAGATATCCAACGCCTCGGCGCGACGGAACCATTGGATCGTCCCTATCTGGATACGCCCGTTCTGGGTGTGGCTCGCCGGCGCATTGGCTGGCTGCTCCTCCTGTTTCTCACGGAAACGCTCACCGGCAGCGTGCTGCGCCATTTTGAAGTGGAACTACAAGCCGTGGTTGCCCTTTCCTTTTTTATTCCTTTGTTAATTGGCACCGGCGGCAACGCCGGTTCGCAGACCACCAGCACGATCATCCGCGCAATTGCTCTGGGCGAATTCGATTCCAAGGGCGTGTTACGGCCGTTATGGCACGAACTGCGTATCGGCTTACTCTTAGGTCTGGTGATGGGGGTGGTAGCCTATGGCCGCGCGCTGCTGTGGGGAACCAACAGCGGCGTTGCGCTGACCGTCTCGCTGGCCATTTTTGCGATTGTGGTGTGGGCCAACAGCCTGGGGGCTGTGCTGCCGCTGATGGCTCGCCGTTTGCGTATTGACCCCACCGTTGTGTCTGGTCCGGCTATGAGTACGCTCGTTGATGCCACCGGCTTGTTCATTTACATGACCATTGCCGGGATTATCCTGGGGCTTTCTCATTAAGGCATAAATGCGAGGTTAGATGGGACCAATCTTCAAGCTTGGTCCCATCTACATTTTTAGCCGCCGTTTTAACCAGCGCGCCATCAAGACCAATCCCCAAAAGGCATAAAAAATGCCAACGAGAAACGGCGGCGTCACCACGGCCGTCAGTCCTAACCAAAATAACGTGCTGCTGTCCGGCGCGGTTTTATAACACAGGGAAAAATATGCCTCATCGCCGCTGTGGTCTACGATGTTGTCGATGAGCAGGTGACGGCAGGTGGGGAGGAGCCAAACGGCCGTTAAAAGCTGCCAGGTCACGACCAACGCGACCACGCTAACCAGCGTGAGAAGGAGCGAAATCAGGAACGGCCGTTCCCCCAACCGCGTTCGCCAGCCCTTCAATATCTGGTCATACAACACGAAACCGGCAATCACGGCGGCGTACATGGCCGCTTCCGTGCCCGCCAGCAGCGAAATAAGCGGCAGCAAAAAAACCCAGCCCGCCGTCCAAACACAGGCTAGCAGCCAAACCCGGTAACGGACAAGCAAGGGTCGCCCATTTTCACGCGCCGACATCAGGGCAGCGCCGCAATCACGGCCGTGGCCAAAGCCATCGTGCCGCGCAAATGGGGTTGATGGGTCAGGACGCGGGCAACGGCCGTTTCCATCGCCTCCGCCGCTTCCGGCAAATCCCACACGCTGCGCGCCAGCAGCGCCGCGCTCAAAATGGCCGCCATCGGGTTGGCTATGCCCTGCCCGGCAATGTCCGGCGCAGAGCCATGCACCGGTTCGGCCACGGCGCACGCCTCGCCCCAATTCAACGATGGCGCCAAACCCAGTCCACCGCCCCAATACGCCGCCGCATCCGACAAAATGTCGCCAAACAAGTTCGTCGTTACAATGACATCGAAGTATTCCGGCTCGGCCACCATTTTCAACGCGGCCACATCGACCAGCAGTTCGTCCACCGTCACGCCGGCGCTGCTTTGCGCCGCGTCGGTAAAAATTTCCCGCACGCAGTCCCGAAACAAGCCATCGGTTAGCGGCAGCACGTTGGCCTTGTGGACGATGGTTAGTTTTTGCCGGTTGAGGGTTTGCATGATGTTTAATGCTCTCATTCCTATACGAAGGCTGGCGCGGCGGGTGATCACACGTTCGGCAACGGCCGTTTCCACGCTGTCAATTTGCATCCCTTCGCCCATCTCCACCCGCTCCCGCCCGCTGTACAGCCCTTCGGTATTTTCGCGCACAATGATCATGTCGATGCCGGGGCGGGGGGAAACGTGAGGCCAGCTTTTCACCGGCCGGATGTTGGCGTACAGGTCCAATTCTTGTCGCAGGGTCAGGATGGCGCTGCGATACCCGGCCACCTTGCGGCTGGGCGACGACACCGCGCCAAACAGCGCCGCGCCGCATGTGCGGATGGTCGCCAGGGTGCTATCCGGCACAGAAACGCCGTGTTTTTGAAAGCAGGTCCAACCCGCTTCCGCTTCGATGATTTCTAGATTGGGGATGGCGGCTTGCAAAACGGCCGTTGCCGCAGGCACAACTTCCAGACCAATCCCGTCGCCGGGAATGACGCACAATTGGGGCATAGGTCCTCCTGGGAAGCGAGAGCTAGAGCTAGAGATAGAGCTAGAGCTAGAGATAGAGATAGAGCTAGAGCTAGAGCTAGAGCTAGAGCTAGAGATAGAGATAGAGATAGAGATAGAGCGTATCCTTGCGTTGGCGCAGCCCTCTTGCTCTCGCTCTCGCTCTAGCTGATCAATACACGATCGTCGCCGACGCGTTTGGTGACTTTGATGTCGTCCAGGTGCTCTAGTAGGGCGATGGCATATTTGCGACTGGTTTGCAGCAGGTCGCGGACCTGGGCGGCGTTGATACGGCCGTTGGCCTGCAAATACGCCACAATCCGCCCGCTAAACTGCTCGTACTGCGGCGCGGCGTAGACCACATCGTCGGTGATCTGGCGGAGCTGGCCTAAATCCAGCAAGGCCAGATACACGGCGTCGCCGACGGCCGTCTTGCACTCCTTGACGCTGGGCGAATTGATGCCGGCGGCGGTCATCTGGCGCTGCAAAGCGGAAACGGCCGTTTGCTGCGCCGGCGTCAAGCTGATTTCGTGGGTAGGCAGGCGCAGCGTGGTCTCGCCGGGAACGATCAAACCGGCCTGCGCCGCCGCGTCGATCAGGGGGTTGAACACAGCGGGGGATAATTTTAGCCGGCTGCGCGCCTCCTCGCGGGGGACGCCGAGCCGCAGCGGGTTGTCGTGGTGGTAGCGCTGCACAATTTCCGCCAGCCTGTCCAACAATCGCTGCCAGCCGGCTTGTGTTATCAATTGTTGGTCGAGCCGCACGATCAGGTTGTCGCCTTCTAATTCGGCCAGAACGGCCGTGGCTTCCTCTTTGTCGATGCCGCCGCTTTGCAGCAATTTGGCCTGGGTGGTCGGTTCCAGGCGGGAAAGCGCCTGCAGCAGCAGGTCGGCGGGTGTGCCTTGGGCCAGGGTTTGCAGCCGGGCAATCACGTCTGGGCGGAAGCGGCGATGGCGGCGTCCGGGGTGCGGGTCCAGCACTTTGCCGCCGCCGAGGGTTGCGCCGGGTGACGGCCGTCGCAAAATAAAGCGATCCCCGCGCGCTACCGCTACCGGCTGTTCCAGAGCCAGCTGCAGCCAGCCGGTTTCGCCGGGATTGATCTGCGCCACGCCCAAAATGCGGGCGCGGGCCAACACTTCGGCCGCGCCGACGAAGAATTTCACTTCGACGTTGTGTTTTAACGGGGCGGGCGCGTCGGCCAGATGGCGGTAGGCCACATCTAGCAAGATGGTCGAACCGAGCACGCCAGGGGCGGCGATAACGTCGCCGCGCCGGACTTCATCGCGGTCAATGCCGGTGAGGTTGATGGCGACGCGGCTGCCGGGCCGGGCGGTGTCGCGTTTGGTTTTGTGGGTTTGCAGGCCGCGAATGCGCCCCTTCAGGCCGGATGGCTGGATTTCTATCGCGTCGCCCAGGCGGAAACGGCCGTCGGTCAACGTGCCGGTGACCACTGTGCCAAACCCAGACAGGCTGAATACACGGTCAACGGGTAAACGGGGTCGGGCGAGATCGGGGCGGGGGGGAACGGCCGTGAGCCGTTCCCAAAGCACAGCGCGCAGGTCGTCCAATCCGGCCCCCGTGCGCGCCGATACCGGCACGATGGGCGCGTCGGCCAGAGCTGTGCCGGCCAGCACGTCGTGCAGGTCCAGCGTCACCAGTTCCAGCCAATCGGGGTCATCGATCAGATCAACTTTGGTCAGGGCGACCACGCCGCTTTGAATGTCCAGCAAATCGAGGATGGCCAGGTGCTCGCGCGTTTGGGGCATCACCCCTTCGTCGGCGGCCACCACAAACAGGGCCAAATCAATGCCGCCCACGCCGGCCAGCATATTTTCGATGAAATCACGATGGCCGGGCACATCCACCACGCCCACTTCGTCGCCATCGCCCAGATTCAGCCAGGCAAAGCCCAGGTCGATGGTCATCTCCCGTTCTTTTTCCTCCGCCAGACGGTCCGGATCAATGCCGGTCAGCGCCTCAACGAGGGTGGATTTTCCGTGGTCTACGTGGCCTGCGGTTCCGATGACGTACATAGTAGGGGGCTGTATGCAGCTTCTTACTCCTCGCGAACGGGGACAAGGGCGGGTTGGCGGCGGCGGCTGGGGTTGCGGGAAACAGCTTTTTCCACTTCTTCCATCCAGAGGCGCGGCCATTGTTTTAGGGCGTCGGATTGAGCTGTCTGAACGCGCCACAAGGTTTCTTTGTCTTGTTCAATCACCTTCAGCTCTTCTTCGAGCAGGGTGATTTGTTCCAGAATTTGGCGGCTTTGCCGGTTTAACCCGGCCCAGCGCTGCTCGATTTCTACTTCAAAGGAGCGCCATTTTTTGTCGTTTTCCGACAAGAAGTTTTCCATGTGCGACTGGAGGCGGCTGTGTTCCACGCGCAGCAGTTCGGCCAGGTCGCGCTGCTGCTGTTCGAGCTGCGCCTGCCAGGGGGCCAATGTTTGCACGGCCATTTTGGCCTCTTTGTACTGGTCGGAAAACATGATCCAATCTTTGGAAAATTGTTCAATGGTTTTGGCGTTTTCTTCCAGCACTTGCCGCCAACTTTCCAGTCGTTGGTTGCGTTCGTATTCGCCAATTTGGATTTGTTCCATCCACCCTTTGGTGCTGTCGCGGATTTCTTGCTGCGCTTCGGAGACGTTGCGGATGTTGATGTCTAGTTTGCTGACGTTGCTGGTTAATACGTCTAGCCGGTCGTGGATGGGACTCCAGCGTTTGTTGATTTCTACCAGTTTGGCCTGGGCTTCGCTGATGTTGCGGGTGTTTTGTTTTTCTTTTTCTTCGAGGAAGGTAAGCGAGTTTTCCCAGGTGTCGACGCGGTTGGCCACGGCCGTTATCTTGTTTTGCTGCTGCCCGATCAGATTAGCCAGCCGGGTTTCTTCTGCCTGGCGCATTTCCATGTCGCGCTGGAGGCGCGGAATGGCCGGCAGCTCTTTGCGCACATCGGCGATTTCGCGCACGTTGCTTTCGTGTTCAACCCGGCGCAGCGCTTCCATTTCTGCCTGTGCCTGCACGCGGCGTTGGTCGTACTGCTCAATCATCTGCACGATGTCGTCTTTGAACTGCGATAACTGCACATCAATTTGCGGCAGCCGCGAAAGCTGCGAGCTTAGATTAGAAATGTGTGCTTCCAGGTCCTGGATGCGCTGGTCGCGGGAGGCAATTTCCCGTTCTTGCAGCAGGACGCGCTGTTCGATTTCGGTTAATTTGCGGCCCACTTTGCGCCGTTCTTCGTCTTGCCATTCAACTTGTTGGCGTAAATCTCTAAGTTCTTGTGACTCGCCTGAGCCGGAAGGTTTAGCCATGGGTTACCTCTGAAAAAGCTATGGATGCTTTAGACTATGAGACTGCATTATAACGTGCCGAGGGCTGATGGCAAAAGAGGGCCGCGTAACAATCTGGCAGGCGGCGGCCGTGTATGTGATTGCTGAAAGCGGATCGCTCCTTTACAATTCAGGCATGCATATTGGGATTGATGCGCGGCTGCCTTTTTACCAGATGGGGGGGATTAGCCAATATACGGTGCATCTGGTGCAGGCATTGGCGGCGGTTGACCCGGAGAATTTGTACACGATTTTCCACAGCCGGAAGGACGGCCGTTCCTACCTCCCACCATCCGCCGCTAACTTTCAGCGCCAAAACCTGTGGACGCCCAGCCACCACCGGTTGGAACGCCTGGCCCTGGCCGCCGAACTGCTGCCCCACCGCCTGGATGTCTGGCACAGCCCGGATTTTATCCCGCCGGCGGCCGGCGCAAAACGCACCATCATTACCGTCCATGATCTGAATTTTATTTTCTACCCGGAATTTTTAACGGCCGAGAGCTTGCGTTATTATGCCGGGCAAATTGCCTGGGCGGTGCAAAAGGCGGACCATATTTCTGCCGACAGCCAGGCGACGCGGCGCGATCTGATCGAGCGCCTGGGCGCGCCGCCGGAAAAAGTGACGACCATTCCTCTGGCGGTGAATCCGGTGTATGAACGGCCGTATCCCGCCGACGCCATTCACCAAACGCTCACCCAATACAACCTGCCGCCGGGCTTTATCCTCTGCGTGGGCACATTGGAACCACGCAAAAACCTGCCGATGCTGCTGCGCGCCTACCAACGACTGCGCCGGGAAACGGCCGTTGATATTCCCCTCATTCTGGTTGGCGGCAAAGGCTGGATTTACGACGAGATTTTTGCCGCCATCGACGCGCTGGAACTGCGCAACCAGGTGCGCCATCTCAGCGGCGTTGATGATGAACGGCTTGCCCATCTTTACCACGCCGCCGGTGTGTTGGTAACGCCTTCCAAATACGAAGGCTTTGGTCTGCCCGCGTTGGAGGCCATGTACTGCGGCTGCCCGGTGATTGTGAGTAACTGCGGCTCGCTGCCGGAGGTGGTTGGCGCTGCCGGGCTACTGCTGGACCCCGATGATGACGCAGCCTGGGCCGCCGCTCTGGAGCGCGTCCTGACGGATTCCGCGCTCTCCGCCGACCTGGCGGCTCGTGGCCGGGTGCAGGCGCAAAAATTTAGCTGGCGGGAAACGGCCGTTAAAACCCTGGCCTTATATCGTGGATAGATTGCCTAGAGTGGACAAATCTCCAAGATTTGTCCACTCTGACCAATGACCTATGAACCTGTTGCTTCTGACACCCCAACTGCCCTATCCACCCCATCAGGGAACCAGCCTGCGCAATTTTCACATCATTCGCGGCCTGGCCGACCACCACGCCATCACCCTGCTGAGCTTTTTAGAGGACAACCAATCGGCCGATCCGGCGGCTAATGCGCCGCTTTATGCGTTGTGTCAACGGATTGAGACGATTCCTGTGCCGCGCCGGAGTAAAGGGCGGCGGTTGGGGCAAATGCTTACTACGCGCCGTCCGGATATGGAGCATCGCCTGCACAGCCCGGCCTTTGCCGCCCAGCTGCGCGACTTGCTGCGGCGGGAAACGTTTGATGTGGTGCAGGTTGAGGGCATCGAACTGGCCCGCGCCATGGAAATTGTGCGCGCGGTGAGTCCGGGCAGCAAACTTGTGTTTGATGACCACAATGCGGAGACGGAATTGCAGCGGCGGAACATGCAAACCGATCTGGCCGATACGCGGCGCTGGCCGGCGGCCGCTTATTCGTGGGTGCAGATGCGGCGGCTGGCTCGTTTTGAAGCGTGGGCTTGCCGGACGGCGGATGCGGTGACGGCCGTTTCCGACGCCGATGCGCGCCATTTGCAAGCGTTGGTTCCCCAACTGCCCCTGCCCATCACCGTGATCCCCAACTCTATCGACGTGGAGCAGTATCAACTAGACCCCAAAGATGCGCGCCCGTTCGACATTGTGTTCAGCGGCAAGATGGATTATCGGCCCAACGTGGACGCCGTGTTGTGGTTTGCCGATGAAGTTTGGCCGCAGGTGGCGGCGCAACGGCCGTCGACCACCTGGGCGATTGTCGGCCAAAAGCCGCATGATCGCCTGGAAAGGCTGCGCGGGCTGCCCGGCGTTACCCTGACCGGTTGGGTGAAGCGGGTGCAGCCCTATCTGGCCGGCGCGCGGGTGGTGGTGATGCCTTTCCGCGTGGGCAGCGGCACGCGCCTGAAGCTGATCGAAGCGATGGCTGCCGGCAAACCGATTGTGAGTACGGCCGTTGGCGCGGAAGGTTTTCCGGTGCAGCACGGCCGGGAGATCTGGCTGGCGGATTCGGCGCAGGAATTGGGCACGGCCGTTCTCCACCTGCTTACCCACCCGGAAGAACGCGCCCGCCTGGGCGCAGCCGCGCAGCAGTTTGCCCAGCAGTATGATTGGCGCGTGGTCGTGCCGCGTTTTGAGACTGTGTATGAGAGCATTTTGAACGAGGAACGAGGAGCGATGAACAAGGAACGATGAACGAAGAACAAAGAACGAAAAACCCAAAGTCTCCAATCTCCAATCTCCAATCCCCAGTCTCCAATCTCCAATCTCCCCCTGCCGTCGGCCATTTCCTCGGCGGGGTGGGGGCGCTGCTGCATGATGAGGCCGGGCGCTATTTGCTGCTGCGGCGGGCGGCGACGAAGGATTTTGCCGCCGGGGTGTGGGAGTGTGTGACGGGGCGGGTGGACCAGGGCGAGGGTTTTGAGACGGCCGTGCGCCGCGAGGTGCGCGAGGAGTTGGGCGTGGCCGTGTCGCTGGACTATCTGCTGGGCACGACGCATTTTTACCGGGGCACGGCCGTGCCGGACAATGAGCTGATCGGCGTGGTGTATCTCTGCTCGCTGGCCGGGGAGCAGGTCATCCGCCTGAGCGCGGAGCATGACGACTACCGCTGGGTAACGGCCGTTGCCGCCGCCGATCTGCTTTCCGCCGATGATGCCAGCACCGCCTGGACGCGGCGCTTGATTGAAAGGGCGGAGGGGATACGGCCGTTGCTCTCCGCCGATTTGCGCCGGTTCAACCGCCGCGAGGGGTTTGAACTGGGGTGATGGGGGTTGTAAGCTGTAAGCTGTAAGCTGTAAGCTGTTGATTGTTAGACACGGCCGTTTCCCCAACCAATTTCTCCACCCGTACAGTGCCAAGCACCAGCCATTTTGCGCCGTGCACCAGCCATTTTGTGCCGTGCACCAGCCATTTTGTGCCGTGCACCAGCCATTTTGTGTCGTGCACCGGCCATTTTATGCCGTGCACCAGCCATTTTGTGTCGTGCACCAGCCATTTTGTGCTGTGCACCAGCCATTTTATGCCGTGCACCAGCCATTTTATGCCGTGCACCAGCCATTTTATGCCGTGCACCAGCCATTTTGTGCCATGCACCAGCCATTTTAGCCTCATCCCTACGGAACAGCCGTTGAGAACACGGGGATGAGCATTGAGAACACGGGGACGGCCGTTGCCGTAGTGGGGACGGCCGTTGCCGTAGCAGGGATGACCATTGCCGTAGCGGGGACGACCATTGCCGCAGCAGGGATGACCATTGCCGCAGCGGGGATGACCATTGCCGTAGCAGGGATGACCATTGCCGTAGTGGGGACGGCCGTTGCCGCAGCAAGATTGGTCCAATCTCCAAGATTGGACCAATCTGAAAGCCCTGCTCACCGGCTCAACGGAGCCAGCTCCTCCTCAATAATCTTCACCACCAGATCATCCAGCGCCGAAACCATGTAATCCGACACCTGAAACTCCGTCTCCGTGCCGGTAGAGCCGGGGCCGCTCGCGCCATAGGTCAGGAAGATAAACCGGCCGCCCGTCGCCTGGGCCAACTGCCGGAAGATGTATTCGCCCTGCTCATCCAGGCCGCTGCTGGCGATGGGGTAAATCTTGATGCCGCGCTGCGCCGCTTGCAGCATCTCGGCGGCATAATGGTCCTGTTGCCCATAATCCAGATGGGGCGGGGCGTCGGCCACCAGGAAGATGAGGCTGACCGTGTTTGCCACGCGCCATTCCGGCCGGTGGATGGCGTCGGCCAGCGCCTGATTCAAATCTTCGGGATAATCGCCGCCGCCGTCCGCCTGCACCTGGTCCAAAGCGGCGGCAAAGGTCTCCACGTCGGGCGTAAAGTCGGTGACTTGGGTGAGGAAAGCGTCTTCGCGGTCGCGGTAGGCCACCAGGCCAAAGCGCACGTCGGGCCGGCTGGGCAGCGCATCCACCTGGGCGGAGATGGCGCGGATGTTGTCCTTCAGCTGCTGGATTTCGTCGGCCATGCTGCCGGTGGCGTCGATGAGGAAGAGCACGTCGAGGTTAACGGCCGTTTCCCCCTGCCCGCCATTCACCAC
The DNA here is from genome assembly GCA_029559155.1 of Chloroflexota bacterium. Classification (GTDB taxonomy): domain Bacteria; phylum Chloroflexota; class Anaerolineae; order Promineifilales; family Promineifilaceae; genus Leptovillus. The sequence continues at coordinate 18,518 of JAKQCM010000037.1, forward strand.
CGTCACAAACCACTCCCGCTGCCCACTCCCGGCGGGAATGGTGAACGGGTCCGCGCCGTCTACTTCCACCCGGTACTCGGCGGCCTGGGCGGGATAAGCGCGGGGGAAGAAGTAGACACGGCCGTCACTGTGCGTGCGCAGCGTGGCGACTGTCTGGTCGCCGGAGAGGATGCGGACTTGCTGACCGGCTAACGGCCGTTCCTGTCCATCGCGCACCCAAATCTGCTGCCGCTCCGACACGTCCACCTTCAGCACCTGCGCGCCGGTGTACTCGCGCAGGTAGAGCAGATAGTCGTCCCATTTCGCGTTGTCGTCTACCTCACCGGCGGTGAGACTGCTGTTTTGATCCAGGGGCAGGGCGGCGTCGGCCGCGACACCGCCACGCGCCGCATCGGCGGCGGGGACAGCGGCTTCGACGGCCACTTCCATTTCGGCGGCGTTGACGGCCACGGCCGTGCCCGCCGGGGCGCGTGTCGCCGCCACTTTCGGGCCGGACTCCGGCGCGGTGGGGCTGTCGCCGGCCGTACTCTCGCTGCCGACGGCGGCCGGCGGTTCGGCTTCGGTGACAGTGCGGGTTACTTCGACAGCTTCCGGTTGGGGGGTCGTAGCGCCACAGGCGGCTAAGACGGCCGTGCCAACCACCAACAGTAGCATCAGAAAAAATCGGTTCAGGGTCATCGGGTTACTCCTCCTTGTGAAATGGTTACACAGTTAGGACGAAACGGCCGTGTCATTGGTTCCAATCATTCCGGGGGAGAACCCAAACAGACCCTAAGGGTTTTGCACTCAACCAATTTATCTCCAAAACGGCCAAACCCTTAGGGTCTTGCCAGGCAACCTGAATAGTTACCCGGGGGAGATTTGAATTGTGAGAGTGAGGGCAGGGAATCAGCGCGATTTTTTGCCGCCGGAGCGGAAAAGCTTTAGCCAGGCTTCTACTTCGTCGGCTTCGAGCCGGTCTTGTTCGTCGTCTTTGACGACGCGCAGTCTGGCCGGTTGTTGTGGTTTAGGCGGTTCGGCGGGCGGGGCGGGTTTGGCGGGGCGTGGTTTGGCTTTGGGGCGTTCAGGCACCGGACCAAACAAATCGAGCCATTCCTGAACTTCGGCCTCGTTGAGTTTGGGGTCGGCGGGTTTTTCGGGGGGAACGGCCGTTTCCCGTTCCACATCCTTCTCTTTTTTAGGCTCCGCAAATACAAAGCCCATACGCTCGATAAACTGCTCCGACTGCAAAAAACGAATCCGCAGCGCCTGCGCCGCGCGCATAATTTCTCGGTCGCTGGTCACCAGCGTGTAACCGCCCGGGTTTTTGAGCGTCTTGAGATGGCGAATGATGAGGGAATTGGCCGTCTGGCCGGATGGGGCAAAAATCACTTGCAGATTGCGGCTCGACAGCCGATTCAGGTGTCCGCCCGGCACGCCGCCATCAAAAAAAAGCGTCACCTGTCGTTGTTTGCTTTCGGCAAGCCAGCTCTTCAGGCGCAGCACCAGGCGCATCTCGTCGTCGGGGTCCTCTAACGAGATGTCCGGCATTTTGCCGATGAGGTTGTGGCCGTCGATGATGTAGTGCATAAGAATGTAAGGTATGTTTCGTAATGCGTAACCCGTTCACGGCTCACGCATCACGCATTATTCCCCAATGATTTCGAGCTTGGCAAAACTGGCCGCCAATCGTTTAATCCCAAACTCTTTAAAGGCGACGCTGACTTCTTCGTCATTGCCGGTGAGTTTGCTTTCGATAACGATGCCCTCGCCAAATTTGGCATGGCGTACTTTTTGGCCGGTTTTGTAACCGGCGGAGATGGGCGCGGCGCGCTCCGGTTCGGCCGGCTGCGTCAGATAGTTGGGCTTGGGTAAAGGCGCGCGTTCAGGCGTCGGCCTGCTAGGCGTCGGCCCGTTGGGCGTCGGCCCGTTGGGCGTTGGCCAATTGTTGGTCTGGCGGCTGGTCTGGTTGGTGGAAGAGCGGCCGGTGGTGCTGCCCCGCTTTGGTTCGGAGGTTTGATTCCACGACCAGGAAGGCGTGGTCTGGTTCCAACTGCTGGCGCGGGAAACGCTTTCCTTGCGGCGGGCTTGCGGTCGTCCGCCGCTGGTCAATTCTTCAGGAATGTCCAGCAAAAAACGCGAGGGCGTCGTGGCCTCCGTTTCGCCGTAGAAGGAACGACGGAAGGCATGGGAAAGATACAGTCGGTCTTTGGCCCGCGTAATGCCCACGTAAAACAACCGCCGCTCCTCGGCCAGTTCCTCGGCGTCTTCCATAGAGCGGCTGTGCGGCAGCATCCCTTCCTCCAGGCCGGTGATGAAGACCACGGGGAATTCCAGCCACTTGGCGGCGTGCAACGTCAGCAAGGTGGTAGAGTTTGGTTCGTCTTCCACGTTGTCGGTTTCAGACACCAGGGCCACCTGTTCCAAAAAATCGCTGAGGCTTAAGGTGGTGTCGCCGGCCACGCTGCGCAGTTCCATCACGTTTTCCCAGCGGTCGCGCCCTTCGTCTGTGCCGTCGTCGATAAATTCGCGGTAATGAGTTTGCTCTAACACCAGATCAAACAATTCGCCGACGGTGGCGGTGTCGCGCAGGGTAATCCAGGCGAAGAGCAAATTGCCAAAATCTTGCAGCGCGGACAGGGCGCGGGCGCGGAATGGATGTTGGGCCAGAGAATTGGTGGCAATTTCCAACACGGCGTCGCCGGGCTGCCAGCCGTTGAGGGCGGCCCAATCTTGCAGCTGCTGCAAGGTTTTGGCCCCGATGCCGCGTGTGGGCACATTGATGATGCGGTTGAAACTGACGGAATCGGCCGTGTTATGGACCAATCGTAAGTAGGCGATGATGTCTTTCACTTCGCGCCGTTTGTAGAACTGGGTTGCGCCGACGAGCCGGTAGGGCATGCTGGCGCGGACGAAGGATTCTTCCAGAACGCGGGATTGGGCGTTGGTGCGGTACATCACGGCAATGTCGCCGGGCGAGTAGCCATCCAGCAGCAGGCTTTGGATGGTGCTGATGACGATGTCGCCTTCTTCCAAATCATTGTACGCCTCGCCGATGACGATGAGGTCGCCGCCCTGGCGTTCGGTGAAGAGTTCTTTGTGGACGCGCTGTGTGTTGTGGCGGATGACGGCTTTGGCGGCGTCCAGAATGGTTTGGGTGGAACGGTAGTTTTGCTCTAACAAGACGATTTGGGCGTCTGGGTAAGCCTGCTGGAAGCGCTGGATATTGCGAAAATCGGCGCCGCGCCATTTGTAGATGGATTGGTCGGAGTCGCCGACGGCGAAGATGTGGCGGTGGGCTGAGGCGAGGCGTTGGATGAGGACGTATTGGGTGGTGTTGGTGTCCTGAAATTCGTCGACGAGGATGTGTTGGTAACGTTCCTGATATTTTTGCAAGACGTCCGGCCGTTCGTCGAAGAGCAGGGCCGTGTTCATGAGCAGATCATCGAAGTCCATGGCGTTATTGGCTTGCAGGGTGACCTGGTAGCGTTCGTAGACGCGCTTGGTGACTTCGGCGATGTAGTTGGTGGCGCTGTAGATGTCGGGGGTGATGAGTTCGTTTTTGGCGCTGCTGATGCCGTTGAGCAGTTTGGCGGGCGGGAATTTTTTGTCGTCGAGGTTGAGTTCTTTGAGGACTTGTTTGACGACCTGGAGTTGGTCGGTGGTATCGAAAATAACGAAGTCACGGCCGTAATACGTCAGGTTTTCAGTTTCGCGGCGCAAGATGCGGGCGCAAACGGCGTGGAAAGTCCCCATGGTCAGGCCGCGCGGTGGGCTTTCCAGCATGTTTTCCAGGCGGTGGGTCATTTCTTTGGCCGCCTTGTTGGTGAAGGTGACGGCCAGGATGTGCCAGGGAGGAACGCGCAGCTCTTGCATCAGGTAGACGATGCGTTGGGTGAGGACGCGGGTTTTGCCGGAACCGGGTCCGGCGAGAACTAAAACGGGGCCGGCGGGGGCGGTTACGGCCGTTTTCTGCTGTTCATTTAAGCCTTGAAGATAATTACTCATGCGGCTTATTGTAACCCGCCGCCGGGGATGCGTCACCCTGAATCGCCGCCTACATCTGGCGGCGCAGGAACCAGGTGATGGTGACGATGACGATCAGCGCGCCAAGCACTTGCCAGACCGAAGTTAGCTGCTCTTGCAGCAGGAGCGCGCCGACAACCAGGGCGCTAACCAGGCGGATGGCCATCATGCTGCTGACGAGCGGCGCGCCGAGGTGTTGGATGGTGCGAATTTGCCCCAGGTTGGCTCCCAGCAAGATGCCAAAGGCGAGCAGGGCAAAGATGAGCCAATCGTGGGGCGACAGGGCCGTCCACTGGTTCCAATTTTCGCCCAGCAGCAGACTGGCGACGGCCGAAAAACTGAACAGGGCAAAGAGATGGACGAGCAGGAGGCTTTCGCCGGTGGCGTGGTAATGGGCGGTGCGCCGCGTGAGCAGCATGTAGAGGGCCAGAGCCAGACTGCTGCCAAAAGCCAGGCTGATGCCCAGGAAATCTTGACGGGGAACGGCCGTAGCCGTGCCAATCTCGCTAAAACTGCCACTGATCACCAGCAGCACGCCCACCAGACTGATGGTGAGGGCGCGGAATGTGTAGCGCGGCAGTTTTTCGTGCAGCACCATTCGGCTGAGAATAGCTACCAGGAAGGGGGTCAACAGGTAGATAAGCTGGACGTAAATCGCCAGCGTATAACGGGTTGCCAGCAAATTGGATACGCCGCGCACGATAACCATCAGGCCAAAAAGCCACAGAATGGGCAGGCGCAGCAGCTTTTTATCCAGGCGCGGCCAGATGAATAAAAAAACGGCCAGCAAAACGACCAGATTGCCCACGGCCAGCAAAGACAGGCTGGGCAGCCGGCTGACGGTTTGCAGGTAGCGAAGCAGAACAGGATACGCCCCCCAGCCAATTTGGGCCAGAAGGGCAGCAGCCAGCCAGGTCCAGGAGGCGGCGGCGGTTAGAGGAGGTGGGGATGTTTTTGTTTTTTGCACAAGGCATTACAATAAGCGTCACGGCCGTTTCTGTCCAATGATTGGTCAGAAAAAGTGAACGGTTGGAGATAAAGAGGTTGGAGGCGGTGGTGGAAGAGTCGATATCTTTCATAGAACTACAGGATGCAGATGGCGGCCTGGCGCGGCAAGCGTTTGCGATTTATGAGGCGTCGTTTCCCCCGGCGGAGCGCGATCCGATAGAAGACCTGGTGGAATTGATTCAGCGATCGGCCTTAGGCCGGGTGGATCAGGAGACGAACTTCCGCTTTTTTGTAGGGGTGTCCGGGGAGCAAGTGCTGGGTCTTGCGGTGTATACGTATCATGCCCGGCTGCGGCTGGGGTATTTGGCTTATCTGGCGACAACGGCCGTTTTCCGCGGCCAGGGTCTTGGCAGTTGGATGTTTACCCAGACAATGGACAAGCTGCGCCAGGAGGCCGAGGAGTTGCCGTTGGGGATGTGCTGGGAAGTGGAACGGCCGTCCGACATCCAAGACGCCCACGAATCCCAACTGGCCGAGCGGCGCATTCGCTTTTACCAGCGGAATGGCAGCATCCTTTTTCCCGATGTCGACCTGCTGACGCCCGCTCTGGCGCCCGACTTGCCAGAAGTACACTATCACCTCATGTATTACCCCCTGGAAAATTCCGCCGGAATCGGCGCGGAGCAAGTGCAATCACTTATTGACCTGATTCTTTTAGAAGGGTATGGCGTGGGCCGCGACAGCCACTATTACCAACGCGCCATTCGTTCTATCACCGAGACTGTTTATGCCAGACCAGACTAAACCCAGAGCGCGAGACCTGGGTGTGCCGTTTAGCGGTATGCCAGGGCCGCTAAACGCCATCACCGACGTGGCCGGCGTGGCTGTTGGGCATGTGACTTTGATCGCGGGTGAGGGGAAATTAGTTATTGGCCAGGGGCCGGTGCGGACGGGGGTAACGGCCGTGTGGCCCCGCGGCGTTGGCGCGATTGGCGGCGTGACGGCCGGCATGTTCGCCCTCAACGGCGTGGGCGAGATGACCGGCGCGCATCTTATCGAAGAATTTGGCGCTTTTGCCGGGCCGGTGATGCTCACCAATACCCTCAGTGTGGGTGTGGTGCGTGATGCGGTCATCACCTGGGCGCGTGACCATGTGCCAGACAAGGAAGCGCTGTTTTACTTTAGCCTGCCGGTGGTGGCCGAAACCTGGGATGGTAATATCAACGATGCTTACGGGCAGCACATCCAGCCGCGGCACGTGTTTGCCGCGCTGGATAACGCGGCCGGCGGTCCGGTGGCGGAAGGCGGCGTGGGCGGCGGCACAGGCATGAGCACCTTTGATTTTAAGGGCGGCATCGGCACGGCCTCGCGCCGGGTGGCTACGCCGATGGGTGAGTACACGGTAGGCGTGCTGGTGCAGTCCAATTTTGGGCGGCGCGACCAGCTGCTGGTTGCCGGCGTGCCGGTGGGCGAGGAAATTACGGATTTACGGCCGATACCGTCGTCGGGCCATAACTTAAGCAGCTCCATCATTATTCTTGTGGCCACCGACGCTCCCTTCTTGCCCGGCCAGCTCAAGCGGCTGGCGCGGCGGGCGGGTTTGGGGTTGGCGCGCACCGGCAGCACGGCCCATCATCATTCGGGCGATATATTTCTGGCGTTTTCTACGGCCGTATCGCCCACCACCGCGCCATCTGGGTTAGATGTGTACACGGCCGTGCCCAATACCCACATTGACCTCTTTTTCGACGCTGTAGCTTACGCCACGGAGGAAGCCATCATCAATGCGCTGGTAGCCGCGGAAACCATGACGGGAATCAATGGGGCAACGTTGTATGGGCTGCCGCACGGCCGTTTGCAATCCATCCTGCGGCGGCACAATCGGCTGCGGGAATGATTGGTTGACAGGGAAACGGCCGTTTGCTAGAATCCTCCCCACTGAACATGCATGTTCTGATGTACGTTCAACAGGCCGCCCCGTTCGTCTAGCGGCCCAGGACGTAGCCCTCTCAAGGCTAAAACAGGGGTTCGAGTCCCCTACGGGGCATTAAGCCGCTCGGAAGTATCCTTACTTTGGGCGGCTTTTTGTTATCAATGCAAGATTCGTTGCATTTGGGGTGTGAGGCAGCTTTACCCGATCTCGCCGTATCGTATCGTGGGGCGCCCTCCGATCTACCATCGTGCCATGCCAAAGCCCGGTTCTATGAGTTAAAAACAGGAAATTAGTCCTGAATGGGTACTGATGGCCTATCATATTTCAGGTAAAAATACGATAATCCCTTACGCTGCCTGAGTAAAATGTGGGGAAGGTATTAGCTGAAAATATGTCGTTTGATTTCCATTTTTATGTCTGGCTATTGTTTTTTTCTGCAGCCGTAGCTTGCTGGCTGGGTGTTACCTCCTGGCGCAACCGTCGCGGTCGGCTGCCAATCGCGGCCTTTGCGGGGTTGATGTTTGCCTTAAGCTACTGGTCTTTTTTTCAGGGATTAGAGATTGGGGTAGCCGGTCTGCAAGCAAAAAGAACCATTGTTACGCTGCAATATATTGGCATCGTCGCCACCGTGGCGATGTGGTTCATTTTCTCTGTTTCCTACACCGGACGAGACAACCTTCTAACTCCGCGGAATCTGGCTCTTTTGTCTATCGAGCCGATTTTTGTGATGGTTTTATTAATGACAGATAGCCAGACTCAGCTTTTTCGGGTCAGGGTTTGGTTAGATTCCACCAACTCATTCATGCTGCGGTCTGATTATAGTATCGGATTCTGGCTGCATGCGGTTTATTCGTACATTCTGCTGCTGTCTGGCACGTTGTTAATTTATCGCTTTTTGCGGCAGTCGTCGAAGGTATATTGGCGGCAGACGCTGGTGATTATCATCGGCATCTTTGTGCCCTGGTTGGCAAATTTGTTGTTTTTGCTGGGGTTTACGACGATTGATTTGACGCCGTTTGGGTTTACAGTGACCGGGCTGGTGTTGGCCTGGGGGCTGCTGCGGTTTCAGTTGTTGGATATTTTGCCGATTGCGCGCACGGCCGTTTTCGAAAGTCTCACCGACGCCATTTTAACCATCGACGACAAAAATCGTATTATCGACCTGAACCCGGCCGCCGAAGCGCTGCTCAATCTAAACACCAACCCTTCGCTCATCGGTGTGCCCATCGAACAAGTCATCATTGAGTTCCCGGCCCTTTTTCAGACTCAGAACAAATTGAGTGAGGCTCATGCTGATCTTACACTGAATGATCAGGCCGTCGCCACTTATCTGGAACTGCATTTATCCCCCATTTTTAGTTCAGGCAAAAATTTAGTCGGTCGGGTTTTGGTCATTCGTGATGTGACCGCCCGCCGCCTTGTCGAGCAATCGGAACGCGAGCAGCGGATTCTGGCTGAAGCGCTGCGCGACGCGGCCGCCGCACTGAACAATTCGCTTAATCTCGACGAGGTGATGGACCGAATTTTGCAAGATGTTGGGCGTGTGCTGCCTCACGACACGGCTAATGTGATGCTCCTGCGGGGCAATACCGCTCATTTTGTGGGGTATCGGGGTTATTCTGACCAAATTCTGGAAACAGTGAAAAAAAGATGGCCGCTTGAAGACACCCCCAACTTGCGCCATATGTATGAAACCGGCAAACCGGTGGTTATTTCCGATGTGACCAAAGGCGCGGATTGGGTGGATACGCCGGCGACGCGCTGGATACGATCTTATGTGGGCGCGCCTATCCTGCATGATGGGCAGGTGAAAGGGTTTATCAATCTGGACAGCGGAACAATAGACAAGTATCAGACGGTAGATGGCGAACGGCTGCAAGCGTTTGCCAATCAGGCGGGGATTGCTCTGGGTAACGCGCAGTTGTTTGCGGAATTGCAGGAGCGTAATGCCGAGTTGGATGCGTATGCGCGGACCATTGCCCATGATCTCAAATCACCGTTGAGTCTGATCTATGGGTACATTGAGTTGGTATCGAGGTATGATTTGCCGCCTATGGGGCAGGCGCATCTGGACATTATTCAGGCTACTGTTTTGCGCATGGAAGAGATGATTGACCAATTGTTGATGTTGGCGCAATTACGGGATGTGACGCAAACGGCCGTGTCCGTTGAAATACTCCCTCTCCTCTATTCAGTGATTTCCCGCTTCACCGATCAAATTGCCGCCCGCAGCATCATCATTGACGTGGATAAAAACCTGCCCCCCTTGCTAGGCCACGCCCCCTGGATAGAAGAAATTTTTGCCAACCTCCTCAGTAATGCCATCAAATACATCGGCGCCGGTAACCAGGAGCCATTGATTCGGATTTGCGCCGTGCAAATCGAAAATATGGTCCGCTGCGAAGTACAGGATAACGGTTTGGGCATCAATACGGCCGACCAGCAAAAATTATTCGACTTGTTCACCCGGTTTCACCGCGAGGAGGCCAGCGGCACAGGCTTGGGGCTGCCCATTGTCGAGCGTATCGTGCGGAAATTAGGCGGCGAAGTCGGCGTGGAAAGTGCGCCGGGCCAGGGCAGCACGTTTTGGTTTACTTTGCCGGCGGGCAGTAAAAACTAGTAAGAGGGTATACGGCCGTGCAGCGCCGCCCAATGGCAGCTGTCGGCCAAATCTCTTTATTTCCGCCCCCTTGTATCTACACGGACCCAACGAATGTGAATCAAACAACTTGCAGAGCTGGGATTGGAGGTTGGAGAGTAGAGACTGGTTCACTCTCCACTCTCCAATCTCCACTCTCCAATCTCTACTCCCCAGTCCTTAGTCTCCAGTCTCCGGTCTCCAACTGATTTATACTCGTTCCTAAGCGCCCGGCCGTTTCACTTGGGTAATCATCGGATGTGGGGCATAATCCGCGTCATCATGAGCAACGACACTGAACACTATACCATCGACCGCCAGCGGTACCGGCTGATCCTCATCTTTTTTGCCCGGGTTAT
>JAKQCM010000047.1 GCA_029559155.1 Chloroflexota bacterium
CTGCGTGTTTATCCGCCGATTCCAATTCTCTGGACCCATTTTTTGAATCTCCCTTTGCAGCATGGGCAAGATCGTGCCGTGCTCTTCCTCCAACCACCGTAGCCAGGGAGGTGTCAATAAACGTTTTGCAAAAATTAGCCCCAAAATACAAGCAGCTATTGATAGGAACACTATTGGCATTCCCCATTTATCAGACACAATTGGCAACGTGGCGAGCGCGAGCAAAATTAGTGAAACTCCAATGGGGATTCCAAGATAACTGTAGCTAACAGTGGCGGAACCATAAGCGATATACCAAACACTTATCGGCCCTTTATAACGATGAATACCTATTCCCACGATTATGACACCCAAAGTAAAGAGTATTAAAGAAACCATTGTTATTACAGTCCCTAATTGAGTGGCAGCAGGTTACGTGGTGGTGATCGGTACACAGCCGACCGCCAGCAGCCACGTCAGACTAAACAAGCCCATAACAAACAGATAGCGGGACAACATTTTCATCGGCTCCTCCTGTAGTAGCAGCAATGGTTGAAGTACTTGCCAGAACAAAACCATTATAAAGCGTTTTGCTTACCGCTAGCTACCAATCGGCTGTAAAACGACTGCAAACGACGGCCGTTCCCCCCAATTTACCCGCTATCCCGCACCGCGTCACGTTACAACAAAACTCGGCCATATCTTGTGAAAATTATCCAATGCATTTTCTACCCCTTTCTTCCTATACTTTAAATGCTGGCATTGTGTAACTTTAACACCATGCTGGCAACCATTTCAACATCTCGTCGGCGCAGATTCGCCGGCGTGTACATTTACAAAACGCTTAAACGCCGTCCCGTTAGTTGAGAAGAGAAGAGAGGAAAGCGACATGAACGAGTTACAGACATCAGGCAAACACATCCTGGCACAAAACAAACAAAATGGACCAGAGGAAAACGGGCAGCCCGACACGGGCGAAGATCACCAGCAGCGCTGTTGTCCTGTTCCATCCGCCCAAGGTTTGTATGATCCGCAGTTTGAACGCGACGCCTGCGGCATTGGCTTCGTGGTCAACATCAAGGGCCAAAAATCCCACGACATCATCCAAAAAGCCCTCACCGTTTTAGTCAACCTCACCCATCGCGGAGCTACCGGCTCCGAACCCAACACCGGCGACGGCGCCGGCATCCTTTTCCAAACGCCCCATAAATTTTTCCAAAAAATTGCCCAAATTGAAACCTTCGACCTGCCCGCCCCCGGCCAATACGGCGTGGGCATGGTCTTTTTGCCGTTGGAAAGCGACCTGCGCCAGGCTTGCGAACAACACTTCGAACGCATCGTCGCCGCGCAGGGGCAGACGGTGCTGGGCTGGCGCACCGTGCCCACCCGCGACGCCGGTCTGGGCATCACCGCCCGCTCCAACGAGCCGGTGGTGCGCCAGGTGTTTATTGGCCGCAGCCCGGCCATCCAGACGGACATGGAGTTTGAGCGCCGCCTGTACGTCATCCGGCGGCTGGCGGAGAAGCAAATCCGGTATGGCGAGAATGATTACGGCCGTTTCTTCTACATCGCCAGCCTCTCCTACAAAACCATCGTCTACAAAGGCATGCTGCTGTCCGAGCAGGTCCAGCCCTTTTACCCCGACCTGCAAGACGAAGACCTGGAATCGGCCCTGGCGCTGGTCCATTCCCGCTTCAGCACCAACACCTTCCCCTCCTGGGAACGCGCCCATCCCAACCGCTACATCATCCACAACGGCGAAATCAACACCATTCGCGGCAACCAAAATTGGATGCGCGCCCGCGAATCGCTGCTGGCCTCGCCCTATTTTGGCGATGACCTGGCTGAGCTTTTGCCGGTGATTGACCCCGACGGCAGCGATTCGGCCATGTTCGACAATGCCCTGGAATTTTTGCTGCTCAACGGCCGTTCCCTCGCCCACGCCATCATGATGATGATCCCCGAACCCTGGTCCAAACGCCCGGACATGGACCCCGCGCTCAAAGCCTTCTACGAATACCACAGCGCCCTGATGGAGCCGTGGGACGGCCCCGCCTCCATCGGCTTCAGCGACGGTTTGCAGATTGGCGCGATTTTGGACCGCAACGGGCTACGGCCGTCGCGCTACACCGTCACCAAAGACGGCCTCGTCGTGCTGGCCTCCGAAACCGGCGCGCTGGAAATCCCACCGGAAAACATCGCCTACAAAGGACGGCTGGAACCCGGCCGCATGCTGCTGATCGACACCGTCGCCGGGCGCATCGTCAGCGACGAAGAATTGAAAGCACAGATCGCCCGCCAATACCCCTACGGCGAATGGCTGGCCGACGGCCAGATCACCCTGGCCGCCCTGCCGGATGGCGAACCAACCGCCGCCCCCGATCACAGCACTGTGGTGCAGCGGCAGCAAGCCTTCGGCTACACCTTCGAAGATTTACGCCTGCTCCTGGCCCCGATGGCCCAAAACGGCGTCGAGGCCCTCGGTTCAATGGGCGACGACACGCCGCTGGCGATTTTGTCCGACAAAGCGCAGCCGCTGTTCAACTATTTCAAGCAGCTCTTCGCCCAGGTCACCAACCCGCCCATCGACTCCATCCGCGAGGAACTGGTGACCAGCTCGCTGACGCTGCTGGGGTCGGAGGGCAATTTGCTGGCCCCCGGCGCGGCCAGCTGCCGCATGATCAAACTCAACCACCCCATCCTCACCAACCAGGAACTGGCCAAACTAAAAGCCATCAACCTGCCCGGCATCCAATCAGCCACCTTACCGATTTTGTACCCGGCGGCCCAGGGCGGCGCGGGATTGGAACGGGCGCTGGACGCGTTGTTTGCGGCGGCGGACACGGCCGTTGCCCAGGGCGCAAAAATTCTCATCCTCTCCGACCGGGGCATCAGTCGCGAGCAGGCGGCCATTCCCAGCCTGCTGGCCGCCGCCGGGCTGCACCATCACTTGATTCGCAACGGCCGTCGCACCGAAACCAGCCTCGTCGTCGAATCCGGCGAGCCGCGCGAGGTCCATCACTTCGCCGTGCTCATCGGCTACGGCGTCGACGCCATCAACCCCTACCTGGCCTACGAAACGCTGGGCGACATGCTGCGCAAACGCCTGGTCACCGGCGTCACCGCCGACGAGGCCGAATACCACTACATCAAAGCAGTGGTTAAGGGCGTGGTGAAAATCATGTCCAAGATGGGCATTTCTACCGTGCAGAGCTATCGCGGCGCGCAAATTTTTGAGGCGCTGGGCCTGCACAAGGACGTGGTGGACAAATATTTCACCTGGACGCCCAGCCGCATCCAGGGCGCAAACCTGGACACGCTGGCGCAGGAAGTGGCCATCCGCCACAAGATGGCTTTCCCGGAACGGCCGTCTAACGGCCACGCCCTGCCCGTCGGCGGCAAATACCAGTGGCGGCAGGGCGGCGAACCGCACCTGTTTAACCCGAAGACGATCCACGCGCTGCAAACGGCCGTGCGCAGCGGCGATTACGAAGCCTTCAAAACGTATTCCCAGGGCGTCAACGACCAGAGCCGCAAGCTCTACACCCTGCGCGGCATGTTGGATTTCAACCTCGCCGGCGAACCCATCCCCTTAGACGAAGTCGAATCGGTAGACAGCATCGTGCGCCGCTTCAAAACCGGGGCTATGTCCTACGGCTCGATTAGCAAAGAAGCCCACGAAGCGTTGGCCATCGCCATGAACCGCCTGGGCGGCAAGAGCAACACCGGCGAAGGCGGCGAAGACCCAGACCGCTTCCACCGCGACGAAAATGGCGACTCGCGTAAGAGCGCCATCAAGCAGGTGGCCAGCGGCCGGTTCGGCGTCACCAGCCACTACCTGGTCAACGCCACCGAAATCCAAATCAAGATGGCCCAGGGCGCGAAACCGGGCGAAGGCGGCCAGCTTCCCGGCCGCAAAGTCTATCCCTGGATCGCCAAAGTGCGCCTCTCCACCCCCGGCGTGGGCCTGATTTCGCCGCCGCCCCACCACGACATCTACTCCATCGAAGACCTGAAACAGCTCATCCACGACCTGAAAAACGCCAATCCGCGCGCGCGCATCAACGTCAAGCTTGTCTCCGAAGTGGGCGTGGGCACGATTGCCGCCGGAGTCGCCAAAGGCTACGCCGACGTCATCCTCATCAGCGGCCACGATGGCGGCACGGGGGCGTCGCCGCAAACCAGCATCAAACATGCGGGTCTGCCCTGGGAATTGGGCCTGGCGGAGACCCATCAAACCCTGCTACTCAACGATTTGCGCAGCCGCGTGACCCTGGAAACGGACGGCCAGCTTAAAACCGGACGCGACGTGGTGGTCGCCGCCCTGCTGGGCGCGGAAGAATTTGGCTTCGCCACCGCGCCGCTGGTCTCCCTGGGCTGCATCATGATGCGCGTCTGCCAGAAAAACACCTGCCCGGTAGGCATTGCCACCCAAAACCCGGAACTGCGCGGCAAATTTGCCGGTAAACCGGAGCACGTAGAAGCCTTCATGCGCTTTGTGGCCCAGGAAGTGCGCGAACTCATGGCGCAGTTGGGCTTCCGCAGCATCGAAGAGATGGTCGGCCGCAGCGACAAACTGCGCATGCGTGAAGGCATCGACAACTGGAAAGCGCAAGGCTTAGACCTGACGCCCATTTTGCACCAACCGGAAGTCAGCCCGAAAGTAGGGCGTTACTGCCAGGTGCCGCAGAATCATGGCCTGGATCAGGGCATGGACCGGCAGCTGCTGCTGTGGCTGTGTAAAGATTCGCTGGAAATGGGCAAGAAAATTAACGCCACGCTGCCCATCCGCAACGTCCACCGCACGGTGGGCACGATGCTGGGCAGCGAAGTGACCCGGCGCTACGGCGCGAAAGGCCTGCCGGAAGATACCATTCACCTGCATTTCCGGGGATCGGCGGGGCAAAGTTTTGGCGCGTTCATCCCGCGGGGCATCACCCTGGAATTGGAAGGCGACGCCAACGATTACGTGGGCAAAGGGCTGTCTGGCGGCCAAATCATCGTCTACCCGCCAACGGCGGCGACCTTTGACCCGGCAGAGAATGTGATAGCCGGCAATGTGGCGCTGTACGGCGCGACAAGCGGCGAGGCGTACATTAGCGGCCGGGCCGGCGAGCGTTTTGCAGTGCGGAATAGTGGGGCAACGGCCGTTGTCGAAGGCGTCGGTGATCATGGCTGCGAATACATGACCGGCGGGCGGGTCGTCATTCTGGGCCGTACCGGGCGCAATTTTGCCGCAGGCATGTCCGGAGGCATCGCCTATGTTCTGGACCGCGACGGCGATTTTTACCAACGCGTCAACACGGAAATGGTTTCCCTTGAACGCCTGAAAGAGTACGAAGAAATCGAGGCGCTGCGCCTGATGATCCTTGACCATGCCAAACACACCGACAGCAAACGCGCCTGGGATACGCTGGCCGTCTGGCCAGACATGGTTCCGCAGTTCGTCAAGGTGCTGCCCAACGATTACAAACGCATGTTGGAAGCCATCGATCAGGCCAAAGCGACCGGCCTGGAGCAGGAAGAAGCAGAAATCGCTGCTTTTGAAGCCAACATGAACGACGTGGCCCGCGTGAGTGGGAATTAAGAATGAATAGCTGCACGGATACGGATTGGACGAATTTTCACGGATAAAGCCAAAAATCAATGAAAATCCGTA
This sequence comes from Chloroflexota bacterium, assembly GCA_029559155.1. GTDB lineage: Bacteria > Chloroflexota > Anaerolineae > Promineifilales > Promineifilaceae > Leptovillus. Next base: position 5,639 of record JAKQCM010000047.1, read on the forward strand.
TCATCCGTCAAATCTGTGTAACTATTTTGATGACATTGGAACTGAAGCATGGCAAAACCTACTGGATTTTTGGAATTTACCCGGGAAACCCCGGAAGACCGGCCATTGTTAGAACGCATCAAAGATTGGCAGCCGGTACATTTACATCTGCCAGACGGCCGTTTGCAAAATCAGGCCGCGCGCTGCATGGACTGCGGCATCCCTTTCTGCCACACCGGCAAAGTCATCAACGGCATGGCCTCCGGCTGCCCCATCAACAACCTTATCCCGGAATGGAACGATCTGGTGTACCAGGGTTTGTGGCAAGAAGCGTACGATCGATTATCTAAAACCAACAACTTCCCGGAATTTACCGGTCTGGTCTGCCCCGCGCCGTGTGAAGCGGCTTGCACACTGGGCATCAACGATCCGCCGGTCACCATCAAAAACATCGAGTACGCCATTATCGAAAAAGCGTTTGAGGAAGGCTGGGTAACGCCCACTATTCCGGCCAAGCGCACCGGCAAAAAAGTGGCCGTCATCGGTTCCGGGCCGTCTGGCCTGGCCTGCGCCGACCAGTTGAACTGCGTCGGCCACGAGGCGACGGTGTTTGAGCGCGCCGATCGGTTGGGCGGCCTGCTGATGTATGGCATCCCCAACATGAAGCTGGACAAAAATCTGGTGCAGCGCCGCCTGGATTTGATGTCGGCCAGCGGCATAATCTTTCGCCCGAATACCCATATCGGGGTAGATGTTCCGGCCGAACAACTGCGCGACGAATTTGACGCGATTGTGATTTGCACCGGCGCGACACGGCCGCGTGATCTGGCAGTAGACGGCCGTTCCCTCAACGGCATCCACTTTGCCATGGAATTTTTGCACGGCAATACAAAGGCGTTACTGGGGACTGGAGACTGGAGATTGGAGACTACGCAATCTCCAATCTCCAATCTCCAGTCCCCCATTTCCGCCGCCAACAAAGACGTCATCGTCATCGGCGGTGGGGATACCGGCACGGACTGTGTGGCGACGGCGCTGCGGCACGGTTGTAAGAGTCTGGTGCAATTTGAGATCATGCCACAGCCGCCCGCCCAACGCGCGCCCGACAATCCCTGGCCGCAGTGGCCGAAGGTGTACAAGCAGGATTATGGGCAGGAGGAGGCCACGGCCGTTTTCGGCCAGGATCCGCGCCAGTACTGCATTATGACCAAACGGTTCATCGGCGATGCGCAGGGAAACCTGCAAGGGGTGGAGACGGTGGAGATTGAGTGGGTGGTGGGCAGTAACGGCCGTCCGCAGCTCCAGGAAATCCCCGGCACGCACAAAAAATGGCCCGCCCAGTTGGTGCTCATTGCCATGGGCTTTCTCGGCCCGGAAAACCCCGTACTGGCCCAGTTGGGCGTGGCCCAAGATGCGCGTTCCAATGCGCAAGCCCAATATGGCAACTTCATGACAAACGTCGAAGGCGTGTTTGCTGCCGGCGATGCGCGGCGCGGCCAAAGCCTGGTCGTTTGGGCAATTAATGAAGGACGCAGCGCCGCCCGCGCCGTAGACCAGTGGCTGATGGGCGAAACCGATTTGCCGTAAGAATTTAATCTTTTACCTTACCAAGAGACCCTCAGGGTTTTGCTGCCTGGATATTTCCAACGCCAGAGAACAAAACCCTGAGGGTCTTTGTGTTTCTTGCTGTTCTGATCAGACCCGCAAACCAATAGTACCAAAGTCCCATTCGTTTATTGGGTTTGAATTCCCGCTTTTTTTTCTTTGCACGCGTGTCAATGATGCTATGCTAAGTCTCGTTGTAAAGATAACTTTTTAGCCACAGCGCGTTGAGAAAAGGAGTACCGTCATGAGAACGAGATATTGGTTATGGTTAAGTTTAGGTTTATTGGCTCTTATGCTTGTCATTGGGCTGCCCGCGACCGCGCAAACGCCCATCACCCCAAGCATCGAATCGGTGACATTTACGATTGGCGATTGGGAAACTGGCGCACAGAGCGGCCTGGTGATTGGCCAAAATGGATTAGAAGCAGAAAACGGCCGTCACACGGCCGTCTACACCTCCCCCAGCATCACCGCTCCCTTCCAGTTTAACGCCCTCGTGCCCCGCTGGATTGCCGACATACCCGACGGGGCAGAGATGGAAATTTTTGTCCGCACCGCCAAAACGCCCGGCGTCTGGGGCGAATGGTACGATATACACCCCAATGAAGATTGGACCGAACCCGGCAGCGCCGCCAGCGTCGGCGAAATGATTCTGGCGCCAGACGCCGATCAGACCCATCGCTACGCCCAATACCGGATTATCTTTATGCCCGGCACGGCCGTGCGCTCACCCAATTTGCAAGAATTCACCCTCACCTTCATCGACAGCACAGCCGGACCGACCATGGAAGAGATGCTGGCGCAGCAGGCCAAACTAGACGCCGCGCAACGGCCGCCTAACACGCCAGACAGCTACCCGCGCCCCAGTGTCATCAGCCGCACTGTCTGGTGCATTTACGCCGATTGCAACTATACGGCCGGGCTGGAATACTCCCCGGCCACGCACTTGATTGTGCATCACACCGTCTCCAGCAACGACAACACCAACTGGGTGGCCACCGTGCGCGCCATCTGGAATTACCACACATACACGCAAAACTGGGGCGACATCGGCTACAACTATCTGATAGACCCGAATGGCATCATCTATGAAGGGCACTTAAACGCCGATTACCTGAACCTAGACGTGATCGGCACACATGCTTCCGCAGCGAATGCCGGCGGATTGGGCACGGCGCTGTTAGGCACCTTCACCACACCTGAAGAATATCCGGTCTCCGGCACACCCTCGCAGGCGATGTTGACCTCGCTGGCAAACCTGTTTGCCTGGAAAGCCGACCAGCGAAACATCGAGATTTTAGACGCCAGCCGCATGGTCAATACGTCCTGGGGGCTGCCGCACATCATGGGTCATCGCGACGTCTATGGCGGGACCAACACGCTTTGCCCAGGTGGTAATGCCCACGCCTTGCTGCCCTGGCTGCGCACGGCCGTTGCCCAACGTCTTGGTCAGGTATCGCCGTACACATTCGTCAGCGAAACCAGTTCCGCCTTCAGCAAAAGCAACGCCATCTGGCACGAAGCGCCGGGCGGCTGCGGCTGGCAAGGTCACGCCTACTACACCTGGTCGGTGACAAACCCGGCAGCCAGCACCAATTGGGGCGAATGGCGGTTGACGCTGCCGCAAACCGGTTACTACGAAATCGAGGTTTACGCGCCATACTGCGACACCAACAACTCAGAAACCACCGGCGCGACATATGAGATTCGCCATAATGGGGTGACTGATACGGCCGTTGTCAGCCATCAGGCCAATGTAGGCTTGTGGATGTCGCTGGGCACATATTACCTGACGGCCGGGCAAACCGCCTCTGTCTATCTGAGCGACCTGACCACGACCGACAGCGGCGTGGGCGTCTGGTTTGATGACATCCGCTTCCGGCCAGTAACAGACGTTTCTATCAGCGATCTGTCGCCTGCCGGCGGCTGGGTCAAGCAAAACCCGGTCGATTTCACCTGGCAGATCAGCAATCCCACCGGCGTACAGACGACCACGCTGGAAGTGGCCGCCGACGCTGCGTTTAGCACGATGCTTTTGACGCAAACCTGGGGAACGGCCGTTACCAACTTCAGCCACACCTTCGCCCAGGATTACACGACACTGTACTGGCGCGTCAAGACAATCAACACCGGCGGACAATCTATGTCGCCAACGGCTTCCTTTGGGCTGGATACCACGCCGCCCACCTCGGCCGTTACCGCGTTAACCCATCATGTGGCCGCCGGTTACTTTGACGTGACCTGGGAAGGCGCGGATGCGGTTTCCGGCGTGGCCGGGTACACAGTGCAATACCGGGCCGAGGGCGCGGCAACCTGGAGCACGCTGGTAACCAATACACTGGCGACAACGGCCGTCTTCACGCCCACCAGCCCATCAACCCTTTATTGGTTCCGCAGCCAGGCGGTAGACATCGCGGGCAATGTTCAAACACCCAGCGGCGGCGATATCCGCAGCGATCAGGCTGCCATCATCTTCGATCCGCAGGCGCAGCCGCTTTCCCCGGCTAACGGGGATTGGCTGAATCATTACGCTGTGTCTCTGAGCTGGCAGTTGGCGGAAATCGACACAGTGTTAAGCAGCACGGTCCAAATCGCCGCCGATGCGGCATTTAACCAGATCATAGCCAGCAACACCGTGACTGGTCCGGCTACCAGCCACACCATCACGCTTACGCAGGATTACGCCGATTTGTATTGGCGCGTTACAGTCGATTTTACCCCGCCCTTGCCCGGGCTGACGTCTACCGTGACATCGGAAGCGGGCCATTTCAGACTGGACAGCACGCTGCCGGAATCGTTGGTAACGGCCGTCTACACCGTCACCCACAACACCTACCTCGTCGTCTGGCAGGGGCAAGACAACCTGTCCGGCGTCGCCAAGTACGCCATCGAGTATCAGGCTGTTGGAGACAGCGGCTGGACCCCCTGGATCACTCAGACCAGCGCCACCTCCGGCTTGTTCACGCCGCCCACAGTGGGTCAGCCCTATGCCTTCCGCAGCCAGGCCACCGACGTGGCCGGAAATATTGAACCGCCGCACACAGCCGCCGACTTAGGCACGGATCAGGCAAATGCTTTTCCCCATGCTATAATGCTGCCCATGACTCAACGTTAAATCGAGCGTCTAAAGGGGGCAGGACAATGGTGTTCTGCTCCTTTTAGACGGCAACCGGAGGAACTGAAATCATGGCGGAAGTGCAGCACGTTGACGTACTGATTGTGGGGTCGGGGCCATCGGGAACATCAACCGCGTTACATCTGGTAAAAAGTCGTCCAGATTGGGCCGGTCGCATTGTCGTGGTGGACAAGGCGGTACACCCCCGCGAGAAGTTATGCGGCGGCGGCATTACCCATATGGGACGGAATGTCCTCACTCGTTTAGGGTTGACGCTGGAACCACGCCATTTTGATGTGCGTGAGGCGCGGCTGGTTTACCAGGATAAGAGTTATTCTTTTTATGGAGACCCGGTTTTTACCGTTGTGCGCCGCGATGAGTTTGATCACTGGCTGGTGCAAACTTGCGAGAAATGGGGCGTTCAGGTGCGCCAGGGAGAAGCGGTCAGGCACATCACGCTGCACGATGAATATGTTGAAGTGGTTACAGAGCAAGCTGTGTTCCATGCCCAGACGCTGGTGGCCGCGGATGGCTCACGAAGTTTTGTGCGCCAGGCGCTCAAGTGGGACGATGCGTCTCGGGTGGCGCGCCTGGTTGAGGTGTTGACGCCAGAAAATGCCCAGCAAGACCCGATTTTTCAGGAGCGGGTGGCGGTGTTTGAGTTTACGCAGATGTCTGATTATGGGCTGCAGGGGTATTATTGGGATTTTCCGAGTTATGTGGGGGGACGGCCGTTTATGAATCGCGGTTTGTTCGACAGCCGGGTGCGCTCGGAACGGCCGAAGGCCGACCTGAAGGTCACGCTGCGCGCCTCGCTGGCCGACCGGCAGCGCGACCTGGACGAGTACAAGTTGAAGGGGCATCCGATTCGTTGGTGGGATAGGAACGGCCGTTTCTCCATGCCGCGCGTGTTATTGGTAGGGGATGCGGCCGGCGCAGACCCATTGATGGGCGAAGGGATTTTCTTTGCTCTGGGTTATGGGCGGGTCGCCGCCCAAGCCATCAACCAGGCCTTTGAACGCCAGGATTTCAGCTATGCCGCCTACCGCAGCCAGCTACTGGCCGATCCGTTGTTCATCCAACTGGACCGGCGCACACGATTGGCCCATATTGCTTACAAAGCCCGCCACCCCTTCTTCATTCGCCTGGGCTGGCAAGCAGCCCGCTTTTTCATTCGCTTCACCCGATGGGGCAATCCGGACTACAAACCTTTGGATCCACCCGAATTATATTTGAGCGGTCCAATCAACAGCGCGCCATAAAAAATTGGTTCCTTGCCAGAACGCAAGGAACCAATTCCTCCCATCATCTCAATTTTTCGTGTTGCCTGGGCGCCGCGATTTGAATTAGCCTTTGGGGTGGCCATAAAGCCACCAATATTTGTCGGCCGGGTATGCAGCTTGCCACACCTCCGGCAAAACAAAATCTCCTTTTTGCCACTGCGCCTTCAGATA
>JAKQCM010000053.1 GCA_029559155.1 Chloroflexota bacterium
GGCCCACCTCAAAGTCATCATCGAAACCTGCTATCTCAGCGACGAGGAAAAGGAAACCGCATGCCGGCTGTCGATGGCCGCGGGCGCGGATTTCGTCAAGACTTCCACCGGCTTCGGCAGCGGCGGCGCAACCGAGGCTGACGTGACGCTCATGCGCGGCGTGGTCGGGCAGGCGTTGGGCGTCAAAGCGTCCGGCGGCGTGCGCAACCTGGCCGACGCCCTGGCGATGGTCCGCGCCGGCGCCAACCGCATTGGCGCCAGCAGCGGCGTGGTCATTATGCAGGAAGTGGGGGGGGAGAGACTAGAGACTGGAGACTTTCAAATCTTCAGTCTCTAGTCTCCAATCCCCCTCCCTCAGTCGCTAATTACAAAGGGGGAGCGAATGATGGCGCGGTTACGCTGGAGGGGCACATCTGCGCCGTCTGGCTCGAATTCCTGGAGCGCGCCGGCATCCAGATGCAAGACCGCGTAAAGCGTGGGCGTGATTTGTGCGGCGTCGATGGGCACAATGACGTCGCGGTTTATACCCGCCGGCACCCATGTCTGCCCGATGATATCGCCCAATTCGCCTTCATTGTCGGTGTGAATAACTACCCAGACGGCCGTCTCGGCAACCACCAGCGGCACGGTAACGGCCGTTTCCTCCCCATCCACCCCCAACGACTGATCCCGCGTGGTCAGGTAATTGCCGGGGTCCGTGCGAAAGCTGAAGGGGTTGGGAATGCGCCCCTGATACATAATTTGCGGATCGGCAGCCGGAAAATTGAAACCGGCGCCGGGTTCTGTGTCTTCATGCAGGAAAATGAAAAGCTGCGGGGTAACGCCGGATTCGCGCAGGGAAACCGCAACTTGCTCGTTCAGGCCATCGACTAAAGGCGCGGAACCGATGATCAGGCCGGGACTGCCGCCTTCGTCCTGATAAACCACCAGCCAGCCCGGACCATTACTAATCACCCGTTCCACGGTAATCGTGCCGCTGATGACCGGTTGATCCAGCACCAACACGTCGGGCGGATAAGTGGCCTGGAAACTGGTTACAACCGGCTCGCCGGTTACCAGAACGGGCAAATCATCCTCCGGGAAATCGAAGCGATTGGCACGGCCGTTATCCTCATGCAGCATGGCGTGTAAAACCGGCGTGCCCTGTCGCCAGGGAATGTGCACCACCACGTCGGCCGTTTCGCCAGCGCCCACAAACGTAAAGCCCAAAATCGGACCAATCGCCCCCTGGTCATCGGCGTGGATGACCACCCAGCCCGGGTTTGTCAGGGTAACGCTCTCGATTCGCACCAGGCCATCTTCGCTGATGTCCTGGTCGGCGGCGGTGATTGCCGGAAGCTGCATGTCGCGGGTAATGGCAAAGGATTGGGAGATCACGGCCGTATCGCCCCGCAGTGGCTCGTCTACCCCAGGAAACTCAAATTCCCCCTCCGTCCCGGCATCCACATGCAGCATCGCCGTTAATCGGTCGGTGGCCGCCAATGGGTCGATGGTGACTTCTACGTCAGGGGTTGTGCCGGGGGCAACGGCCGTAAAGCCCAACACCTCTTCCACCTGCCCATCCCGCTCGGCATGGATGACCACCCAGGCCGGTTCCAACACCGTGACGCTGGCGATGAGCAGACGGCCGTCATCCTTTAAGCTCTGATCGGCAGCCGTAAGCGCCGGTTTTTGCGGCGTGGGGGTTGGAGCAGTGGTTGGCGTGGCGGTGGGTTGGGGAGGGAGCGTGAGGGTAGGAACGACGGTTACCGTGGGGGTGGGAACGGCCGTTGGCTCTTCGCCGCAAGCTGCCAGCAGCAGCAGTAAAAATAGGGTTAGCAAAATCCGTTTCAACACACAATACCTCATACAAATTGGCAATTGGCCTATGATAATGAACCATTGACAATTGTTCAGATTGTATGCTGTAACGAAGAAATGCCAAAATGAGGGGGTGTCGACACCCGTGACCGTTCCGTCTACGGGCTACGATTTTGGCCCGGCCTGCCACCACATCACCTGCCCATCGGTGATCACTTCAATGGGTCCCAACTCGTCGGTACGCAAAACGGCCGTGCCCATCGCCTGGGCGCGTTCCAACACCTCCGGGTGCGGATGGCCAAATTTATTGTCCGCGCCAACGGAGATGATGAGAATTTGCGGCCGCACCGCTTCCAGAAATGGCACAGAACTGGAGGTGTTGGAGCCGTGATGTCCGGCTTTCAGAACAAGCGAGGAAACGGCACGGCCGTTGGCCAGCATCCCTTGTTCCGCCGCCTCATCCGCATCCCCGGTCAGCAGCAGCGAAAAATCCCCATACACCAGGCGCAGCGCCACCGAATTTTCGTTCCGGTCGTCGCGCAATACCGCCCCCGGATTTAGCACCTCCAGGCGTACACCATCGCCAATTTGCACTACTTCGCCTGCCTGAGCCGGATGCACCGTCGTTTTGCTTTCCGCTGCCGCTTGTAGAACGGCGTCATAAACGGCCGATTCGTTTTGCGCCTGGCCATTGGTCACGAGTTGGCTCACCCGGTACCGATCAAACACGCCGGTTAGCCCGGCGACGTGGTCGGCGTCCGGGTGAGTGGCGATCAGCATGTCGATTTGGCGGTCCCAGAAGGGCACATGGCGGCCCAACTGGTCGGTCAGGATGCTGGGAAAGTTGCCGCCATCGACCAAAATCTGCCGCCCCGAAGGTGTTTGGATGAAGATGGCGTCGCCCTGGCCGACGTCTAAAAAGGTGATGTGTAAACGGCCGTCTGGCTGCGACCCCACCCAGAAAAACAGGAGAACGGCCGTCAGCGCGGCCGCGCTGAAAACCAGCCGCTGGGAAACATTCTGCCGCAAAAACGCTGCCACCCCCATGCGTTTATCCGCATCCTGCTTTGCCCACCAGGTGGTCAGCCCGATGACGGCGTAGATGGCGAGAATTGCCGTTGGTCCTACCGCCACCGGCACGACCGCTCCTGGTACCGTCGCCAACGCCCGCACCAGGACAATGGTATAGCTGAGAAACAACCAGGCCACCCAGGCAAAAACCTGGCCGATAACCGGCGCGGCCATGCCTGCCAGCGTTGTCAGGCCGCCCCAGATCATGACGCCCGGCTGCGCGGGCAAAATCAACGCATTGGCCACCAGGCTGATCAGCGAAAGCTGTTGAAAGTAAACCATCATCAACGGCAGCGTCAGGATTTGCGCCGCAATGGTGATGAGGACTGCTTCGCTTAAGACGCCCATCGACGCATCCAAAATCGGTTTGTCCAGCCACTTGTATAACCGCCGGCGCGTCCACTGCACAAACGGATCGGCGTACAGCATCAGCCCCAGCGTGGCGGCAAAACTGAGCTGAAACCCGACATCCCACAGGAGGTGGGGGTTGAGCAGCGTCATCGCCAAAGCCGCCAGGAAGAGCGAAGCCAGAGCAAAATTCGGCCGTCCTATCCAACGGCTGGTGAGTAAAAACAGGCTGCCCATGATGGCTGCCCGCACCACAGAAGCATCCGCCCCAACCAAAATCGTATAAACGGCCACCCCAACCACCGCCGCCAGAGCGGCCGCGCGCCGGGGCAGAAATCGCTCGCCTAACCCCACAAATAAGCCCACCAGCAGGGCAATGTTGAATCCTGATATGGCAATGACGTGGGTCATGCCGGTGGCCCGGAAATCATCGGCCAGGTCCGGCGGAATGCCGTTGTCGCTGCCCAACAAAATCCCGCTCAACAGCGCGGCCTGCGGATCAGAAATCGAGGTGTTGATGGCGGCCTGGGCGCGGGCTTTGAAGGCAAAGATGGCCTGGTAGAGCGGATTGCCTTGCCCCTCGGCCAAGATGCTGATGCGCGGGGCGTTGATCAGGGAGTACACGCCCTGGCGGGCCAGGTAATCTTTGTAGCTGAAGGTGTCGAATTCGGGCGGTGTTTCGAGACGGCCGTTTACCCCCACTCGCGCCCCATACGGAATCTCCGGGAACCGGTTGGCGCGCACCAGCACCAGCCCGGTCACCGGATGGGTCTCGCCATCGGCAAAGGTGATCTGTTCGGCGGCGACTTGCAAATTGGTGTAGCGGTCGCGCACATCTGGCTCTTTGACCACCACCCCCAGGATGCCAACTTCCCCGGCCGTGTCGTTGTAATAGGCGATGTGGGTTTCGTCGATGGTGGGCAGCGAGAGGGTGTAACGCGCGCCGCCCAGGGCCAGCGCTGCCAGAGCGGCAAACGCCAGGGCGGGCTGTCCCAGTCGGCGGGTAAACAGGGCGATGAAGAGGGTGAAAATGGCCGTGCCCACCCACGCCAGCCACGACCACATCACTTGAGAGGCCAGCCAGATACCCGCCAGCCACGCAACGGCCAATACAACAAGGGTCATAGTTTATGTGCTGCCAACATGTTTCGTAACGTTAAATCAGGCTCCAGCAACTTCCCAAAAGATGCGCTTAACTACGTTTTGGCGACGCAGACCATTATAATTGACCTCACTGCATTGGAAAATAGCCCATTCAGCCCGATCGCTGGCCGCCCGACACCTCACCGTTCACAACCTGCCGGGTTGGGTGATTGGAACTATATTTTGCCATTAAAATATAACGGCCGTTAAGCGGAACCTGAAGGGTTTTCCGGACTGTAAGCCGCAATGTCACTGTCTAAAAACCCTTCGGACCTGCAGAGAAATTGGAGTTTTACGTATGAAGCTAAAAGCATTGATTTTCGATGTCGATGGCACCATCGCCAACACCGAATATCGTGGACACCTGCCTGCCTGTAATGAAGCCTTTGCCACCCTGAGTTACCCCATCAAGTGGACCTGGGACGAATTTGTGGCCATGCAGGCTGTTCCCGGCAACGCGCAACGCATGCGCCTTTCCCTCCAGGCCTGGAACCCGCGGCTATCCGACCAGGAGTTAGACGAACGAGTCGAAGAGCTTGTGGCGCTAAAGAAGAAATTTTACATCGAAAAATACCTGCCCGACTTACCGCTGCGAGATGGCGTCCTCAATATCATGCAAGAAGCGCTGCGGCGCGACGTCCGGCTGGCCGTCGTTTCCATGTCCTACGAGGCGCAGGTCAATGCGTTACTCGCCAGCCGCTTGCCAGACATCTATGCCCATCTGGACCCCATCCTGGGCAAAGAAAGCGGCCCCAAAACAGCGCCGGATTCACCGCTGTACAAGCGCTGCCTGGCAGAGTTGGGCACAAAGCCGGAAGAAACCCTGGTGATCGAAGATTCTCAAGAAGGTTTTGAAGCCGCCAAACGCGCCGGTCTGCCTTGCGCCGTCATGTACAACGACTATACCTTTGGCAAAAACTTTGCCGGCGCGCAGCTTGTGGCCCGCAGCCTGGCCTTTTTCTCGCTGGAACAGCTTGAGGCGCTCTGTTTACCGTAGCCAAATGGGCGATGTAATGGTCAAAGATCTTTTTGCCAGCACAATGGCTTCCGCTTCAGTTTAGAATTTCCGGATGGGCGTACGGCCGTTACTTGCTACCGCGAGATTGCAAAAATGGACTGGCATTAAGGCGACGAGCAGTAGTGGTCGGCAGTCGGCTGTGCTTGTCAGAGGGTGGGGGCAATGCTAAACTACACCTATGTCCCAAGCTCTTTATCGTAAATGGCGGCCGGCGCGTTTTCAGGACGTAGTCGGTCAGGAACACATTACCCGCACCTTGCAAAACAGCGTCGCTGCTGACAGGGTGGGGCACGCTTACCTGTTTTGCGGACCACGCGGCACGGGCAAAACAACTTCGGCGCGCCTGTTGGCCAAAGCGGTGAACTGCCAGGATGAGAATTTGGCGGAACGGCCGTGTAACCGCTGCGCCAATTGTTTAGCCATCAACGAAGGGCGGTTTCTCGATCTGATTGAAATCGACGCCGCCTCCAATACGGGTGTGGACGACATCCGCGACCTGCGGGATAAGATCAACTTTGCGCCGAATAACGGCCGTTTCAAAGTCTACATCATCGACGAAGTCCACATGCTGTCGACAGCCGCGTTTAACGCCTTGCTGAAAACGTTGGAAGAGCCGCCGCCGCACGCCAAGTTTGTCCTGGCGACCACCGAGGAACACAAAGTCCCCATTACCATTAAATCGCGCTGCCAGCAGTTTAATTTCCGCCTGCTCACGGTGGCTGAAATTTCTGCCCGCCTGAGCTGGCTGGCCGATAAAGAGGGCTTCGTCATGGAGCCGGAGGCGCAGGCGATGATCGCCCGTCAGGGTTCCGGCAGTGTGCGTGATGCGGAAAGTTTGCTGGACCAATTGGTCCTGGCTCCCGGCGATGTGATTACGCTGGAGCGGGCGCAGATGGTGTTGGGCACGGCGTCGGATACGGCCGTTGCCCAACTGGTTGACCACTGGTTGAGTAAAGACGGCGCCGGTGGACTGGGACTCATCCACGAGGCGTTGGCTTCCGGAGCCGATGCGCGCCAGTTTTGCCGCCAGATGGTGGTGTATTTACGCGAACTGCTGCTCTTGCAGGCTGGCGGCGTTGAGTTGGCGCTGGATGGCACAGCCGAACACAAAGCGGTGATGCTCGCCCAGGCGCAGCGCGCCCCCCGCGAAGGGCTGATCACCGCGATAAAGCGTTTTAACGAGGCGGCGCTGGTTCCGGCGATTAGCTGGCAGCCACAACTGCCGCTGGAACTGGCCTTCATCGAATTGCTGCCGGACGAACCTTTGCCGATGGTGGTGGTAACGGCCGTGTCCCCAACACAAACGGCCAGTCCTAAAGCGGAAGTTAGCCAAAAGCCGGAAAGTGTAAACGCCAAGAAGGAACCTACCGGCCAAAAACCGCGAGTTGAAACTGTTGGCGGCCAATCGGCAGAGGTTGGCGCTAAACCGCAGCCGACAAGCTCACAGTCACCCGGCACAAAACGCCTGACTCTTGGCGCAGTGACGCCCCATTGGCGCGAAATGCTTGCCCGCGTCGAGCAAGCCAATCGCAATTTGCCGGCGCTTCTTAACATGGGCAAACCCCTGGCCGTCGAAGGCAGTACTATCATCTTAGGGTTTGATTACCCCATCTTTAAGGACAAATTCGATCAGACTGCGGACGCCATTCAAGTTGTGGGCGATATTTTTAGCCAATTGATCGGCGTCAAATGTTTGGTGCGGGCTGTTGTCACCAGCGAATACACCATCCCCATTCAAAAAGAAGAATTCGATGCGCTGGCCCAAGAACTGGGCGGCGTCATGCGTGAAGAGTAATTGACCCTAAGCGTTTTTCCTCGAATCAACCAACACGATCTCTTGTTAACTCTTAGAGTCTCTCTGGTAAACCCATAACCCAAAATAGTGATAAAGGATAAATCATGTCAAAACGATCATTTCAGCGGAAAGCAGGCGGAGGGAAAAGCAGCTCCATGAACCCAAAAAACATGTTGTCGCAAATGCAGGCGATGCAGCAGCAAATGGTTGAAGCGCAGGAAGCGTTGGCCAATGAGACAGTTACCGTCACGGCCGGCGGCGGCGCAATCACCATCGTCATCACCGGTCATCAGCGGGTGCAGTCGATGACCATTGACCCGGATTTGTTGAACCCGGAGGATGTGGACATGCTGCAAGATTTGTTGGTGGCCTCGGTGAATGCGGCCATTGAACAGTCGCAGGCGCTTTCGGCGCAGCGGATGGAAGGCATTACCGGCGGTCTGGGTGGATTGGGCGGCGGTTTGGATTCGCTGCTGGGCGGTTTGTAGCCGTGGCGCAAAACGTCTTGCCGCAGCCGGTGCAAAAGCTGATCAACGAGTTGGGTCGACTGCCGGGCATTGGCCCGAAGTCGGCGGCGCGTTTGACGTTTTATTTGCTGCGCGCCGGCGATGAGCAGGCGTTGGCGCTGGCGCAGGCTTTGGAGGATTTGAAGCAGCGCACGCGCTTTTGTTCGGTTTGTTTTAATATTACAGAAGATGATCCGTGTGTCATTTGTCAGGATGACGGCCGTGATCCGACCATGTTGTGTGTGGTGGAAGAACCGCTGGATGTGGTGGCGATTGAACGGTCGCGGGCGTTTAACGGCCGTTACCACGTCCTTCACGGCGCCATTTCTCCGGTGGAGGGTGTCGGCCCTGAAGATTTGCGGATTGCCGAACTGGTTTCCCGGGTAGATGGCGGCCAATTTAGTGAAATTATCCTGGCGACCAATCCCACCCTGGAAGGGGAATCTACTTCGCTTTATTTGCAGCGCCGCCTGACACGACCCGGCTTGCGCCTGACCCGCCTGGCGCGCGGCCTGCCGGTCGGCGGCGACCTGGAATATACAGACGAGATCACTCTGGGCCGGGCGATGGAAGGCCGGCAGGCGATGTGAGATTGGCAATGATGCTCTTGCCTACTCTGCCACCTTGTGTTAGCATTCGCGTCGATTGATGCGGTGTCGCCAAGCGGTAAGGCAGCGGACTTTGAATCCGCCATTCCTAGGTTCGAATCCTAGCACCGCAGCACCAAAGGATCGGTTCAGGGCACGCCTTGAACCGATCCTTTTTGTTAAGGAGAGTTATGCCCCATCCCCTGGTTGAGCAACTTCGGTTTACGCGCAGCGAATTTCGGCGCGGCCTGGAAGGTTTGAACGATGCCGACGCGCGCCAGCGCCTGATGCCCATGAACTGTATCAGTTGGAATATCGGCCATCTGGCCTGGCAGGAGCAGCGTTATTGGCTTGTATATGGGCAAAGCAGACTGCTGCTGCCCGATATTGACGCGCAATTTGCCTATGGCGCGCCGGCTTCTACGCCGCCATTGGCCGACATGTGGCAGGCGTGGGAGACAATCACCACGGCCGTTGATCCCTGGCTGGACACGCTGACGACGGCCGATCTGCAAAAGCAGGTTGTCCGCGACGGACAAGTGACCTCATTTATCTTTGGCTCATTGTTTCAGCGTATGATTTATCATTACTGGTATCACACCGGCGAAAATATGGCTATTCGTCAAGGACTGGGGCACGGCCGTTTGCCCCAATTCGTGGGTAATCTTGATGACGAAGCGCCTTTTCGGCCGGAATAAAGGAGGGTAATCATGTCAAACTTAGATACCGCACTGGCCATCGCCATTCAGGCCCATGCCGGCCAGGTCGACAAAGCCGGTCAGCCCTATATTTTGCACCCCTTGCGGTTGATGTTTCAAATGGAAACTGAAGAGGAAATGATCACGACCGTTCTTCACGACGTTGTGGAGGACAGCAATGTGACGCTGGATGCGTTGCGGCAGGCCGGGTTTAGCGAAGAAGTGGTAACGGCCGTAGCCGCTGTCAGCCGCCAGGACGATGAAACCTATGAGGAATTCATCCGCCGGCTGCGCCCCAATGCCCTGGCCGCCAAAGTGAAACTGGCCGACCTGACCGACAACATGGATGCGCGCCGCCTGAAGACCATCACCCCGAAAGACCTGGCGCGCATCGAAAAATATCACCACGCCTGGATCACGCTCACCAACCCGATAGATGCGGCTGTAGGCGAGTAAGATTTTGCCAGATTTGTGGCATACAACTTTTGGAGGTGCTGCCAGATGAACCGATCCCTTTTTCTCTTGTTCTTTGTGATGGTTTTAATGCTTACGGCCGTCGTTGCTTGTGATGTACTGCCGTCTACCCCAACAGGCGCGGCCGCTGCCCTGCTGCCGGACCTGCCCGGTTATCAAACCATTGAAGGGAAAAGCTTTATAGATGGCCTGACCACATTAGGGGTGATGGCTACGCTTGGCGGGCTGCCAGAATTTGGCGCGCCGATTGCCGCCGTCAGCGAGGTGGTTGGTTGTTATCAGGAAGCTGGCGCGGTGAGCGCCCGCATCTACAGCGATGAATCTGAACCGCGTAACAGCGGCATTGTGGCTGTGGGCGACCGCGACGCGCTGCAAAATCCGGTGACGTTTTTGCGCTGCGTGCCCGGAGCAACCAGCGGCGCGCAATCCGGCGCCGTGTTGGAACCCTGTGCCGCCAGCTACACCCTCAGCAAAGATGATAACGAGTTCTATGTGTTGTATGCCGGGCTAACGCCGGATATTTGCCACACGTTCTGCACCAATTTGGAGGGCTGCACGGCGCATTGAGATACCGGAACGTGAGGGAAACGGCCGTTAATGGGACAAATTTCCTAGTCGTGCTTCTTGAAATTAGCCGATGTTGGACAAGCGTTTTACAATCGCTTTAATGTGCTTCTTTTATAGTTGGTCTTATAGCGAGAACCTACCGACATAAATCATTCACAGACCCTCGCTGAGGAAAAATTGACGAATGTGCGCCAAGATCATGGTAGTGGATGATGATCCTCATACCCGTCAACTGCTGCGTATTATTTTTACGCGCGTAGGGTATGAAGTTATAGAAGCCCAGGATGGGTTGGATGCGTTGGGGCAGTTAGAAACAAACTGCTGCCCCCACCTCGTCATTTTGGATGTGCTGATGCCCAATCTGGATGGGTTTACGACCATGCACTATATTCGCGCCAATCCTCAGTTTGCGCGTTTGCCGGTTATGATGTTGAGTTCCAGGGCAGACGTTGAGGCAGAATCGATTGGCCTGGAAGCCGGCGCCCAGGATTATCTGGTTAAACCATTTAATCTGACAACCCTTTTGCGGCGAGTCGACCATCTGCTCGGAATGTTCAATTAGCTTGCTTTACGGCCGTGCGACGAGTTCGGAAAGGTACCACGCGGGACTCACCTAATCTTCAAGGTTGTGCCGATCTACCATTAAAAAGGACAAAAACATGAATTCCACAACCCTGGCTGTTATTTATCACGATCCTCAAGGCCGGTTACTGGATCAATTAAAACGAACGCTGCCCAGGCTGATGAGCATGTTTGCCGGCATTGCTGTACGCGCCAGCGCCGCCGCCTACCAGCCGTCGCTGGATTTTCTGGCAGCAAATGGGGTTGTCGTTTACCGTGAATCGGACAATGGGACTCAGGCGTCGTCGCCGCACATTGGGCGGGGACGGCGGCAAGCGGTGGAATTGGCGCTTACGCTGGGACACCCATTTGTGATGTACAGCGATGGCGACCGGGCGCTGCATTGGGCTGAGTATTATCCTGAGGAGTTAACGGCCGTTACCCACCACCTCACCGCCTACGACTTCACCGTCTTCGGCCGCACCCCACGCGCCTTTGCCACCCATCCCCGCTGCCAGCAAGAGACTGAAATCCTGGTAAACAACCTCTTCCGCCAGCTCAGCGGCCAGGATTGGGATATGCTGTCCGCTGCTCGCGGCCTCTCCCGCCGCGCCGCCGAATTTATCGTCGCCCACAGCGAGGACAACGAAATCAGCAACGACGTGTCCTGGCCGCTGCTTTTGCGGCAGCAGCGCCCCGCCTGGACGCAAGGATACATTCTCACCGAAGGCATGGAATTTGAAACCATCGAACAGGTCCGCCAGGAAGTGGCCAAACTCGGCGGGGCCGCCGCCTGGCTGGCGCAGTTGGATGCCAGCCCATCTGAATGGGCCAAACGTCTGGACCTTGCCCGGGTAATGGTGACGGCGATGACCCCTTTCGCCCACCAAAACCTGGTCCACGAAACGCTTGTATAAGCAACAAACAACCCCCATAGTGATGAATTTTGATCAGGAAGGAACGATGAGCAAACTTGCAGTTGTTTTATTAGCTGCCGGGCAGGGAACCCGGATGAACTCCAAAACGCAAAAGATATTACATGAAGTGGGCGGCAAACCGATGGTGATGCACGTCTTTGAGGCCGCCGAATCTGTGGCGGATCGGCGGCCTGTGCTGGTAGTGGGGCCGGGCAAAGCAGGCGTGCAAACGCTCATCGGTCAGCGGGCGGATTATGTGGTCCAGGCAGAGCAAATGGGCACCGGCCATGCGGCCATGATGGCCGAAGCAGTTCTGCGCGGGCAAACGGAGCAGGTAATCGTGGCCTATGGCGACATGCCTTTGCTGCGCGCCCAAACGCTGGCCCATCTGTCTCAAACACAGGCGCGCAGCGGCGCGGCCGTGGTGATGCTTTCGGTGGTGGGCGATCCGGCTTCCTCGTTTGGCCGGGTGGTGCGCGATACTCACGGCCGTGTCCGGGAAATTGTCGAAGTTGCCGAGGCCAAACAACGGCCCGATACGGCCGTTCTGCTGGCCATCAACGAGTTAAACGTTGGGGTGTACTGCTTCGCCGCCGCTTGGCTGTGGCAAAACATCCACAACCTGCCCCTGCGCCAGGCGCGCAGCGACCAAGAATATTACCTCACCGACATGATCGGCATGGCGATTGAGCAGGGGCAGTTGGTCGAAGCCATCAGCATCGACGACCCGGACGAATCGCTGGGAGCCGGAACTCGCGCCGAAATGGTGGCTGTGGAAAAAGCCTTTCGCCGCCGCGCCAATCGCCGCTGGCTGGAAAATGGCGTCACGCTGGTTGATCCCGACGCCACGTACATTGACCCAGACGTCACCATCGGGCAAGATACCGTCATCTGGCCAAATACCTATGTGCAGGGCCGCACGACCATCGGCGCCGATTGCGTGATTGGCCCCAATGCCATCTTGCGCCAGGCCCAGGTGGGCGATAACTGCCGCATCGAACAAGCGGTTGTGGAAAACGCCACGATCCCCGATAATACAAAGATTCAACCCTTTACAATAATCAACAGCTAACAGCCAACAGCTAACAGCCAACAGCCAACAGCTAACAGCCAACATCTGTTGGCCAGCGATGAATGATTCGTATGATTTCTTCTGAAGAGCGTGACAAATTGATTCGAGCTGCCTGCGCAGCGCGGCAGAATGCGTATGCGCCTTATTCGCATTACCGGGTAGGGGCGGCGATATGGCTGGAAGACGGCCGTCTCTATACCGGCGTCAACGTAGAAAACGCCTCCTATGGCCTGACCATCTGCGCCGAGCGCACGGCCGTGTACAAAATGGTGTCTGAAGGCGTGGGGCGCATTACGGCCGTCGCCGTCTGCACCGAAAACGCCGGGTCGCCCTGCGGCGCATGCCGCCAGGTGCTGGCCGAATTTGCCGGCGATGTGCCGGTCTGGCTGGTGGATGAAGCGGGAAACGGCCGTGAAACCACCCTTTACACCCTGCTCCCCGATCATTTCGGCCCGGAGCACCTGACTTGATAGAGATTGGAGATTAGAGATTAGAGACTGACAAGCCATCGCCAATCTCCAATCTCCAGTCTCCAATCTCCAATCTCTCCTATGGCCAGAGAACGCACCTTCCGCACCGAGGGCATTGTCCTCAAACGCACCGATTTTGGTGAAGCTGACCGGCTGCTCACGCTCTACACCCGTGATTTTGGCAAGCTGCAAGCCATCGCCAAAGGGGCGCGCAAGCCGCAAAGCCGCAAAACCGGCCACGTGGAATTGTTCATGCGCACCCAATTTCTCTTCGCCAAAGGGCATAACTTGGACATCATTACCCAGGCGGACATGATCGAATCGTACCCCGCCCTGCGCGACGATCTGGTGCGCACCACCTACGCCGCCTACATCGTCGAACTGCTAGACCGGCTGACGATGGAAGAAGGGCAGCACATCAGCCTGTACACGTTATTGGCCGATACGCTGTCCCGCCTGGCAGTCACGAACGATGTGCGTCTGGTCAGCCGATATTACGAACTGCGCCTGCTGGGAATGTCTGGTTTTCAGCCGCAGTTGTTCAACTGCCTCTCTTGCGACGAGCCAATTCAGGAGCAAGACCAATTTTTCAGCGATGATTTGGGCGGCTTGTTGTGCCCCAACTGCCACGCCGCCGACCGCCGCGCCCGGCCGATTACGGCCGTCGCCGTGAAAGTGCTGCGTTATTTGCAAACACGGCCGTGGGAAATGGTTCAGGCGCTGCAATTGAAACGGCCGTTACACCACGAATTAGAAACCATCATGCACGGCTACATCGCCCATATCCTGGAACGCGACCTCAAATCGGTGGATTTTTTGCACCGCCTGCGCCGCGAAGCCGCCCTGTTTGCCCCGGAAGAAACAGACCAAGAGTAAAGACCGGCAGTCGGCAGTTTCTTTTCCACTCCCCAAGCACAGCCAAAAAATGCCCAGATACCATGCCCATGTTATAATTTGCCACTTTGGCATCGATTCTTACGCGGCGGCTTCATGCGCCGGTTACAAAAGGTATTTATGAGCAGCAAACTCAGCTTTCAAGACATTATTCTTCGCCTACTCGATTATTGGAAGGAACAAGGTTGCCTGGTACAGCAGCCTTACAATGTGCAGGTAGGCGCCGGAACCATGAACCCGGCCACTTCGCTGCGCGTACTTGGCCCGGAATCGTGGAATGTGGTGTATGTGGAACCCAGCATCCGGCCGGATGACGGCCGTTTCGGCGACAACCCCAACCGCATGCAAATGCACCATCAACTCCAGGTCATCCTCAAGCCCGATCCCGGCAACCCCCAAGAACTGTTCCTCAAAAGCCTGGAAGCCATCGGCATCGACCCGCTCCGCCACGACATCCGCTTTGTGGAAGACAACTGGGAATCACCCGCGCTGAGTGCCTGGGGCCTTGGCTGGGAAGTTTGGCTTGACGGGCAGGAA
>JAKQCM010000070.1 GCA_029559155.1 Chloroflexota bacterium
GGGGAACGGCCGTAGCGGTTGGCTCCAACTCTAGCGGGACACTGCGAATCGGTGCGCTGGCGGTCTCTGGCTCGCCCAGGACAAAATTGACCATCCAGGCGCCGGCGGCCAGGACAAGAAGCGCCGCGATAACCAAGAAAATTTTGCGATTCCGCATGATAAAAACCTCCAAAATCGGCCAGGCGCATGTGCTTTCATAGCGCCTTCGGCCGAAGATCGGGCCTCTTCTTAAGGGCAAGAGGGCACATCGCTAAAATCTACTTACTCCTACGCATTGAAATTCTGCGCGGATGTTTTATGAGACCAATCTCATCCAAATCAACCGCCGGTGCGTAGATATAAACAGGATGATCCAAGTGAAAAAGCAAGTAGAAAGGTTGGGTGACAAATGGGGCTGGCTCCCACAATTGGTAACAATTCCCCGCTCAAAGTAGACTATGCGCGCATGAAGAATTCAATTCCGCGCGTCAATGTCGCCCTTTTAGACGATTCAACGCTCATGGGCCATATTGCCCAGGGTCAAGAAGCGGCGTTGAGCGAACTGTATGATCGCTACGGCCGTCTGGTGATGAGTGTGGCCTATGGCGTCGTGCAAAATAGAGAAACGGCCGAAGAGGTGACCCTGGACATTTTCACGATTGTCTGGGAAAAAGCGGGCACTTATGATGACCGTCGCGCCCAGGTGAGCACCTGGTTGACGCGCATGGCGCGCAATCGAGCCATTGACCGGCTGCGTCGCGAAAAGGTACGCCCCTCCCAACACAGTGTGAGCTGGACCGAGATGCCGGTAGAACCGGTCTTAAATGAGACGAATGACCCGGAAACGGCCGTGCACCTCAACCTGGAACAACAGCGGGTACGGGCTGCCATTGCCAGTTTATCCGCAGCCCAGCGAGAAGCGTTGGCTCTGGCCTACTTCCAGGGGTACAGTCACAGCGAAATCGCTCAGATTCTCGATGAACCGCTGGGAACCATCAAAGGCCGTGTTCGCGCCGGCATGCAGAAGCTGCGCGATTTATTAGAGTAAGCGAAAAATTATCATCTGGCGTCGTCTTCGTTCGTATAACGTAGAAGAGACATTCTTTAAGAGTTTGCGTCTATGGAGCAGATAACACACCAAACCATCATCGACTTAATACCGGCCTATGCCCTCAACAGTTTGCGGGCTGAGGAGGCAGACATAGTAGCCCAACACCTGCAATCATGCGCCGCCTGCCGGGCAGAGCTGATCGCTTATGAACGCGTCGTGGATGCGCTGCCGCTGGCCGCCGCCGAAGTTGAGCCATCGGCCGAGTTAAAAGGGCAGTTGATGCAGCAAATTCAAAACACAGGGCAAACGGCCGTTCCCACCCCCCAGACTGCGCCCACATCCTGGCAGCAGTTCCTGCACGCCCTCTCCGGTTTTTTTGCCGGGCCGCGCTGGCAGCCGGTGGGCGTGGTGGTCGTTTTGGCATTGCTCATTGGCGGCTTCTTCGTCTGGCGGCAGGCCACTATGCCAGCCACCCAGTTTGTTCTCACGGCAACGGAAGCGGCTCCGGGAGCGCAGGGAATCATCGAAGTGGTGGGGAACAACGGCCGTCAGGCGACGCTCACGGTTACGGGTTTGCCGGCATTGGACCCGGCCAATCAATACCAGCTCTGGCTCATTCAAGACGGGCAGCGCACCAGCGGCGGCGTCTTTTCTGTCCAGACCGATGGCTCGCAGACGATCACGATTCACGCTCCCCAGCCTTTACCCGCTTATGCCGCCTTTGGCGTCACCATCGAACCGGCTGGCGGCAGCCCTGACCCCACCGGCGAACGGGTTTTAGGGTTCAATTTGTAACACCCAGCCATCGGGCTTTTTCTGGGGACGGCCGTTTATGGCCGTCCTTTTTTGTTCCTCGCTCATCTGCGGCTCATGTTCCCCGCTCGTTTTTAACCAATTCTCATACCTATTCATCCAATCACGCCTTTCCTGCGTAAGCGTAAGTACAGTGCCCGCTGGGGCAGGGCAAATATCCGTAAAAAGCGATAGGAAGGAGTAAGCAAAATGAGCAAACGAATGGGATTATGGATTGGATTGATGTTGTTTGTGTTGGTGCTAGTCTCTTGTGGGGGATCTGCGACTGCGCCTACCGCCACGCCGGCGCCTGAACCCGTGGTTGAAGAGCCGGAACCAACGGCCGTGCCTACCCAGGAAGTCGTACAGGAAGAACCGGAAGTGGTGGAAACGGCCGTGACCAACGCCGTCACCGTTGCTGACCAGGAACTGAGCGCCGATAATACTGTCACCATCGCCAGCGTCACCGCCGACGTGCCCGGCTGGCTGGTCATCCACGCCCAGGCCGATGGGAAACCAGGGCCGATCCTCGGCTATGCCCCTGTCCAGGCCGGCGACAACAGCGACGTCGTGGTGCAAATAGACCCCGCAGGGGCTACTGAAACCCTCTACGCCATGCTGCACGTCGACGCCGGCGCCGTGGGCGAATACGAATTTCCCGGCGCCGACGGCCCGGCCACCG
>JAKQCM010000122.1 GCA_029559155.1 Chloroflexota bacterium
TTCCTCTTCCGGCAGCCGGCGGAAAATGCTTTCCGGGCCAAACTGGGTGGCGTGGCAGCGGAAAGCGGCCAATTTTTCCCGCACCGTGCCGCCAATATCGCGGACCACATGAATCTGATCATCTGGCCACCCTTTTGCTGCCCGTTCGCCCAAATTCTCGAAAAACGAGACGTCCAATCCGCGCGCTTCCATGCGCTCTTTCATGGTTAACAAAGTGGCTGCACGCACAATCGGGTAAAAAACACGCGGCACA
This sequence comes from Chloroflexota bacterium, assembly GCA_029559155.1. Lineage (GTDB taxonomy): Bacteria > Chloroflexota > Anaerolineae > Promineifilales > Promineifilaceae > Leptovillus. The sequence goes on from JAKQCM010000122.1 coordinate 254, forward strand.
GACCACGCAGCGCCCAAATCGGGCCGGTAAGCGGGATCAGCGGCGGCGGGCACGGCCGTTAGCGTATGGTGATGAATGGCAATGTGGTCAGGGTGGCCGTAGCCGCCATATGGCTCGAAAGTGAGGATAACATGCGGGCGAAAGCGGCGAATGATTTCCACCAAACGCGCGGTCACTTCGGCCGGATCGCTGTTGATGTAGGCCAGCGGGTTTTTGTTATCGTCTGTGCCGTCCATGCCTGAATCGCGGTATCCCAGGAAAGTGACGTGGCTGACGCCCAAAGTCCTGGCCGAGCAAAGCATTTCTTGCTCGCGCACAGACGCTAAATTTTCCGGCGTCGCCAGAGCAGGATCGGCAATTTCGCCGGCTTCGCCGCGCGTCGTAACAACCAATTCAACATGCGTACCGTTCTGGGCATATTCGGCCAGAGTGCCGCCAAGACCTAAAATTTCGTCGTCGGGATGGGCAAAGAGGCCCAAAAGTCGTGGATTTTCCATAAGCTATTGAGATGTTTGGTCGGATCGAATGATAAGGTGATTGGCCGAAGGGTCTTGCAGGTGAAGGTCACGGCCGTTTCGCGCCACATCCACACCCGCCGCCGCCAACCGCTCAGCCAGCGCGTCGACGGCAGTTTCGTCCGGCAACAGAATTTCGTACCACAATAATCTGGCCCGGTCGGGCGCTGGCGGCGGTGCGCCTACGCCGGCCCAGGTATTTAACCCCAGGTGGTGGTGATAGCCGCCAGCGGCCACAAAACTGGCCGAGCCGCCCAGCTGGACAATCAGGTCAAACCCCAGTTGATTTACGTAAAACTCAATGGCCGGCGCCATGCGGCTGATGTGTAGATGGACATGTCCCATTGTGGTGGCCGCAGGTAGATGGGACCACACGGCCGTTTCGGCCGACAATTCGCCCAACACGCCATCCACATCAAACGGTTCGGTGGTCATCGCCAGCCGCCCGCCAACAAATGGCCACTCCGACCGGGGGCGGTCGCGGTATATCTCAATGCCATGCCCGTCCGGGTCGGTAAGATACAGCGCCTCGCTGACAGCATGGTCAGACGCGCCGCTCATGGGGGTTTGCCGCTGGATAAAGTGATAAAGCGTCTGCGCCAAAGCCAGGCGCGAGGGCAGCAGCAAGGCGAAATGATACAGGCCGGTAACGCCGCGCGACGGCCGTGCGCCAGGCTGCTCTTGTAACCTCAGCAAAGGGCGCTGCGGTGTGCCGAGAACGGCCGTGTTCCCTTCCTGATCCAATAAGCGCAGGCCAATATGCTCCTGGTAATACGCCAGCGAGCGGGATAAGTCGGCTACGGTTAGGGCGACCTGCCCCATGCGGGTTTCAGGCGGCAAAGGTATTGCGTTCATTAATTTTGCACCATCCGGGTCCAATCGCGCAGGGAAACAAGCAGGCGTTCCAGGCGCAGGCGCATAGCTTCATCGGTGAGACGGCCGTTTTCGTCGAAGTATTGGCCGGCGCGGGCAACCATCAATTCTGGCCGCGCCATGACGAAGGTCTGATTATGGCTCAAAATCTCGCGCAAATGCATTTGGGCGCGCAGCGTGCCATACATGCCGCCAGCGCCCATCATCGCCACCGTTTTACCATCCAGCGGGGCGCGATCATCCGGGCCTTTACGGGAGGCCCAATCGATGGCGTTTTTCAATACGCCGGGAATTGTGTAATTGTATTCAGGCGTAGCAATCAACAAGGCATCGGCACGTTTGATGGCCTCGCGAAAAGCCAGCACCGGAGGAGGCGTGCCGATGGCCTCCACATCGGCGTTAAAAAACGGGATGTCGTCTAAATCAAATATCTCCAGGGTCGTGTCCTGGGGCAGCAGGTGTTGGGCATTGCACAACAAAGCGCGGTTGTAAGATTTACGGCGCAGGCTGCCGGCAATGCCTAAAATGTGGATCGGATTGTCAATCATCGATTACTCCGGTGTCGGTTTAAGCAGCCATGAACGGCTTCAAATAAAACGAGAGATAGTTGAGCGGCTGGTCGCCGGCCTGAATCACGGCCGTTTCCGCCTGTGGTTTGGCCAGAACAACATCGTACAAGCCGATTTCCTGAGTGATGTGTGCGGTTTGGAAACGGCCGTCGCCAGCCACAAAATAGAGAAATAATTCCTCGCCGGGCTGCGGCGGCTCCAGCGCCGCCTGGCCGCCGGTCGGCAATAAGGTGCTCGTCAGGCGCGCATCCACATGCGCATCGGTGGCTCCGTTTGGCCCGATAATTTCGCGCACGACGCCATCTCCTTGGCGGCGCGGCGGCATGTCGGCCAGTTGGATTTGCTCGTAATGCGGCGGGAGGTGCCTAAACTGCGGCTCGGCCACATACCAGATCTGGATGACGCGGGCATAGTCGTCGGTGCGGTTGAGTTCTTGATGCTGGATAAAGCTGCCCGAAAACATGCGCTGCACCTCGCCGGCGCGAATCACGCCCCGGCCTCCGGTTGTGTCTTCGTGGTAAAGTTCGCCGTCGATGACGTAGGTGTAAATTTCCAGGCCGCGATGCGGGTGCCAGGTAAAGCCATTGCGCGGGGCAATTTGGGTCATATGGGCTGTCAACATGCCGCTCAGCCGCTGCAAAGGACTCCAGCCGCCCACCGCGAAATGCGAAGTCAGCCAGTGAACCGGGTGAATGACGGGAAACGTATCCGCCGGATAATAAAGCAGATCGCCCTGAACATTTAAACCGCTAATGGCGCTGGCAAACAAATCTGTCTGGTGCATGGGACCTCACGGGTGCTAAATCAGAAGAACGGCCGTTTGCTGAGCAACGGCCGTTCTTTATTTTAGGGGATGTCGCGCAGGAACTGTCATGTTCCCATCAAACGCTTAGGCAGGCGCGTTTTCCGGTTGTTTGACCAGCTCCAGCTCGATTTCGATATTGATTTTTTCGCCCACCAGCACGCCGCCGGTCTCCAGGGCCTGATTCCAGTTAAGGCCCCAATCTTTGCGATTCAGGCTGCCGCTGGCCGAAAAACCGGCGCTGGTCGTGCCCCAGGGGCTTTTGGCTTCGCCGGCATAGTCCACGTCCAGAACAATTTCGCGGGTAATACCGCGAATTGTCAGGTCGCCAATCAATTTGGCGGTGTCGGCGTCGATTTTTTCTACGCGCGTGCTTTGGAAAGTCATGGTCGGATATTCGGCCACGTTGAAGAAGTCTGGGGAAACCAGATGGCCATCACGCTGTTGGTCGCGAGTATTGACGCTGGACAGATCGACGGTGACGGAAACGGCCGTTTCCGCCGGATTATCCAGGTTAAGATTCACGCTGCCTTCCCAGGTCTCAAAACGGCCGCGAACTTTCGAAATCATCATGTGGCGCGCCGTAAAATTTATGCTGGAATGCGAGTAATCAATTTGCCAGGTCATTTGTTATAATCTCCTTGTCTTGTAAACAGCTTGGTTTTGGTTTTTTGTAATAAGTGGACTTCGGTCCGCATTTCTGATATGATAATAACGGACTAGAGTCCACTTGTCAAGTACAAATTTCAATCCGCGCACAAAGACGATGGCAAAACAGGCGAAATAACATGGACGAGCCGATAACAAATTTATCTTTAACTCCCAACATTCCTCTGGGGAACGTCGACGATGGGCAAAAATCAGAGCGGCGCGACGCCGCCGCCAACCGCAAACTGATTTTGTCCACGGCCGAGGCGCTCTTCAACGAGTATGGCGTCGCCAACATCAATATGGCCGACATTGCCCAGGCGGCCGGCGTGGGCAAAGGCACGCTGTACCGCCGCTTTGCCAGCAAAGCCGAATTGTGTCTGGGTCTGATGGATGAGCAGATGACTACTTTCCAAAACCAGATGCTGGCTCAATTTCGGCAGATGACGGCCGGCAGTGTGCCCTATATGACGCAGTTGGAATTTTTTCTGGATGCTTTGGTGAGGTTCACGGAGATTCACGCGCCGCTGTTGTGCGAGGTCCAGCGCGCCGGGCTGATTCAAGAAGAACACCCCATCGAACTGCCGCACTTTTGGCAATATATGACGGTCAATGGGCTGCTGCAAACGGCCGTGTCCGCCCAAGAACTCCCCGCAGGATTGGACGTCGCCTACCTGGCCGATGCAATTTTAGCGACTGTCAAAGCAGACATCTTCCAGTACCAACGACAAGTCCGCCAATTCTCGGTAGATCGCATTAGCGAAGGGGTGCGGGTTCTCGTCGGCGGCCTGCGCTCTTGTTCGCCAGCAGAAACAAAAGCTGGAGATTAGGCGGCTCCCACCCAATCTCCAGCTGGCAATTGCCGGTTGCAAAACTCCCTTCCCCAACTTGTCAATCAAGAAATCGACGGCGTTTGGCGCAAAAACGTGTCATCAGTCAGTTGTTTCAAAACAAATTCGGCCACATCGGCGCGCGACACCTGGCCCGCTTTGATGCTCTTGCCAACGCCAAAAGCGTAATTCCCAGTCCGTGGCCCATCTGTCAGGCCGCCAGGGCGCACAATCACCCAATCCAGATTACTGGCTTTGACCAGCGTTTCTTGCTTTTCCTTTTCCTCCATAGCCGCCTTGAGAACGGTTTTCATGAGCATTTTAAAGGCAAACGGCACCTGATCTTTGCTATCGCCCACGCCAATAGAACTCACGACAACCAGTCGGCGCACACCTGCCGCCTGCATGGCGTCGATAATGTGCCGCGTGCCGGAGGAAACCACGTCGCCAGGGTTGTTGGCCGTGCCGCCCAAACTACAAATGACAGCGTCTGCCTGGGCAATGCACTCGGCCACATCGGCCGGGCGCAGCACATCGCCGGGTACCACGGTAAGATGCGGATGGGAAAAGTCAAATTCGGCCGGGTTACGCATGAGCACCTTAACGTCGTGTCCCTGGGCCAAAGCCTGTTCCAGGGCCTGGCGTCCAACACCACGGCTGCCACCAAAAAGTGCGATTTTCATTGTTCTGTTCTCCAGATGTTTTTGGGCTTTATAATTTGCAGGATTGTAAACGCTCAGGTTCCTCTGGCAAAACCCCAAGAGCTTGATACCCAAAAAATATAAATTCTCAGAAGCAAACCCTTGGGGTCTGTAACCATGTGCAGAATTTTAACAAAGCCCTGAAACCGGGCACAAAAACCCTCATTTTTCGCTCAGGCCATCAAGCAAGATGGCCAAATTCCGGTAGTCGGCGGCGCTGTGAATGACGTGGGGGAACGTCATGGCTTCTTGCGCGGAAAGGGCTGTGTTGATGACAACAACGTCCATACCGGCGCGGCGAGCGGCTTCGATGCCCGCGCGGGAATCCTCAAAAACGAGGCAGTCGCCCGGCGGTTGCTGAAGTCTGCGGGCCGTTGTGAGGAATATCTCCGGGTCCGGTTTGCCATTTTGCACGTCGTGGGCGCCGACAACGGCCGTAAACATCTCCTGCAACCCCAAGCCATCTAACACAAACCGGATATTGTCGGCTCCGGCAGAGGTGGCAACGGCCGTTTTCATTCCCGCACCCCGACTTTGTTGTAAAAACGCAGTCAGGCCAGCAATTTCGCGCAGCTGCGGGGCATAAATCGACCGATACTGCACCTCTTTGCTGTGGGCGATGCGGTCGATTTCCACGGCCGTTACGTCGCGACCCAACACTTCACGCACTGTTTCCGCGTTGGTCTTGCCGCTCAGGCGGCGGTGAAATTCGGCTTCGGTCATCTGGATGCCCAGACCGGCAAACGAGGCCAGCCAGGCCTGAATGTGGTACGGCATATTGTCGATGAGCGTACCATCCATATCAAAAATAAAGGCTGAGTATTGTTTCATGCGCGGGACTTTAACAGCCATTTGTTTGCCGGTCAACAGGAGGTCAGTGCGGCAGATGCCTGCGCGCCGCCGGGGCATAAGCCCACATCGGGCGAGAAGGCAATCCCCAAATTCCGGCGAATTGGGGCGGCAGGGCAAGTGCATACTCAACTTTGCGGCCGTTCCGCCAGATGCTAAAGCATCTGGCTACCAAACAACGCCCCGTAAACGGGGCTTTAAGCCGGTTTTAACCGGCGTTGGTATCTAGCCGGGGCGTTTACGCCCTGGCGAGGCCGTTTGAGACACCTGAAATTGGCGAGTATGCAATCACCCTAATTGGGCCGGTGACACAACGGCCGTTCTCAGCTACACTTCCTGTTATGGAACCATCTACCACAGGAACCCAGGTTATGCAGCGCCTCTGGCTCTTGGCACGGCCGTTTCTGCTTGCTCTGGTTATGTGCCTGTCCATCACCATTTACTGGCTGGACTCTTCTGCCAGCCCTGCGCGCAACCATACGCTGCTGGCCCAAACGGCCGTCACCCCCACCGACCCCTTCACGCTCACCGACACACTGCCTGCTTACGGCGTCAACCACATCAGCTTCC
>JAKQCM010000153.1 GCA_029559155.1 Chloroflexota bacterium
GTCGTATTTGTTGGTTGTCATAGTATTTTTTAATGGAGACTGGAGACTGGAGACTAGAGACGGCATATCCGCCCAGTCTCCAGTCTCTAGTCTCCGGTCTCAAATCTCTACTCTCTCTTCCGCTCCGGATTGAAAAAGGGCGTTTCGACAATCGTCGCCTTCACCTGCTGGCGCTTGTACTCCACGGTGACTTCCATCTGAATTTGACTGCCGACGGCCGCGTGCTCTGTCAGGACCGTGCCGATGGCGATGTACTGCTTGAGGATGGGCGAAAAGGTCTGGCTGGTGGCCTGGCCGATTTGCTTGCCATTTTTGTAGAGGGGCACGGCCGTTCGCGATGCCCGTCCCGCTACTTTCGGCGGCAAATCTTCCACCGCAAATAACCGCTCCAGGTCCGGCCAATCAATGTGCAGCCCGACAAACGCCCATTCCGAGCCACGCGCCCTTTCCGCGCGCAGCGCCTTGCGCCCAATGAAATCGGCCTTGTCCAGGGCGACCGTCCAGCCCAGCCCCAATTCGTACGGCGACGATTTTTGCGCCTCGATGACCGCGTGGTGAGACGATTTGTAATCCACCTCGATGAGCAGCAGCCCGGCTTCGATGCGGGCAATGTCCAGGGCGACCATGCCGGCCGGTAAGGCGCCGTAGCGGCTGCCGCCAACGGCCGTCAGGCAGTCCCAGAGGCGCTCGGCGTATTCCGGGCGCACCCACAACTCGTAGCCCAGGTCGCCGGTGTAGCCGGTGCGCGAAATGGTCACCGGAAAATCGTCCAGCGTGCCGTGGGCGAAGCGAAAATAGCGCAGTTTGTCGAAGTTGATGTCGTGGACAAGTTCTTTGAGGATGGCGCGGCTGTTGGGGCCTTGGAGCGAGAGCGCGGCCAGATCGGCCGACACGTCTGTCACGCGGGCGTCCAATCCGTAGCCCACGTCCTGGAACCAGCGCAGGTTGGGGTCGGCGGCGGTGATACGAAAATGGTTTTCCGCCAGCCGGTGGACCGTGCCGTCGTCGATGACCTGGCCCTCCTCGTCGCACCAGGGCGTGTAGAGCACCTGCCCCACGCGGCACTTGCTCACGTCGCGGGTGACGATGCGGTCTACCAGCCGGGCGGCGTCCGGGCCGCTGATTTCGTACTTGAACAGCGGCGACACGTCAATGAGGGCGGCGCTGTTGCGAATGGCGTAATACTCGCGTTCGTGGGAAGGCTCGTAGACGCTGGCGGCAAGGTAACCCGACCAGGTGCGCCATTCGTAGCTCTCGCAGGCGGCCGCGGTACGGGTGTGGAAGGGTGTTGGAATCGGCATAGGCAATCTCCTGAGTGGGGGATGGGAGATTGGAGACTAGAGATTGGAGACTGGCTAGTCGTCAAATCGCAATCTCCAATCTCCAATCTCCAATCTCTAGTCTCTAGTCCCCAGTCTCTAATCTCTCTTCTCCAAATCCGGCGCATAGCCGAGATGGATGGAAATGCGCCGGGCGGCGGCGGCGACCAGCGGGCCAATTTCGGCGATACGGCCGTCGCCCAACCGCGTCTTAGGTCCGGCCAGACTGATGGCGGCAACGACACGGCCGTCAAAATCCAACAGCGGCGCGCCGACGGCCACCAGCCCAATTTCTAGCTCTTCGTCGGCCACGGCGTAGCCGCGGGCGCGGGTCTGGGCAAAATCGGCGAATAATGCGGCGTGATCCGGCAGGGTGTGTGGGGTTAATGAAGGCCAGTGTGGGGGCAAAACGGCCGTTGCCTCCGCCTCGCCCAGCGCCGCCAGCATCGCCTTGCCAGTGGATGTGGCAACCGCCGGCCAGCGCGTACCGATAGCCTGCCCGCCGCTCATCACCCGGTCGCCGGTCACTTCATCCAGAATGAGCACTTCCGCGCCGGTGAGCAGCTCTAAAGCGGCAGTCTCCTTGGCAGAAGCCGCCAACGATCTGAGTTCTGGCTGGCAAAGTGTGCGCAAATCATTTGCCCGCAGCGCATACCCGCCCAGGCTAATCATGCCCAGCCCCAACCGATAGGTGTCGGTTTCAGCATGGCGTTCCAGCAGTTCTTCACTTTCCAGGGCTGTCAACAACCTGTAGGTGGTTGTTTTGTTCAGCCCCACAGCCTGGGCCAGATCAGACAAACCCCACTGCGGCCTCGCGTCTGAAAATACTTTTAGCAGGGCGATGGCTCTTAAAACGGCCTGCGTCCCGCGATAGGGCTGTGTTTTGGTCATGATTGGACGGTCATGCTGTTTCGGATGGATTTCATATTATGAAACACCGTTTCATAACAGATGGCGAATTGTAACAGCGTTTAAGCGATTGGGCGAGATGGATCACGGCACCATTCACTCCAGGAACCGACGTATAAACGGCCGTTGCCCAACCCGGCATGAGCCAGGGCCAACAAATTCACGCAGGCCGACACGCCAGAGCCACAATAAAAGGTGGCCTGAGAGGGCGGCGTGTCGCCTAATAAGGCGGCAAATTGGGCGCGCAGGGAGGCAGGCGGCAGGTAACGGCCGTCGGCCGACCAGTTCATCTGGTAATAAAAATTCACCGCCCCCGGAATATGCCCGGCAACCGGGTCGATGGTTTCCAGCTCGCCGCGATAACGCGCGCCATCGCGTGAATCGACCAGCAGCGGCACGGTAGGGGCTTCAGCCAACTGTACCAGCCATTCACGGCGCGGCTGGCCTTGAAAAACGGCCGTCTCTCGATGATTTTCACCAGCCTGGGCGGCAAAACCGGCGGCCTGCCAGGCCTGCCAGCCGCCATCCAAAACGGCAACGGCCGTGTGCCCCATGTACCGCAGCATCCACCACAGCCGGGAGGCGATCATGCCATTGGCGTCGTCGTAAGCCACCACCTGACTGTCTGGTCCAATGCCCATCTGGCTAAAACGGGCCGCCAAGACTTCCGGCGGGGGAAGCGGGTGACGGCCGTTGTCGGTAACCGGCGAATGGCTCAGGTCTTTGTCCAAATGGGCATAAATTGCCCCCGGAATATGCGCCGCCAGATAAGCAGCGCGCCCTGCCTCGGTATCGGCCAAACTAAACCGGCAATCAATCACCACCCAGGCGGCGTCCGCCAGATTGGCTTGCAGCGATTCCACATCAATGAGCGTAGTGAACATAACCTATCCTTTTGCCATCAAAACAGAGCCTGCAAGAAATGGGCAAGGCAATTTCTGCTGACAGGTTGACGGCGATGGGGCAACATGGAGAGTGAAAACTAGGGGGTGGGCGTATTCACCGGGGGAATGGTGACGATGGGCGGCGGCAGCGCGTCGGTCGGCTGGGGCGTCGGCAGGTAGTAAGCCGGCGTAGGCGTGCTGGTGGGCAGCGGTCCGGGCACGGCCGTAGCCGTGATAGTCAGAGTAGCCGTCACCACGGGCGTCGGCGTTGGCAAATCGGGGTCTAGCAGCACTTCGATTGAGCGCGGGTCGCTTTCTAGCAAGCCAGCCTGGTTGCTGTCTTCCAGGCGTACGCGCCATTCATACAGGCCTGTCTCGGCCATAATATCCAGAACGGCCGTGCGCAGCCGATACAACGTGCCAAATTCAGGCTGGGAAACAGAACCCAGCGGAATCGAACGCGCGCCATCGCTCAAATAGACGGTGAACCGCTGTCCGGCAGCCAGGGGCATGGGCCAATTCCAGGAGTAAGCGCCAACGGCCGTGTTCAAAACCGATTCCCCACTGGCCGGGGCTTGCACCCGCAGCAGAGGCGCAGCAGCGCCGCCATAGGCATTGCCAAATTCGGCCGTCCAATACCAAACATTCGGGGCGTTAAAGTCCAGGTTAAAGGCGACCCCCACATCCGTAGCATATTTGTTCAACAAAATAGCGCGATGGCCTGGGCTGTTGATCCAAAATTCTACAGCCTGATACGCCTGCTCGAAACCCCAGGCGGTGGCTTCGCCGGCATAGGCGCTGGGGTAGCCATGCCACAACAAACGTTCCGCCGGGAAGGAGCCATCGGAGCCAGTGTGGCCGGTATACCGGTAAGCCGCCATGTCCTCGGCATGCTGTTGGGCGGCCACCGACAGTTCGTAAACGTATTGCAACTGCGGCAGGTTAAACTGGCGGCGGGCTTCATTGATGTAGATATAGAGCGCTTCCGCTGGACTGGTGCCGGCAGGCAAAACGAGTGGATTCATGACAAATGGCGCGTCTAAATCCACCGGTTCCAGAACAATGCCCAATGGGTCCAATGATGCGCCTTGAGAAGCGGCTTCCGGATCAGCTTTGGGCACGATGGGCAAGAAAATGGACAACACACCGGGTTCAACGTGGAGCCAGCGGCTGATTTGGGTACGGCCGTATTCGTTAACGGCCGTCAGCGTGACGTAGTAGTCGCCGGGCATGTAATACATATGGCTGATTTGTGCGCCTTCAACTGCACGGCCGTCGCCCATGTCCCAATGGAATGCCGTCACAGAGGCATCGCCAACAGCCTGAGCCAAAACAGGCTGGCCGGTTCGGGCAAGGTCGCCTAACAGCATGTCGGCCGTTGGCGGCTGCCCAACGGTGATCGCCCAAAACGCATTCGAACGGCCGTAAGCATTTTCGATGGTCAGGCTGGCCGGATACGTGCCGGGCGCTGCATATTGGTGCGTGGGGTTGGGTTCGGTGGACGTGCTGCCATCGCCAAAATCCCACTGATAGGTGAGGGGAGCTTCCCCGCCACTTTCATTAATGAACGTAACTACCTGCCCCACACCAGGGGAAGCATCATCCACTTTAAATTGAGCGGTTGGATGGGGTATGACGGTGATACGCCGGGTGGCCGTGGCTGAGGCCAGCGCATTGGCCGCCGTGAGGGCGACATCGTAAATGCCAGGGGCCGGATACACAACCACAGGGTTGCTCACATCGACCTGACGGCCGTCGCCCAACTGCCAGGATTGCGCAATGGGACCGGGACCGCTCAGGTCGGCTCGCAGTTGGAAGGGCAGGCCCACAGACACCTGAGCCGGGATGACCAGGCTGTTTACCTGAGGCGGGATGCCGATCCAAATGGTCGTTTCCGCCTGGCGCGTTTGATCATTTAGGTTGAGAACGGCCGTAATCTTCTGCTCCGGATGGGTGATATCGGCCGTTTCCACGCGCAGGGGCAGCGTCAACTGCTGCGCGCCGCCATTTGCCAGAACAAACGGCATCCACCGGATGGCGTGAGCTTGCAAATTGGCGGTTGCCCCGGCCGGCAAATTGGCCGTATCCAGAGACAGTCCGGAAGGAAGCTGCAAACTAATTTCCGGCGTATAAGTCATCTGATCCAGATTAATCAGGGAAACTTCCAGGAGGAGCGTATTGCCAGGAGCGCCAACAGGCGGCGTTATACGAAGATCTAATTGCAAGGGGCCGTCGATGTGGAGCCTGCCCGGAAACCCTGCCGCAGGAGCCAAAGCCGAAGAATCCGCCCCCGGTAATACCAGAAAAAGGAGGAGGCTAAACCACAACCAGGCAATATGTTTGGGTTTCCGGTGCATCATAACGTAAGCAGTTTAGCAGAGTTGGAAAGACATAACAAGCGGCGGATTTGCCATATCCACCCAAAAATCACGCCTTTTTGGGTTCCGCTTTCTCATTCCAGGGTTATAATTGTTAACCAACAGTAAAAAACCTGATTATTATTGGCCAGAAGCCCATAATAACTGCATACTGGCAAACCTCAGATGAGCATCGGCAGCGAAAAAGCAAACGGTAAGGGATTTTTTAATTTATTCCGGCGCGGGCAAGCGTGGCGGGAGATTTCCGGTTATCTGGTTAGTGATATTTACGAGACACAACCAGTTGCCGTAGCCGCCGGGTCTACCGTGGTTGGAAATATCTTTGCGCCGCAAGTTTTAGTGGCCGGGTTGTTGGCCGGCACGGCCGTTGCTCAGGAAGTCACAGTACAAAGTACAGGCCAGTTGTGGGGCGACATTTTCGCCATCCGGTTCCATCTGGAACCTGGCGGGCAAATTCGCGGTTGGATCAACACCCTCACAGAGGTAGACTGCGAAGCGCTGCTGGCTGTAACCACCCTGCCTTCAGAACCAACCGCCGATACGCAGTCTGCGCCCAATGGATTACAACCTGAGCACCATCGCTTGCGCGACCGGGCAAAATTGGATGCGCTGCGGCAGTTACAAACGGAAACGGCCGTGGCCCTGGCCGCCCGCGCCGAACTCGAAGAAACCTTCGACCAACGTCTGGCCGAAATTGCCGGCGAAGCCACCAACCAACTCACCCTCGTCCGCGAAGAGCTAAAAAACGCCCGCGCCGAACTGGCCGACTGGCAGCAAAAAGCCCAAGACACCGGCAACACCCTCCAACTCCGCGAAACCCAACTCGATCGCCAAAGCAAAGAATTGGCCCTGGCCCAAGAATCCTTAGCCCAAACCAACCAGGACCTGGAAGAACTGCGCGAAGCCTACGCCCAAAAAGAAGGCGCTTTTAAGGAACTCACGTCGGCCAAAATTGGCGTCGATACACACCTGCACGAAGCCCTCAACCAGGTAGACACACTGACCGGGCGCGTCCACAACATCGAAACCGCCCTCCAGGCCAGTCTGGTGCACAGCTCTGACCAGGAAGACGCCTTGCTGCGCTGGCAAGAATTAGCCGAAACCACCGAGGCGCGGGTTAAAGATTTAGAGAAAGAGCTGCAATCCACGCGCCAACAGTTGGAACAAAGCAGCGACATGAACAACATGCTGCGCGACCAGCGCAGACAAATTGAGAGCGATTGGACAAAAGCCCAAATCCGCCTGGAAGACCTGCAAAAGCAGTTGGATAACGAAATCGAGTCTTCCAAAATCCTTATCGCCGGAAGTGATGAGACCATCCGCTCATTAACCGAGCTAAACAACCAGCTTAAAGCAGAGCTGGAGCCGCTGCAAAATCGCAACGCCATCTTAATGAAGCAAATGGAGATGGCTAAAACGAAATTCTTCCGGCAAGAAGAAGAAATTGCCAACTTGCGCCGCGCGCACCAGGAATTGGAAACAAACTGGCAGGCGGCGCAAGATGACTTGCGGCGAATTCGCGAGCAACCAACAAAATTGTTCTCGTCTGAGCAGATTGAAGCATTGAAGGCCGATTTAGCGGCAGCCGAAGAAAAGCTGGAGGGGTATCAGGAACAGGTGCTCTGGTATCAGGCCAACCTGGAGACCAGCCAATCGGCCTTAAAAGAAGGCAGCGCACAGGTAGAAGAACAGGCAGCGCAGCTGAACAAGCTGCGCCAGGACCTTCAGGCAGCCGAGGCAGCGATGAGCCAGCAGCAGCAAGACGCCCGGGCCACCCAAAGCCAATTTGAAACAGAAAAAAGCAAGGCTCTGGCGGAAACCAAGAGGTTTAAGGATGAGCTGCGACAAAAACAGTTGCAGCTAGAAGCCAGTGAAGCCGACCTGCAGAACCATTTGCGGGAAACGGCGCAGCAAGGGCAACAACTGGCCGAAATTCGCTCGGTATTGATTGAACGAGAGCTGCAAATCGAACAACTGCGGGAAACGGTGAACAAGCAGCAGCAATTTATTAAACAAATGAAGCAGGTTACGACCGATAAAATTAACAGCCTGGAAACAGCCCTGGCTCAGGCGCGGAAATTGTAATCCTGGCATGGAGAGAATTGTGTGAGTGACATTGAACTAGCAGTCATCGGGGGAAGTGGTCTGTATGATATGCCAGACCTGACGAACGTCGAAGAAATTGAAATGACAACGCCTTTTGGCAAGCCATCGGATCGGTTGACTTTGGGGACGTTGCACGGCCGTCGCCTGGCATTTTTACCGCGACACGGCCGTGGCCACGTCCTGAACCCCAGCGAAGTACCGTATCGCGCCAATATCTTTGCCCTCAAAACGCTCGGCGTCCGATACATCATAGCCGTAAGCGCCTGCGGGTCGCTGCGCGAAGATTATGCGCCCGGCCATGTGGTGGTTCCCGACCAACTGTATGACAATACCCGCAAACGAGACAGCAGCTTTTTTGAAGGCGGGCTGGTAGCTCATGTCAGTCCGGCGCAACCCTTCTCGCCGGAACTCAGCGCGGCTCTGGTCCAGGCTGTGCGCGCCAGCAGCGGAACCGTACACACCGAAGGCGCATTCATCACCATTGAAGGGCCGCGTTTCAGCACCAAAGCCGAATCCAACACTTTCCGGCAGTGGGGCATGAGCATCATCGGCATGACCACCAGCCCGGAAGCCTTTCTGGCGGCCGAGGCGGAAATTGCCTATGCTTGCATGGCGCATATCACCGATTACGACGTGTGGCATGAAAGCGAAGCGCCGGTGACAGTGGAACAGGTGATTCGCGTGCTGCACCACAACACAGACCTGGCGCAGCAGGCGATTCGTCATCTGGTGGCGCATATGGATGCGTGGGCCGGCGAGTTCGCGGCGCACTCGGCGCTGCAACATGCGCTCATCACAGACTTCAATCACGTGCCGGACAGCGCCAAATCGATGCTTGCGCCGATTATCAACCGGTATCTAAGCTAACCGCCAACGGCCGTTTGTATGCAATCATTTGTCCTGGAAGAAGCGCAAGAGCAAAACGGCCGTCGGCAAGCCCTCCTCTTGCTGATTGTCGCCGCATTTGTGCTGACAAACGCCGCCGCCCTGAGTCTGGCAGTGGATGGCGCGCTGCGATGGTCGCATTTGTGGGCGCCGCTGGTCTGGCTGGCGCTGATGGGCGTGGCTCATGGCGTTCTGCACCGCTTTAAGCCGCGACGCGACCCGTTCATTTTTCCCCTGGCAGCATTGTTAACCGGCTGGGGTCTGGTGCTGATCGACCGGTTGGCGGCCAATTTTTTGGCGCGGCAGGTGATATGGCTGGTCCTGGGAACGGCCGTGCTCCTGGCCATCACCACTCTGCCCCACAACTTGCGCCTGCTGCGGCGCTATCGCTACACCTGGCTTACCGGCGGCCTGCTCCTCCTGGCCGCCACCCTCATTTTTGGCGTCAATCCCTCCGGTTATGGCGCGGCGTTGTGGCTGCCCATCCCCTTCATCGGTCAGGTCTATTTTCAACCCTCCGAATTATTAAAGCTGCTGCTCATCATTTTTCTGGCCAGCTATTTTGACGAACGAGAAGCGATGCTGGTCGCCAGCAAGCAAAATGGCTGGGCAGGCATTCTGTCTTATCTGGCTCCCCTGCTGCTCATGTGGGGATTTTGTATCGTTCTGCTGGTCTGGCAGCGCGACCTGGGGGCGGCCACGTTATTTTTTATTGTCTTCCTGGCGCTGCTTTACATGGCGACGGGGGATGTTCGGTTTGTGCTTGCGGGCAGCGGACTCATGCTTCTGGCCGGTATTTTTGCTTATTTTGCGTTTGATCTGGTCGCTTTGCGCGTCAATGCGTGGTGGAATCCGTGGCCAGACGCGGCCGACCGCGCTTTCCAGATTGTGCAATCGTTGTATGCGCTGGCAGCCGGCGGCATTCTGGGGCAGGGCGTGGGGCAAGGTTTTCCTGTTTACATTCCGGTTGTCCATTCAGATTTTATCTTTGCCGCTATTGCCGAGGAATGGGGGCTGGTTGGCAGTTTAGGCACCGTGTTGATATTTGTCCTGCTGGCTTACCGGGGATTGCGGCTGGCGCTGATGGCAAGACGGCCGTTTCAACGCTATCTGGCCGCCGGCATCACCATCCTCATCAGCGCCCAGGCGCTGCTCATCATGAGCGGCGTCACCAAGCTGCTGCCGCTCACCGGCGTCACGCTGCCGCTCATCAGCTATGGCGGCAGCTCTATGCTCATCAACAGCGCCATGATGGGGCTGCTGCTGTATATGTCCGGCGTGGTGGAAGAAATCGGCCAGTAACCAACCAAAGAGCAAACCCATGAAATCAGAAGTTCCTCCGGGCAAAATCAGCCAACTCCTGCGCGTCATTCTCCTGGCATTTTTGGCCGTGGTTGTATCGCTGCTGTTTTGGAGCGTCATCCGCGCACCGGCGATTTTGGCGCGTGATGACAATCCGCGCCGAGTCGAAGCGGAGCTGCGGATTCAACGCGGCCTGATTTTTGATCGTGAGGATGTGCTGCTGGCCGAAAATAGGTTGGCAAACGGCCGTTCCCAGCGACAATACCCCCTGCCTGCGGCCAGCCCGGTGGTGGGCTACTACAGCCTGCGTCACGGCACGGCGGGTATCGAAGAAAGTTACGATGCGCAGCTTCGCGGCGATATCGGCAACGCCTGGCAAAGTCAAATAGCTCACCTGCTGCACAAGCCGCAAATAGGCAGGAATGTGCGCCTGACGCTGGATGCCAACCTGCAAGCGCAAGCCGACAACCTGCTGGACGATCAGGCTGGGGCGGCGCTGCTGCTGCGCCTGGACCCATCCGCGAACGGCGGCGAAATCGGCCAAATTTTGGCCATGGCCAGCCACCCCGGCTATGACCCCAACCGGTTGGACGAGACATTTGATGAGTTATCGGCCGATGAACGGGCGCCGCTGCTAAACCGCGTGACCCAGGGGCAGTATCAGCCGGGGTTGGCGCTGCAGCCATTTATTTTGGCGGCGGCGCTGGAACAAGAGATCATTTCGCTAGACGATCCGGTAGCACATGCCAACCGCCCGGTGATTTTGCACGGCGTGGCGACTTACTGCGCCACCACGCCGCCGGCTGACGCAACCTGGCAGGATGTGCTGGCGCATCGCTGCCCCGGCCCCATGCAAGATTTAGCCGGCACATTAGATCTGACGCAGGTGTTTACGGATTTTGGACTGACCCAACCGCCGCAGCTGCCGCTCAATACGGAAACGGCCGTTTCTCCTCCACCCGCCAACCCGGCTTTGGCAATGATTGGACAAGATACGCTGATTGTGACACCGCTGCAAGTGGGCGTGGCCTGGGCGGCGTTGGCCGCGAACGGCCGTCTACCGGAACTGCAATTGGTCAATGCACTGCAAGATGACCAGGGCAATTGGGTCAGCAGCGCGCTGGAGATGGGTACGGATACGGCCGTGTCGGCCGCCGCCGCTCAAAGCGTGCGCCAGGTTCTGCCACCTGCCGCCGACACGCGAGCGTTTAGCACGCCGGTGCTTTCGGGGCCGGGCGGCAGCACCAATGCCTGGTATCTCGGGCTGGCTCCGGCCGATCAACCGGAATATGTGGTGGTGGTGGTGGTGGAAAACAGCAGCGATCTGGCACTAGTGGAACGAATTGGGGGCGAACTGTTAACGGCCGTTACCTCCCGTTAGGCCTGCCATGTGGTGCATGTGCCTCGCTGGAAAGCCCAGGCAGCCTGCCGAAACCAAATATGCCTTCAAGGTTTTAAGCGTTTCACATCCATCAGGGCAGCAGGCGCTGTGGGGCAGGAAACCAAAGAATGAATCGCGCGCGTTAATGTGTCGGTATAAAACCCCTTCAACAAAACAGCATCGGCGCACAGGGAATCGGCCAGTTGTTCCTGACTACGGACGCTGACCAGGAGTAAGAGGCGCGCCAGGGGAAAGTTTTGCCGCAGATCGTCGGTGGTGGGCCAGCCAGAAGCGCCCACCAAATCGGCATCGAGGAGAATGAGGGAGATAGGGGCATGGGGGGAAACGGCCGTCAGGCTGTCGGCGCAAACGACGGATTGTATGGTAGGCATCAGCTGCATCACGGTTTGCAGCCCATCCCGAAAACGGCCCGGATTCGCAACAATTAAGGCATTGATTTTGTTGACCATTACATTTTTAAACTGTTTCGGCTTCTCTGGGAAAACCCTAAGGGGTTAGGCTCCAAAAGGTCTGACTGCTCCAGGGCAAACCCTTAGGGTTTACGGCCAATTAAACGATAAATGCGGCTATAACACAACGACGACAACTGGTTGGCACCGAAGAGGCTTGCCGACATTACATGGATCCGGCAAGCCTCTTTGTTAACTGGAAGACCTGATTCAATATTCCTAACCCCATCTAAGGGGCAAGTTTATCAGTGTCCGGCAATTTTTAAGTCTGTAGGATTGTGTATTTTGAACTGGCGGCATGTACGTAATTGTACGTACATCAGGGTTTTATGGCTCCAAATCTTGATCGACCAGGCCTTCGCGGAAAGCAAAAAGGGCGGCCTGGGTGCGGTTTTCCAAACCGAGTTTGCTCAATATCCGGCTGACATGCGTGGAGGCCGTGCGCGGGCTGATATTGAGACGCTGCGCAATTTCTCGATTGGCGAAACCGTAAGCAACGAGTTCTAAAACGGCCGTTTCTCGCTCCGTTAGTTCCCCATTGGCCGGAATAGGCTGGTCCGCTGGCTCCGCGCCGGTAATAAATGTGCGCGCTACAGATGGGTGGAGCAGCAGCTGGCCCTGAAACACGGTCTGAATAGATTGAATCAGCTCACTGGGAGAAGATTCCTTTAGTTGATACCCCAACGCGCCTGCTTCTAAGGCCGCGCGTACCATATCTCCCTGGCTGAAGCTGGACAAAACCAGAATTTTTGCTTCCGGATTATCCGCCAAAATTTCGGGGATGGCGGTCAAGCCATCTTTATTGGGCATAACCAGGTCCAGCAAAATAACGTCGGGCCGCAGCTCTTTGGCTTTGGCGACGGCTTCGTCGCCATCGGCCGCCACGCCAATGACCTGGAGGTCTGATTTTGTTTCGAGGAGCGCGGCCAAACCTTCGCGTACCAATTCGTGATCATCAACGATCAGGATGCTAATTGCGTTTTGCATCATTTTCCCTCGTCGCAATTCCTGCGGAGTCTACATCCAGGTGTACTGTGATCGTGGTTCCCTTATCCGGCTGGCTGATGAGGTTAAAATCGCCGCCGAACTGAGCAACGTATTTTTGAATAGCCGGCAGGCCGTGACCCGTGGGGTGTTCTTGCCATTGGGGAACATGGAAGCCACGGCCGTTATCGGCAATCATCATGCGAATCCTGTTATCTTGGGCGTCGATTTGCACTTCTACCCGGCTGGCTTTGGCATGTTTGAGGGTATTGTTCAGCGCTTCTTGAGAAATGCGGTACAAACTTTCTTCCACTTCGGCCGGCAGCACAAGGTTTTCCGGGGCGTTGAAGTGAATGGCAATGCCGGCGCGGGCCTCCACATTTTCCAGACGATAACGCAGCGCATGGACCAATCCTTCTTCTAATAAAGTAGTAGCGCGCAAATCGTATACCATCAGGCGCATTTCTTTCATGGCCTGCACCGTCGTCGAGACGATCTGATCCAGGTAAATGCCCACTTTGTCGGTTTTGTTGATTTGGAACGAGTCGCGGGCGGCTTCGCTGAAGAGGGAGATGGCGTAAAGGGATTGGGTGATGGAATCGTGCAGTTCGCGGGCCATGCGCTCGCGTTCTTGCATAACGGCGAGTTGGCGGTCGTTGCGATGGAGACGGCCGTTTTCGATGGTCACAGCGATGTGATCGGCAATGGAGCCTAAAAGGGCCAGGTCTTCGGCGGAAAACTGCCGTCCCGCATTGTGCGAAGCGGTCAACAACCCCATCAACTTACCCTTGCTGCGCATCTGCACCACCGCCGCCACAAATTCTCCCCGCGGCACCTGGAACTCCCATCCATAAGAGGTTTCGGCAATGTCTTTGATGATGAAGGAGGGCGCGCCAGGATGGGCAAAGGCCAGTATCAGATCATCGTCGATGGAAATTTGTTGGACATACGGCCGTACAAAATCAGGGACGCCAATTTCATGCAGCAAATAAAAGGTTTCCTGGTCATTGGTCACATAAAGCGAGCCAAAAAAACAGCCCAACGAAGTGATCACGGTTTCCAGGGCCGAAGCCAGGACTGGCTCGATTTCTGAGCTTTCACTGGAAAGCGCCGTGATGTCATAAACCGTGGAAAGATCGCGCAGGCGCTCTTTGACGCGCCGTTCCAATTTTTCCGCATACTCTTGTTGTTTGCGATACAGGCTGGCATTCTCAATGGCAATGGCGGCCTGGTTAGCAAACGCCAAAGCTAACTGGGCATGGTGGTCTGTGTAAAAATCCGCTTCCTGCTTATCAAAAGCCAGCAGCCCCAGCGTTTTGCCGTGAACGATCATGGGCACACCCAGCCAGCAGCGTGTCAGTTCGCTGCCCGGCAAAAAGAGCCAATTGGGGTCTGCCAGGGTGTCTTTGACGATATACGGCCGTTTTGTCTCCAAGACCTCGCTCATATTAACAAACTTGGGGATATGCTCGGTTAATAATCCAGCCATTTCCGGTTTAAGACCATGATACGCCACGACGCGCATCATCTCATCAACCACCAGATTGATGGAAACGTTATCGAAGGGAATCACCTGATCCAACTGTTCCAATATGGCCTGCAACAATTGCTCCTGGTCCAGGCTGGCATTGAGGATATTGGCTACCCGGCGCAGCGTCTCCGCCTGCTGAAAAGCGATACGCTCAGCCTCAAACAAGTTGGTATTTTGGATGGCGATAGCGACCGGCATGGCGATTTGCTCGACAATTTCGATGTGTTCCTGCGTGAAGGCATCGGGTTCGGAAGAGATGACCCCAATCGCCCCTAAGAGTTCCTGCAGGGCATGCAGCGGCACGACAAACAACGAACGGCCGCCCTGATTGCGGATAGCTTGCAGCAATGGCGACAATTGCGCTGCGCCCTGAAGGTCGGAGGCGTGAAACACCTGCCCTTGCGCCAAAAGGTCAACGGTATCCCAGGCGGCAATAGGAAACTTGCGACTGGGATCTACGAGGTAATTTTGCCCGGCGATGTAAGATACTTTTTGCTCTGGTATGTCGAACAGGACAACCACGGCTTCTGTATACGGGATAAGATTTTGCAGCCTGGCCAGAACAGCCTGAGCGATTTCGGGGATAGATTGGGCGGCTAAAATGGCAACGTCTATCTGGTGGACAAAATTCAAACGCTCGGTATACCGCTGTAAAACTGCTTCGGCTTTTTTCTGCGCCGTGATGTTGGTGAGTGTAAAGATAACCTGAGCAAAAGATTGTTCGTTGCCCGGCGTAACGCTCCAGCGATAGATCGCCTGAAGCCGCTCGCCGGTTAAGGTGTCATAACTGGTTTCCTGCTCGACGGCGACACGGCCGTTAGCCATGGCCACCAAACTATCGAGTAAAACCCGGTGACTGTCCGGGGTGAGTATGCGACGAAAGTTGTGCAGCAGGGCAGTTTTATCGGGAGCCTGGAATAGGGAAACGGCCGTTTGGTTAACATTCTGCGCCGCCAACAAATCCAGCAAAGACGCCGCCACATCCGGATGCGCCTGTACATACCCCGCCAGATCCACAATCCCCTCCCTTTGCCTGAGACGCAGCATCTGCACCGCCTGCGATGCATCCACCTCCCATAACGCCACCGGCGACACATCAAACAACAGTCGAAATCTCGCCTCACTGCGACGAATCAGCACCTGCCGCTCTTCCACCGAGCTAATATAAACCAGCATCAACACGGCAAAGACAATAAAAAATATTGTCCAGCCTAACTGGTTAAAGGAAACGGCCTCTGGCGAAAACAAAACTCTCATCCAACCTGATTGATGGACAAACCCAAAAATAATATTTGTCGCGCCCACCAGCGCCGCAAAAAAAATCACAGCGCGACGGCTAATGAACAAAGCAGCCAGAACCAAAATCAGCAAAAAATAGGGGTGCAATAAATTATCCGGGTCGCCCTCAATGAAATACATGGCGTACGAGAGATACCCATAAAGCGCCAACGCCACCCAAAACGCAGAAACCCATAGCCGACTGCCCCGCAATATCAACAAACCAACCCCACACACCATCAACCACACCAGATAAAAAACAATGGCTTTCTGATAGAGATCTGGCTGGTTCCTGACAGGTTCCGGAACAAGGAAAATGAGAAACAAGATACCAAAGCCTGACAGCCAGTAGAACATTCTCAGGCGCTTTCGCTGTAAAACAGCCAGTTCCGGGGGCTGTTCAGGTATCTTCAGCAAGGTTTCCAGGCGATCAATCACAAAAGTCTCGGAGGTTTAGATGTAGGGCAATACATCGACAATGGCCTGCCAGATGCGTTCGCGCAGGTCGGCAAATAAACGCGGATTCGGCGGCACAATCGGCGAATCGCCATGTTGGAGGCCAACGTACAAGGCGCGGTTCAATTCTACCATCAGCCAGGGCTTGTAAGTGCCGCCATAAATTCTCATGCCCCAGCCGCCTAAATAGGGCTGGTTTATGGCAAAAGGTTCACCGGTGGGCGTCAGGTCTGGGATGTCGGCTAACAATTCGCCCAATCTCTGGCCAAAAAAACGGGCAGCCGCCGGCGGCGCGCTGATATGCGCCCAACTTTCCCTTGGTTCTCCTTGCGTATCGCCCAGGTTACTGGAAGATACGCGCGGGCGCAGCGCGGACGGATCATCATAAGCCGACGGCCCGACGGCCGCCATGCTGTGGCAATCTACAACCAGTTTGATGGCCGGATCGTCGACGATGGCAGCGACTTTTTCGTGCCAGGGTCGCCAATAGGTGGCAATGAGCGTGTTAACCATAGCCATATCTGGCGCGCGGCCTTCGTGGAAAACGGCCGTGCCATAACTCGTCTGTTCCTTAATCGCCCCATCTCCCAAACGATGGTGCAAAGCCGCATTATCCGGCCGATTCACATCCAAAATGGCTCGCGCGTAAGGAAAATTTAACCAATGCCCCACACGTCCACGATAATCAAAAATATCGTCCACATAGGCATCGGCTTCATTAAAAATTTGCTCCGGGGTTAAAGCCACCCGGCCTTCCAATTCTGGCGGCACGGCCAAACCGCCGTGGGGAATAAGAACAGCAATCGGTAATTTGTCACTCATATATTTTTACGATTAGTTGGTTGATCCTAAAAGATAAATTTGCGTCTTTGGCAAGCCCACAAACGCTCACACAAGTATACGCAAACATAAGCCTGGGTCATAATGCGCTCCATGCCTGCTCAGGGCGATTGCATACTCAACTTTGCGGCCGTTCCGCCAGATGCTAAAGCATCTGGCTGCCAAACAACGCCCCGTAAATGGGGCTTTAAGCCGGTTTTAACCGGCGTTGTTTTCTAGCCGGGGCGTTTACGCCCTGGCGAGGCCGTCTGAGACATCTGAAACTGGCGAGTATGCAATCGCCCTACCCCTCAATTTGTATTCTCAGATCCTTTCTTCTAGTATAGTATTATAAGGGTACATGTAACGGTAGACGTAAGATCGGTTTCACATCATTATTTACACTGGATTTTAGCACGCACCCAATCAGGCCAATGTGAAAGAAAATCAAACCCCTTGGAATAAGTCTAACCCCATTCCCACTTTGCACCCGGGCGGGCCAAATCTGCAAGCCAAACATCTTTCTGGGATGACGCTTTTTTTTGCCAGCTCTTTCTTGTTTGTTGTACTCATTCAAGATTTTGCCGCCATCATTGATCAGCGGTCCTTATTATGGAGCGGATTGCTGATTCTTGTATTGCCGGTAACGGCCGTTGTATTACACCATAAAAATTTTTACTACTTTTCCACATTGTTGATTATTGCCTTTTTTGATCTGGCCATCCTCTTTACCGTTTTACTGCATCCCCCCGACAATCTGCTGATAGCGGTCTTTTTGATTATTCCGGTCCTGATTGCCAGCATGTTTACCGGTCGCAAAAGCGCTTTGATTGTGGCTGCGATCAATTTTTTGATGTTGTGCGCCATGTTTGGCCTTTTTCCAAAATCGTTGAGAAGGGACATCGTACTCCTTGGGGGTTTTTATATAACCAGCGTTATCCTGATTTTCCTGACAGAACGTTTACGGAGCGACGCGGAAAATAACCGGAGCGCCCAGTTATTGGCGAGTGAAACGCGCCTGCGTTCTTATTTTCAGGAAGCAAACGATTGGATTTTTACACTGGATAAAAACGGCCGTTTCTCCTCCGTCAACGCCAAAGTAAGTCAGACAACCGGCCTGCCAGAATCAGCCTTCCTCGGTAAACACCCCGCCGACTTTCTAAGCGTTGAGGACCAACGCCGCGTCAGCGAATCGGTGGAGAAAATTCTTCGCCTGGAAGAAGTCAATTCTTTGGAAATTCAGGTGCCAACCGCCAACGGCCGTACCATCTGGCTAGAGGTGCGCGGGCGTATCCTCCAAGAAAACGATCAGGTAATCGGCACCATTCACATTGCCCGCGACATCACCGAACGCAAACTCGCCGCCGAAGCCCAAAACAAACTCCATTGGGAAACCAACTTGTTGTACGAGGCAAGCAAACAGCTGGGTCTAAGCCTAAAATTCGAGCATATCCACGAAGCAATCTACAAAATCGTCGCTTCCGTAACCGACTGCCCCCTCCTGATCCTCTCCAGGTACGACCCCGCTGACAATAACTTTCACTGCACCTATGTGCGGCAGTATGATCGCATCGTGGATGTGTCCCGTTTAGCCCCTTATTCGACCAGACCGGAAAGCTCCAATCCTCGAACCCAGGCTTTATTAAGCGGCAAATTGTCGTTAATAAAAGGGGAAACGGCCGTTGCCCAAACGCTGCCACATTACACGGAAACGGCCGTGCAATCACAAATCCTGGACCCCGCCATCCCCCTGCGGGCCGTTGTCCTGGCCCCGCTGCGCTTCGAAAGCCAAATTTATGGCCTTCTTCAGGTTTACACCTCTCGCATCGAAGACTTGTCGGAATCTGTCCAATCAACCAATCCCAGTTTGTGGGAAGCTGTCATCCAACAAATTTCTGTCGCCCTCACCAACGCCCACTTGTTCAACGAAGCTCAAAACCGGCGGATAGAAGCCGAAACCTTACGACAGGCCGCAGCAATCCTCAATTCTTCGCTTTCCCTAAACGTCGTCCTCACCCGAATTTTGGACCAGCTCAAAACAGCCATCCCCTATGACAGCGCCACCGTCCAGCAAAAAGAAGGCGACCGCCTGGTGATCCGCGCCGCTCAAGGCTTTCCAAACAACGCCGGACTCATCAACCTCGATTTTGCCATTACCGCAGACCTGCCCAATGCCGAAGCGCTGCGTACCTTAAGCCCCCTCGCCCTGCCAAATGTGCGCCTGGCCTACCCCTACTTTCGGAAATTAGCCCATCAATATCAGGCCGATAGAATTATTTCCTGGTTGGGCATCCCGTTGGTCTTGGACGAGACAATCTTGGGCATGGTTACCATTGACCGGAATGAGGTACGGCCGTTTTCCGATGAAGAGATCGCGCTTGGCGTCGCCTTTGCCAACCACGCCTCTATCGCCCTGCGCAACGCCAAAATCTTCCAGGAATTAGAAAACCACAGCGATTTATTAGAACAGGCAGTCGCCGCCCGCACGGCCGAATTGGAACAAACAACCACCCAGGTAGAAGCCATTCTCAACAACAGCCCCGCAGCCATCTTGCTTCTTGACCCCCAAAACAACGTCGAGCGCGTCAACCCCTCCTTCGAAGCCTTATTCGGTTACCAGGCCGCCGAAATCAAAGGGCGGCCGCCCTTTGACCTGATTACACCCGAATCCCGGCCCCATTTCATGGCTGCATGCCACACGGCCGTTACCAGCGGCAGCCAACAACGCCTCGAGATCACCGCCCAACACAAAAACAAATCCCTCCTCGACCTCAATGTCGCTCTGGCGCCCTTCAATGCCGCCGACAATCTGGCCATCGTGTGCAGCCTCCACGATATCAGCGCTTTCAAAGAAATTGACCGCCTCAAAGATGACTTTGTCTCCAACGTCTCGCACGAACTGCGCACCCCCATCGCCAACCTGAAACTCCATCACGATCTCATCAAATTAAATCCGGCCAAACAAGACACGTACCTGGAACGCCAGGGGCGCGAAATCGACCGCCTCACCATCATTATCGAATCACTCCTGCGCCTGTCACGCCTGGATCAACGCCGCATCGAAATAAACCCCACCCCGGTCAATCTCCTGGCTCTGGCGCAGCAATACGCCTCCGACCGCAAAACGCAAGCCGAAAAACACCAGCTAAATCTGCAAATCACCGATTCTTCCGACCTGCCCCTGGTTAAAGCCGATGAGAAACTCATCGGACAGGTAATCGGCATTATTCTTACCAATGCCATCACCTACACACCTCCCGGCGGCAGCGTCGCTCTGGAAGGGAAAACCCGCCAAATAGACAAACGGCTCTGGGTCGGATTGAGCATCACCGACACTGGGCCGGGCATTCCAGCCGACGAACTCGACAAAATTTTCGCTCGCTTCTATCGTGGCTCAAGTGGACGGCTGTCCGGCGCTCCCGGCACCGGCCTCGGGCTGGCAATCGCCAAAGAAATCATGGCCCTGCACCTGGGAACCATCGAGGTTACCAGCCCAGAACCCAAGATGGGCAGCACATTTACCATTTGGCTCCCGGCCATGAACGCCGCCAAAAATGGACCGGTACAAGTTTAGCTTACGGATTGGGCGACCTCTGCAACACATGAACCAATCACTGAAAATGGAGACAAAACCTATGAAAATTGGCGTCGTTTTCCCCCAAATCGAATTTGGCAGCGACCCCGCCGCCATCCGCGATTATACCCAAACCGCCGAATCGCTCGGCTACACCCACATCCTGGCCTACGATCATATCCTCGGGGCCAACCCGGACCGCCCGGAAGGCTGGCAAGGCCCCTACACCTACCAGAATCCTTTCCACGAGCCATTTACGCTGTTCAGTTTTATGGCCGCGCTCACCAGTCGGGTGGAATTTGTTACCGGCATCCTCATTTTGCCGCAGCGGGAAACGGCCCTGGTGGCCAAGCAGGCGGCGGAGGTGGATGTGTTGAGCAACGGCCGTTTCCGTCTGGGCATCGGCAATGGCTGGAACAAAGTCGAATACACCGCCATGAACATGGATTTCCACACGCGCGGCAAACGCATCGAAGAACAAATCGACGTTCTGCGCCAGTTGTGGACGCGCGACCTGGTCACCTACAAAGGGCAATGGCACACCATCCCCGACGCCGGGCTGAACCCGCTGCCCGTTCAGCGCCCCATCCCCATCTGGTTTGGCGGCCACGCCGACGCCGTGTTAGAACGGGTCGGTCGCCTGGGCGACGGCTGGTTTCCCAATTATCGCACCGCCGAAACCACTCGGCCCCACCTGGACAAAATCGCTTTTTACCTGGCCCAAAACGGCCGTTCCCTCTCCGACATCGGCATCGAACCCCGCCTGTCCTACGGCGACGGCCGTGCCGACATCTGGCAGCGCGCCCTGGAAGAATGGACGGCCGTCGGCGCCACCCACCTCACCCTCAACACCATGTACCTCGGCTTCGACACGCCGCAGAAGCATATTGCGGCGATTACCAGATTTGCGGAGGCGATAAGGCCGTGATGCGTGATGTGTGATGCGTGATGCGAAAAACTCACGCATCACGCATCACGCATCCAAATTCCAGAGGAGACGACATGAGCGCAGGCTCAACACCATCAATGAAAATCCGCAGATTTCGCCGATGACGCAGATTTTTCTCTGCACCTTTGCACCTCTGCGCCTTTGCGTTAAATTATTTTCGGAGGAGCTATGAAACGAGAGATTTTTACCGACGAACACACCATGTTCCGCACGGCCGTGCGCCAATTCATCGCCCGGGAAGTCACACCCTACCATGCCGATTGGGAAACGGCGGGGCAGGTCCCGCGCGACATCTGGCGTAAGGCCGGCGACGCCGGGTTCCTGTGCATGGCCGTACCCGAAGCCTACGGCGGCCTGGGCGAACCCGACTTCCGCTACAATCTCATCCTCACCGAGGAATTTATGGCCGCCCTGGCCACCGGTCCCGGCTTTTCGCTGCACACCGACGTCGTCACGCCTTATCTGCTGAACTACGGCAGCGAAGAGCAAAAGCAGCGCTGGCTGCCAGGAATGATCAGCGGCGAGACCATCACGGCTATCGCCATGACGGAACCCAACGCCGGCAGCGACCTGGCGGGCATCCAGACAACGGCCGTGCGCCACAACGACCACTATGTTCTCAACGGCCAGAAAACCTTCATCACCAACGGCATCCTCAACGATCTGGTCATCGTCGCCGCCAAGACCGATCCAACCGCCCGCCACACCGGGCTGACCCTGCTGGTGGTGGAGCGCGGCATGGAAGGGTACACACGCGGCCGCAACCTGGAAAAAATGGGCTGGCACGCCCAGGACACCGCCGAACTCTTCTTCGAGGATGTGCGCGTGCCCGTCGCCAACCGGCTGGGCGAGGAGGGCGCGGGTTTCATCTATCTGGTGCAAAATTTGCCGCAGGAGAGGTTGTCGATTGCCGCCGCCGCCGTGGCCCAGGCGCAGGCGGCGCTGGATATGACTGTGCGCTACGCTCAGGAGCGCACGGCCTTTGGCCGCCCCATCGGCAAATTCCAGAACAGCCGCTTTAAGCTGGCGGAGATGAAAACGGAGCTGGAAATTGCCTGGGTGTTCCTGGACCGCTGCGTGCTGGCGCATAATACCGGGGAGTTAACGGCCGTTGACGCCGCCATGGCCAAATGGTGGACCACCGAACTGAACAAACGGATCATCGACCAGTGCCTCCAGCTTCACGGCGGCTACGGCTACATGAAGGAGTACCCCATCGCCTGGCTCTACACCGAAATGCGCTGGCAAACCATCGGCGGCGGCTCCACTGAGATCATGAAGGATTTGATTGGCCGCGCGATGGGCTTTTAGGAACGGAGATTAGAGATTGGAGATTGGAGATTGGAGATTGGAGATTGGTTCAGTCTCTAGTCTCTAATCTCCAATCTCCCACAACACGACGATGATATTTTACCCAGAACCTCTCCCTGTCCCCTCTGGCTTAGATGCGCCGGAGTTTGGGTTACGGCCGTTAACCCCCGCCCACGTCGCCCTGGATTACGCCGCCCTGATGGCCAGTCGGGA
Source organism: Chloroflexota bacterium (assembly GCA_029559155.1). Lineage (GTDB taxonomy): Bacteria > Chloroflexota > Anaerolineae > Promineifilales > Promineifilaceae > Leptovillus. The sequence goes on from JAKQCM010000153.1 coordinate 22,750, forward strand.
GATGCTGCGCTTGTGGAGCGGCAGCCCCTGGCCCGCAGACGATTTCACGCTGGCTGACAACGAAGCCGACCTGCGCTGGCACTGGGACGAACATCAGCGGCGCATCGCCTTCACCTACACAGTGCTCAATCCCGCCCAGGACGCCTGCCTGGGCTGCGTCTACATCAAGCCCAATCCTTATGTGGCCGTTTCACCCGCCGCCCTGGTGCGCTTCTGGGTGACGGAACCCTACCTGGAAAGCCGCCTCGATGACCGCCTGCTGGCGGCGCTGCTCGCCTGGTTCCGCGACGAGTGGGCCTTTGCTCAGGTCGATTTCCATACACGGTGGGCCAACGCCCCGCAAATCGCCCTCTGCCTGCGCCTGGGCCTGCCCCACACCCAAACCGTCACCCTCCCCGACCGCGGCGGCGAGCACTGGCTGTTTACTGGCACGACAGATTGGTCCAATCTTTTTGTGGTTTAAAAATTAGATCGGGTAATTGAGAGACATGTCATGCTGAGGTCCTCCGAAGCATCCCATTTGCCTGGGATGACCGGGTTGTGGGGATTCTTCGCTTCGAAGACTCCGCTCAGAATGACAAGTTCATTACTTGATTATTTTCTTAAACTCTTATGAGATTGGACCAATCTTGCCTATTCCGCCAACAAAGCGGCGGGGTTGTAGACTTCCAGACCGGCGCAACGGCCGTTTCCCGCAAACACCACGCGCCCACTGCCTGCTTCCCCAAGTTCCACCTCTACAGTCGCCGTCAGCGTCTCCTCCACCCGCTTGCCCATCTCCAGCGTCGTTGGCCCTTTCAGCAGGCCATACTGGCTGGCTTCACCGCGCCGCGCCAAAATAGAAAGCTGGTAAGATTTGTCGCGCAGCACCCACTGCACAGCGTCGTCGGTGATGGCCAGTTCGGCCAC
>JAKQCM010000165.1 GCA_029559155.1 Chloroflexota bacterium
CCAGGGTGTCGGCCGATTCCGGGCTGCGCAGGATGGCGGCGCAGCGGCGGCTGCCGATGATGGGGGCCGGGTGACGGGCTGCTGGCCCGGTGAAGACCTGGTTGCCCCAGGCGTGGTCGTAGTCGGCGTGGGTGTTGATGATGAGGAGTTGACGGCCGTTTTCTAAAAATTCTTGCGCGTGGTGGAGCAGGGAAACGGCCGTGTTCGCATTGATCATTGTGTCAACCAGCACGACGTAGCGCCGGGTGACCACGATAAACGTCTGCACCAGATCATCATTGGCCAGAACGAGGATGCGCCCGTCCCAGCCCTGATTCGCTACAAGAGTGACGGTATGGCTGTGTCCGCTCATTCAGGATTGGGCGCCTGGGCGGAAAATCTCCGCCTCAGGCGCTATACGGTTTACTCGAACTGCTGCCAATTCAGGCTGATCAGATAGCTGATGATGGCGGCCGGGGCCAGCGCGCTAAAGCCGGCGCCAACCATCCCGGCAAGGATCATCACCAGGGTGGTGGCGGCGGCGGAGCCGATGTAGAGGTACAGCCCCCAGCGTTTCCAATACCACAACGCCGCAGCCGCCACGACGTTGAGAATGCTGGTGAGAATCATCACCCAGGCGTACCAGGGCACATCGGCAAAGGCCATCCCCAAAACGCGCTTTTCGTTAAACAACAGCACGGTAAAGATGATGTTGACCAGCAGGACGGCCGCCAAGGCCGCTGTCAGGTAAGGTTTGCGTTGTTTGGGTGCGCCGGCCTTGGCGGCGGCCCCACTTTTCTTGGCGTTGCTGTTGGCTTTGCCGGGCGATTTGGCTGCCGCCTGGCTTTTGCCGGAATATTTTGCTTTCGACATAGGTCTCCTCTTTGGGTTTGAAGTTTGAACAGTAGGTATTTTGACACTTCGCCGGACTTTCGTCCAATCTTTGCCTGGGGGTTGGGCTAGACGGCCGTTAACACATACCATCCATTTTGCCGGTTCACCCGCATGGCAAAAGCAAAGCGGTCCAGGTCGGTGGCACAGTCCAGGTCGGCAGCGGGCAAATGGGCCACGGCCGGATCGGCAAAGAGACGGCCGTTTACCGAATGCCGCACCCGATCCAGGTAGATGGCCGGGTCGGGCTGCTCGCCGCGCAGCAGCGCCGTCAGATAGTCTGAGCAGGCGGCGTCCTCGTCGCCGTAGCCGCCGGGGCGGTTGTCGGTGTTGACAAACGTTACCTGATCGGGCTGGATGGCCTGCACGGTGGCCTGGGCGCAGACAAAACTGGCCGTGAAAATGGCGGCAGCGTTGACGCTGCGCACCACGCCCTGCGTGCCGGCGCTGGAGCGGTGGATGAGCCGACGGCCGTGTAAATCTTGCCCCAGCAGCGCCGACGGTGAATTGCCAAAATCGAAGCCGGAAACCTGACGGCCGTCTACTTCGCCCATGATCAGTGCTTCCGGCCACTTCGCCCGCAAGGCAAACGCCTCGTCTACCCCGCCCACCAGCACAATCTCTTTCGCCCCAGCCGCCAGGGCAAACGCGGCCGTGGTAAACGCCCGCAAGACGTCAATTACAACCACCAGCCCGGTCTCCTGGGCGCATTCGTCATTGGTAATATGTTTGATATGCATGCGGTAACCCTGACTCAGACGTCCAATCCTTCGCGGCCTAATTGGCCCAAAAACAGCGACAGTTCTCCCCGATGGTGGATTTCGTGCTCAATGACGTGCCAGATGATCCACTGCAAGGTGAAAATCTGGCCATCGCCAAAGCTGACGACGCGGCTTAAATCCTGTAAGCCGAGGGTGGCCAGCCACACTTCGGTTTGGGTATGGATGGTTTTGAGCAGGGCCAGGATGTCGGCGATGTGCGGGTAGGCGGCGGCGGTGTACGGATCGGGCCAGGCGGTTAGCTCCCCCTGGGCGGCGTAATGAATCCATCCGGCCTCCGTGTTGGCGATGTGGTAGATGATTTCACGCACGGACCAGGATTCGGGGAACGGCCGTTTGTCCAAATCCTCCTCGGTAAATTTCTCGACGACTTCCACCAATCCCTGGCGAACGATTTCCCAATGGCCAAAAAGCTGCTTTAAATTCATGCGCCGCCTCCCTTTATGATCCAAAAATATTGATTGTTTTGCTCGCCGCTGCGCACCAGCCCTATTTTTTCCAGAACGCGGTGCGAGGCGACGTTGTCTTTTTCTGTCCAGGCAGTAACCGCGCCGCAAATTGGCTGCCGCAGCGCCCAATTCACCAGCGCGCCGGCCGCTTCGGTCATGAACCCCTGGCCCTGGTCTTCCGGGGCCAGGCCATAGCCGATTTCCACTTCGTCACGGCCGTTGGGCCGGCCCTTGAAGCCCGCCAGCCCGATGCCTAAATCCTGGTCCTTGCGGATGATCAGCCAGTAGGTGTACCAATCGTGGTCGCGGCGGCTGGCCAGGCGCATCTTGGCCAGCTTGGCGCGGATGGCCCGGGCAACCACCGGATTGATGATGGATGGGCGCACCGGGACCAGCAAATCGCCGTTTAGCAGCGTCGGATCGTCGTTGAAAATTTGTAACTGGGCCCGGGAGAGTGCCAGCAGCCGCAAGCGTGGGGTTTCCAGTTGCGTCATGGTTGGGGCGTTTGTTGTTTCCAGACGGCCGTCTTATGCAAAATCGCTTGCACAAATTCGGTCTTGGCCTCGGTGTAAGCGGGCGGGTCGGTGCGGTATTGGGCGGCCAGGGTTGTTTTGAGACGGCCGTACGCATCCCTATCTTCCGGGTGGGCGCGCAAAAAATCGCGGAAAGCCAGATGTTTGGCAATCTCCGGGCTGCTCGCCTCAAAAACG
>JAKQCM010000169.1 GCA_029559155.1 Chloroflexota bacterium
GGCCCAGGTGACCAGGAAGGCTTGCGCGCCAGAATCCATCACCTGCTCCATATAAGGCGTAAACTCGGTGGTATCGGCCGGGGCAAAGATGTCGTCGGCCACGAATTCGCCGCCAAACAAGGTGCAAGCATCGCGGAAAGCAGCCGCCCCGCCATAACCAAAGGAGTAATCCGGGGCAATCTGAACGAAGGTGCTGTACTCTTGAGTCAGGTATTCGCAGATATTGACGGCATCCTGGTAGTTGTTGCGGCTGGTGCGGAAGGTGTATTCGTTGAAGTTGACGCCGGTGATGTCGTTAGCGGCAGCCGGAGCCACAATCAACGGAATTTGATTTTCGCGGGCTAACTCTTGCAAGGTGGCTGTGGCGCCGGAGCTGACTGTGCCGACGAGAATGTTGACGCCTACGTCTTCGATGAGTTCGCGGGCTACCGTGGCGGTAATGTCCGGCGTACTCTGATCGTCGCGGATGTAGACCTGGAATTCGCAGCCGTTGAGCGTGTAGCTGGTGTAGTCGCCGTTGTCAACGGCTTCGCTGCCGGTGGCGTATTCCATGCCCAGCGGGAAGCCGCGCATGATGTGCGCGCCATAAATGGCTAACGCGCCGGTCTGGTCCGTGATGAGACCAATTTTTACCGGCTCGGCGCAGGTCAGATCGCCCATGGCATCGGCAGCGGGGGCTTCCGTTGGTTGTTCGACTGGGGCTTCGGTGGGAGCGGCAGCCGGGGCTTCGGTCGGCTGTTCAGCCGGCGCTTCGGTGGCGGCCGGGGCAGTTTCGGTGGGTGTGCCACCACAGGCAGCCAGAGCCAAAATCAGCAATAGAGACAACAAAGTGAACAAAGTGATGTGACGTTTCATATTCTCTTATCCTCCTCAAAAATCTATAAATGTTGGATTTAAACCTGTCGAATCGTGAGTTGTGATTGGGTTTTTCACATATTGGCCTCCGTTATATTTCCAGGTCTTTGACCAGGACCAGGGCTTCCCCTTCACAAACAATCGTACCGACCGGATTGGTGCAGGTGGTACGCAGGTTGACTAAATCTTTATCGGGGCGCAGGCGGGTGATTTCGACCACGGCCGTTACCACCTCCCCCATATTCGCCGCCGCCGGATAACTTACTTTTTGCTTCAGCCAATTCGTGCCGCGCCCCGGCAATTGGGTGCCGAGCAAGTCAGAAATCATGCCGGCGAGCAGGGGGCCGGGCACGGCCGTTGCCGCCTCCGCGCCAAAATGCAGCCCACTGTCGCCCGTCAACCGGCGATAAGCCGCCACATCCTCGGGCGCAAAACTTCTCGTCGTGCTGGCCGATTGGCCGATGGTTAGTCCTTTCATACATCCTCAAGAGGTAGAGTGTAGAGTGTAGAGATAGAGAAACGCCTCTACACTCTACACTCTACACTCTACACTTTCCGCTTGCGCCGCAGCTCATCCACAAAGGCCCGGAAGCCGGGCATGGCTTCGCCGTGGACCACTTCTTGCACAAACTGCTGCCGTTCCGCTTCCAGGCGGTGGGCGACGTCGGCGCGGTCGAGGTTGAGCAGGTGTTTGCTGCGACGCACGCTGCCCTGCTTTTTGGCGGCGATGTCCAGGGCGACGGCCACGGCCGTTTCGCGCAGTTGGTCGGCCGGAACCAGGCGGTTGGCCAGGCCCCAGGACACGGCCGTGGCGGCGTCTATCGTGGCATTGGTAAATAAGACCTCCGCGGTCCGCTGCCGCCCAATCACCTGGGGCAGCAGCGCCGTCCAGCCGCCGTCCGGGCTGGCGCCGACGACGCTGTAGTAAGGCGTGAAGCTGGCTTGTGGCGTCACCAGCACGACGTCGGCGGCCAGAACGAACCCGATGGAGCCGCCGGTGGTTGTGCCGTGCACGGCCGTGATCACCGGCACGGGCAGATCCAGCAGCGCCAGGATTACCCGGTTCAGCAGGCCGACGATTTCGTTGGCGTACAATTCGGCCATGTGCTCGTGCTCCACAAAGCCGAGGGCGTCGCCGCCGGTGGAAAAGGAACGGCCGTTGGCCTGCAAAATGAGGGCGCGGGCGGTGGGGTCGGTGGAAACGGCCGTGATCCCATCCAAAAGCTCCTCCAGAAAAATAGGAACCAGGCTGTTGTGCCGCTGCGCCCTGTTCAACGTCAGAATCGCTACCGGGCCGTTTGTCTCGTGTAAAACTAAATCGTTCATATTTCGGATTTTGGATTTCGGATTTCGGAATACGGTACACGGATTACCGTTTCGCCATCACACGTCAACTGCCCCTGCGGATTCGCGATAGTGGTGCTCAGGCGAAGCTGGTTATCCGGCAGCAGTTCGGTGATGGTTAGTTGAATGGTCATTTCCTCGTCGGCGAAGGTGGGCGCGGGGAAGGTGAAGCGCTGCTCAAGCTGCACCGCGCCGGGAAAATGGCGGCTCAACACGCCGCAAAGCGCGCCGTAAAGCAGCATCCCATGAGCCACCGTCCGCCCAAAGCGCGTCCGCGCCGCAAACGCCGTATCGACGTGAATCGGGTTGTCGTCGCCGCTCAACCGGGCGAATTCGTCAAATTCGCCCTGCAAAAAAGTATGAAGGGCCACAAAACTTTGTCCAACAGCAAATTTCATGACTTGCTATCCACCACATTCTCAATAATAATTAGTTTATGATTACGATAAGCGTTGATAAAGTTAAGCGTGATTTTCTCAGCTATCTGCTGCGCGTTGAGCAGGGCGAAACCCTGGTCATTTTGCGCGACGACAAACCAATTGCCGAAATCAAACCGGTCTCATCTTCAACTTCGCAGCTACGCCCTTTTGGCCTGTGCGTCGGCGAGTTTATCGTGCCCGACGATTTTGACGACTCGCTACCAGAAGACATCCTACAAGAATTCGAAGATTAACTGAGCGTGGAGCTATTACTAGACACCCACATTTTTCTCTGGTACATCAGCGGTGACGGCCGTTTACCTTCCGTCTGGAGAAACATTATCCAGGAACCGGCCAACGAGGTTTACCTGAGCGTCGTTTCGCTTTGGGAGTGCATCGTCAAATACCAGTTGGGCAAGTTACCGCTGCCTTTCCCGCCGCAAATCTTTCTGCCTGAGCAACGTGAACGCCACCGGGTTGCCAGCCTGCCGTTAAACGAAGCCAGTGTCAGCTACCTGGCGCAGTTACCCAACCTGCACCGCGATCCTTTTGACCGCATGTTGGTTTGCCAGGCACTACACCGCGACCTGACATTGGTCACCGTAGATGCGAAGATTCAAGCTTATCCTGTTAAAGTGCTAAACAAATAGTCTTGTAGTCGGGTCGTCTTGTAGTCGTGGTTGACAATCTGACTATTAGACCATTAGACTACTCGACTACCTGACCATATTCCTCGCGCAGTTCGCGTTTCAATACTTTTCCCGCCGCCGTGCGCGGTAGGGGCTTGTCCATAAAAATCACCGACTTGGGAATCTTGTAGCGGGCCAGTTTGCCCTGGCAAAAGGCGATGATCTCGTCTTCGGTGGCCGCCTGGCCTTCTTTCAGGACGATGAGGGCGCGGCCCACTTCCTGCCATTTGGCGTGGGGCACCCCGATGACAGCCACTTCGGCCACGGCCGTGTGCCCATAAATCACGTTCTCCACCTCCGCCGGATACACATTCTCGCCGCCGGAGATATACATATCCTTCCAGCGGTCTACAATCGTATAAAACCCTTCGTCATCGACCATAGCCGCATCGCCGGAGTGCAACCAGCCGTCAATCAGCGCCTTGGCCGTCGCCTCCGGCCGGTTCCAGTAGCCGCTGGTCACGTTGCCGCCGCGAATGCACAACTCGCCGACCTCATTCGGACCAAGGACACGGCCGTCGCGGTCGCGGATGGTCACGTCGGTGTGCAGCACCGGTTTGCCCACCGAGCCTGCCTTGCGCACCGCATCTTCGCGGGTGATGAGGAACACGGTCGGCCCGGTTTCGGTCATGCCGAAGCCCTGCTGGATGATGATCCCTTTCTCGGCGAACAGGTGCACCAGATTGGGCGGCAGCGACGAGCCGCCGCTGGCCCAATGGCGGATGCTGGCCAGTTTGGCCGGATCAAACTCAGCGTACTGGCTCAGCATCAGGTAGATGGCCGGGACGAGCAGCAGCACGGAGACTTGATACTGCTGCACCAACGCCATAAACTGCGCCGGGTCGAAGGCGCGCATGACGACGAGCGTGCCGCCCGCGTGCAGTGTGGGTCCGGCGTACAGCCCCAGCCCGCCAATGTGGAAGGTGGGCAGGACGTTGAGGTTCACGTCGTTGGCGGTTAGCTGGATGGCCTGCCCCATGCCGACGGCGTTGTAAAAGAAGTTGCCATAGGTGACCTGCGCTCCTTTGGGATGGCCGGTCGTGCCGCTGGTGTAGATGATGGCCCAGGTGTCGTCGTAGGTGAGGCGGGAGGAGGTGGGCGGAACGGCCGTTTCCCCCGCAATCGCCTGTTCATACACCCATTCACCCGCCGGCGCGCTCTCGCCCAGCACCACAAACTGGTCACAGGGCAATTCCGGCCGCAGTTGGTCTACGACTGGGGCAAACATCCCCTCGTAAAACAGCGCCGACGGCGTGCAATCGGCCAGGATGTAGGCCAGTTCGGGCGCGGTCAGCCGCCAGTTGAGCGTGTTGAGGATGACCCCCAATCGCCCGCAGGCGAACAAAATCACAAAATAGTCGGCGCTGTTCTGGGCCAGCAAGGAGATACGGTCGCCCTGGCGCAAGCCCAGTTGGTGCTGCATAAAGTTTGCCAGTTGGTTGATACGGCCGTTCAGTTCGGCATAGGTCCACTGCTGCCCGGTGTGGGCATCCACCAGGGCCAGCTTGCCCGGCGTGCGTTCGGCGTGTCGTTTGATCCAATCAAAGTGGTACATGCTACCTCAGAGTGCGGAGTGTGGAGTGCGGAGTGCGGAATATTCTACACTCCGCACTCCGCACTCCGCGTTTA
>JAKQCM010000202.1 GCA_029559155.1 Chloroflexota bacterium
CCAGGGGAAAGACGGCCGTGCGCCGCCAGACGCATAACGGCCGTTTAATTCGCCCAAATGACGCGCCGTCAGGGCATAACGGGCCAACGGCCAGGCAGATTGGTAGGCGTCGTGAATATCTTCCAACCACAGCAAGGCAAAATTGCCCGGCAGGCTCGCACTGCCAAAACAGCGCGGCGCGGCCATCCCCGCCGGCAATGTATCCAGCAAGCCAGACTGGTAAATCAACGGCTCCCGCTGCCAATAATTCCAGTGGGATGGATCGTCACCTTCGCCCATGTTGACCCAACCGGCATTGGCCGGCGATTGCAAAATTTTCAGCACAGCCGACCAGGCAATCGGCTCGCCGTCGTCCTCGCCCACCCCGGCAAAGCGATACAAGCCCACACTCACCGGGTTACCCAGGCCGCCGCCGAGCGGGTCGGCGCGCCATTCCCGAATGTGCAGGGCCTCACGCCCGGCGGCCTGACGGGCAACGGCCGTCACCTGCGCCAGATCGATAGATTGAATGATGGAAGAAGCATCTTGCGTCATCTGATTCCTTTCTGCGTGGTGGATGGGAAGGCTGGCAACGACCGTTCCGGCCAGCAATAAATCTACGGATTCAACGATTCTACAGCCAGCGGATAGGCGTCAAAGATAACCGCTCCTTGCAGATCATCGGGCAGTACGGTCCCGGCCGGAATGGTCAGGGTGATGGCGGCGATGCGGCCATCGACCGATGCGCTGAGTAAGTCCAGATAATTTAAGTACACCGCCTCCGTCGCTGCGCCATCCAACAACAAAATCGCCGGGCGGTGACTTGCCAGGTCAAAATTGGCGGGCAGTTGCAAGGTGGCCGTCACCTGCCCGTCGCTCGCCTCGCCCGGCGGCGTAAACGCAAAGGCGCTGACCGAAACGCCAGACGGCCGTTTGTCTGCCGGACCATCTGCCGGATATGCACGGGTGATAAACGTGCCAGAGACAAGCAGCTTTTTGTACACATCATTGGCCAGCCCGCCAATCACCAGATAGGGGCCAAAGGTCGGAATAGACAGCGCATCGGTATCGGCGTACAGCGTCGCCGTGTCCATCGTCAGGTTGTCGCCCAACCGGCCGCGCATTTCCAGGAGATTGAAGGGGATGGGAATCCCGGTCACTTCCATGATGATGCTTTCATTGCGCAAGATGACATCCTGGCCCTGGTAACGGCCGTTAAAAGGCAGCAAAAAGTCAGACTCCGGGTCCGCGACCAACTGTCCCTCTTCGGTCATCCTGGCGCCTGTGACCCACAGCACAAATCGCCCCTGCCCCTGCGCATCCGGCGGCGAAATGACCACCGGCGTCATTATCCAATCCATGTAATCGAAGCCAATCTGATTGAGACTGGGCATCATCGGCGGAATGGGCACGGCCAGGCGCGTCCACTCCAGCGCCGATACCTGCTCTGAACCTATCGACAGGGGCAGGTCGGCGGAAACATCGGCCGTCTGAAAGCTGAAGGTATTGGCAAAAGGGCCGCTGCTGTGCCCGCCAAGCTGCAAATTACCCAGCGCCAGGCCGCCGGTGTAATAATTGCCGCTCACGGTGAGGGTGTAGGTGGTGGCCGGTTGCAGGAATCCTTCAGGGCGAATATAGAGGTAACGGCCGTCAGCCGATTTCTCCCAGCTAAACGGCACAGTTGGCTCTATGCGAATATCCAGGGCGTCAGCGGGGCAGTAGAGCGGGTTGTTGCAAACCCAGGCATCGATTGTCTGACCATCCTGGCGCACGATGAGGCGAAGAGTGATCATCGTCGCCGTCGGCAGCGTGTCGGGGAAAGTCGCCTGGGTGTTGCCGCCCGGCGAGACGTAAAACAGATCAGCGACATCAGCGGGCAAATCGCTGCCGGGGTCTGTCTGGCAGCGGTCATCTGCGGGTGTGTGCAGGCAGTAATCGTAGGGAATGTACCAGATTTGCCCATGTTCACCGGCAAAATAGACGCCCGTTTCTCCCAGGGCCGGCGAAGCGTTGAGATCGTTACGGTCGCGCCGTTCCGGTTCAGTAGAGGTCGTATCAAACGACCAGCGGCGTGTGCCATCGGCGGCGTTCAGGGCATAGAAACGGCCGTTGCCCGCCCCAAAATAGACAATTTCCCCCACCCCATCCGGCGCGCGCCCAATGACCGGCGACGAACGGATCACGTCGCCGGTATCGTAAGACCAGAGCAGTCCGCCCGCCGAGTCCAGCGCGTACATACTGCCATCGGCCGAACCGACGTAAACGGCCGTTGTGCGCCCCTGATCATCCACAGACAAAGCCGCCGAACTGTAGATATGGTCGCCGGTGCGGAAGCGCCACAACGTCTCGCCGGTAAGCGGGTCCAGGGCATACAAATTGCTGTCAAACGAGCCGATGTAGACGGCACTGCTGCCGCCACCCGCGCCCGCGCTGCCCACTGCGGCGCTGGCGGCGATGAAACCCAGCGTACGCTTAGCCCACTTTTGCTGCCCGTCTGGGGTAACGGCATAGGCAAACGTGTCATTAGACCCCCAAAAAAGCGTGCCGTCCGCGCCAATCGCGGCTACAGACCAGGCGTTGGCGGCGGTCGGAAAGGTCCATTTTAGCTCGCCTTCCGGCGTGATAGCGTAATAGTTAAAGTTGGTATTTCCGGCGTAAATCGTGCCATCGTACCCGATTTGCACATTGCCTTCGAACCAGGAGTTGAAGGCTTTGTCGGGCGCGGTGAACGACCAGAGGAGACGGCCGTTTTCCCGGTTGAGGTAGTAGATGTGGCCATCCCCGGCGGGTACCAGAATGCCGGGTTCATCGCTCAACAAGCCCGGGCGAGGAATAGCGGCCGCCGAGTCTATAATTTCGCCGGTGGTAAAGCGCCACTTTTCGCTCCCGTCGGCATTCAGGGCATAAAAGTTGTGGTCTGCCGATCCCACATAGATGACGCCGCTTTCGTCGATAACCGGCGAGGAGAAGATGCCTTTGGCCGTTTGGAAAGACCAGGGTTGGTCTCCCTGGTAGATGGCCGGGAGCGGGGAACGGCCGTTGTTGGCAGCATCGCGGCGAAACGTGGGCCAGGGCGCTTCCGGGGCAACGGGGTTGACATATCCATACGGCTCAGAGGGCAGGTCGGCGGTCTGCAAAACAACCGGGACAAAATCGCTGGCAAACAGACGGCGGCGAACCTGTACAGCGCCGCCGCCCGGTTCATCGGGCAGTTGGGCAGTTATTTGTGTTGGCGTCCACTGCGAAATGGTGAGTTCCTGAGTTTGCCCGGACGCGTCCCGCCAAAGCGCCTGCCCAGAGCGACCCAGGCGCGTACCTTCAATCAACAGGGTCTGGCTGGCGGGCAGCACGACGGGAACGGCCGTAACCTGGGGAATGAGTTGGCGTGTAAGCAACCAGCCGATGAGGATAACGGCCGTACCCAGCCACAACCAGCGATTGGTAAAAATTGCCCGAAGGCGGTGAATAACGCGACGGAGGAAACGTCTCATTCAGTCCTTCCTGAAATCCTCAATGACTGAGGAAGCATGGTTCTATTTTAGATAAATTCGGGTATGGGCGGCGGTAGCGCGATGGCAATTGGGGAAAGGTGTGTGGGGATAGACGGCCGTCTACCAGCAGTTCGGCCTGTGTCAGGTAAGGTTGGTGCGCAGCATGATGGACCATGCCGAGATTGTATCAGGTTTGCTGTGTTTCCAGCAGGAGTTGCAAATCTTCTGCCCGCCAGCGGCCCTGTTCATCCACAAGTATATCCAGGGGCATGGGGGGAAAATTGGCACGGCCGTAGGCATCGAGAACGGCCGTGTGGGCAAATGTTCCCCAGCGCAAGGTGGCTTGTAATGGCGGCAGCGGCGTCTCGCCAACGGCCGTCACCTGCAAACGCAGCACATCCGGCTGCGCCACGCGCAAGATGGCTTCCAGCACAGTCTCCACCTCTTGCCCGTCAATGGCGGTCAGATGGTGCAAAAGGATGATACTTTCATCTTCCAGCAAGTGGGCGGCGCTGCGGAATGCCAGGTCCGGCGCGGGAAACAAGACCGCCTGCAACCGATCCCAGAACAAGGTCCAGGCAATACGCCATCTGCCTGGAGTGGATTGGTCTATGGCGGGTTGAGGGTCCGGCTGTTTTTTCAAAAAGGCGAGTTCAGGCTCTTGGACGGGTGGGACGGGAAGCAGCTCCTGACGGCCGTTTGCCTCCAACACCGCCAGCGCATCAATAAACATGGCATACAAAGCCGGGTCGGCCATCATTTTGCCATAAAAAGTGGGGTAACGTTGGCTAATATCAATCCCGGAAAGGGCATCCTGTACCACCAAAGAAAACATGTCCATGAGATTCTCATCGATTGTGGTTTGCGCTGACTGTTCGGCCAAGAGAGCCAGCAATTGATCGGCCGTTTCCGGCCATAATTCTGGGTCTTCAGGTTGCTGCCTGAGAGCTGCTAATTTTTGCCGGATCCATGCCGACAACGAGGCGTCTTGATCCCACCTATTCATAATTATCCCCAGACCCATCCCAAATCTTTCTCAGGTTTTGCAGCGCATCAAAATGCAGTTTATGCGTTGCGCTGTAACTCCGTCCCATGAGTTGAGCAATTTGCTGGAAAGATAGGCCATCAAAATAGTGCAAAACGATGATCTGTTTCCGGGCATCAGAAGCCAATTGGTCGATGGTTGTCAGCAACGATTGCCGGAGTTCGATGATATCGCGGTGACCTTGCGTCGTCAGCCCTGGCAGGAAGCTTTCCCACTCTTCCCAATCGTCCACCTGTTGCAGATTGTCGGCTGCTTCTTTATATTCCTGATGGAGATGTTTCAGAGTGACGTTCTGCACCAATACGTAAGCCCAGGGGTCGAAATCTGTATCGTATGGAAAGCGGGCGTGCAGCAGTTTGGCAGCCGCTATCGTGGCGCAATCGGCCGCCATTTGCGCTTTTCTGTCTATGGCAGCGTGGAAATTCTTTCTAAAAAGGTAATTGTATGCCCAGCGTTTTAACTTTTCGTAAAGTGGCTGCCACAAGTCGGGCAGCCGCTCTTCTTGAATTTTAGTGAGGTACGGCTGCCACTTTTGGTAATATGCCAACACACGCCAAACGTACTCTTCAGGCTGGCCGTTTTCCCGGCTGTCTAAAAAGTTGTGTACGCGGCCTCTATCCATGTTGGCCAGGATAATGGGGGTAATGGCCTGGGCCAGCGATTTCCCATGTTGTGCGGCCACCTGTTGGATGGCGTGTTGCAGCGCGGCTGTCAGGGCTTGTTCTTCCCAGATCATGACGGTCCTTGAACGAATAAATCAGACGAGTTCATGAGTGAGCGGACCACTGCTACGCATCAAAATCCGTAGATGTCGCAGATTTTGATGCATGTTTTCCGCGTTCATTGGTGTTCTGTTTTCATGGGGGATTATAGGAGACATGGCTGTAATTGAGAAGAATCCTTTATTCAGAGGAAAGAATTTTTGTGATACACGGGATAGTATGAATGGAGGGCGGTGAACCATTCCGGTGGCCATCGTTACGGCCGTTCTTGGGTTGGGGGAAACGGCCGTAACGATGGCGCTCTCGATGCAAATCCACTCTTCCAGTCACTCTCACTGAGCGCCTCCCTGAACAGATAGGGCAGGCAAGGTGTTCCCGGCAAAATCAAACAGGGCCATATTTTCCCAAAAAGAGCCAAAGCCCGTTATGGCCATGTACTCCGGTTCCCAGTAATAAACCCCCGTCCCCTTACCGTCCGGCACAGCCTGAACCACGGCCAGCACATCACGCAAAAAAGCCGCCTGTCCGGCAGGAGAAGCGGGATAATCGGACAGCAGTTGGGCTGCCTCGCCCACCAGATTGTGGGTGTCATCTTGCCAATCGAGGGTCCAGGGGTAGGCTGTTTCTACAAGGATAATGTCTTGCGGGTAATGTTGGCTGAGGTCTTGCAAATTGTTCGCCAGGTCTGTCAGAGTGCCCTGCCACCAGGGGTAATAAGACAATCCCAGCACGTCGAAGTCAACCCCCTGAGCTTTCAGGTTGTCGAGGAACCAGCGACACACTGCATTGTTTCCCCCGGCATCCAGGTGGATCATGATCTGGATTGTGTCGGTGGGATCAAGGCTATCGCGGACACCGGCAATGCCTGCTTGCAGCAGAGCGGCTAATTGTGGCCAGTTGTGATAATTGCCGCCGACACGGCCGTCATCCCACAAAATGCCGGGTGTTATTTCATTGCCGATTTGCACAATGTCCGGCAGAGTGCCTTGCGCTTTCAGGGCAGAAAGGAGATCGGCGGTGTAGGTGTAGACGGCCGTTTCCAACTCCGTAAAGTCCAGGTCCGCCCAGGCAGCCGGTTTGATCTGATGCGCCGGGTCCGCCCAGGTGTCTGAATAGTGCAAATCCAGCAAAAGCCCCAGGCCGAGCGCGTGAATACGTCTGGCCAGGACTAATGTTTCTTCTTTGCCATGATGGCCATCCGGCGGATTCACCCACACACGCAGACGTACGCTGTTGATGCCATAACTGGCAACAATAGCCAGCGCATCTTGCGGCACACCCTGATCATAAAAGGTTGCCCCGGCCTCCTCCAACTGCGGCAAAAACGAGACATCTACACCGCGCCAAAAAGGCGGCGGCGCAGGTGTGGGGGTAAGCAAAGGAGAGGTGGGTGAAGGAATTAGGGAAGGCGAGGGGGATGCTGAAACGGTGACAGCAGCGGGCCAGGGTTGTGGCATTGGTTCGCGGCAGCCAAACAGCAGCCAGGCGAAACAACAAACTATAATCCAAATCCTTCTGTCCCACAGGTTCATGACGCAACTATAACACAGGACATGATTATGTCCTTACCAACCGGCTGCTTACGTAGGGCGATTGCATAATCGCCAATATCAGATGTCTCAGACGGCCTCGCCAGGGCGTAAACGCCCCGGCTAGATAACAACGCCGGTTAAAACCGG
>JAKQCM010000225.1 GCA_029559155.1 Chloroflexota bacterium
ACAGGGCGATCCCCCCGCCGACAATGAGTCCCAGAGCAATACTCGCGGCAGGCAGGCCCAGCAACCACAAAGTCAGGCCGATGAGCAGCATGAGCAAAAAAGGCCAGGCCAAAAAGAGCATGGTCAGCAGCCGCCAAAAGGCGAAGTTTTTCAGTTGGGAGGCCTTGAGTTCGGCCAGGCAAAAATCGGGCGGCAGGTGAGGATCGATGCCCGCGAGGTGGGCGCGCCAGGCGGCCGGATGAAAAAACAACCAAAATAGCAGCCGCCAACTGCCGAGAAATAAGTTTCGGTTGAGGGCGGGTTCATGGGAATAGGGTGTGTGGCTGCCCATGGTTATACGCCGGTTTGGGAGGAACGGCCGTCTGCCTCTTCATGCCGGAACGGAGCGATCTGATAAAGGGCGTCGGCGCGCCATTCGTCACCGGTTTCGCCATCAGTCAGGGCCAGCAGGCGTTCGCGGCAGAGAATTTGCAGGAGCATCGGCCAGCCACCGCTTTCGGCCAGAATCCAGGCGACATCGGCTTCCGCAAAGGGAATGGGCGAGCTGGCGATGAGGGAGCGCGCTTCCTCCTCCTTCAGCGGGCCAAGATTGGCGACATAGCCAAAGATATTGAAAAAGGGCGAGCCGTGGCCGCTCTGATGGGCCAATTTATCCGGCGTTTCGGCGGCGGATAGGACGTATGCCAGCCGGCCGCTTACCTGATTGGTAGCCAGCGAGCGCAAACTTTCCCAAAACGCATCGTCAAGTTGGGGATAACGTTCCAGAGCGACGCCAATTTCGTCCAGCAGGATAACCGTGGGCGTGTGCAATTCATCGCTGACGATGTCGAGGAATGTGTCCAGATCGCACCGGTCTGGCACGGGCAACTCCATGTGCGCCAGAAGGTGCTGCATGAGGGTTTGCGGGTCGCCGAGGCGAGTATCCTGAAAATCGACAAACACCCAACGATACTCGTGGGGATTGGGCAGCCAATCGTAGGCCTGGTGGGGACGGAGCTGTGCGGGAACGGCCGTGGTGATTGTTTTGAGGTAGTGGAGCAAAGACGTTTTACCGGCGCGGCGGGGGCCGATGATAGCCGCGTTTTGCATGGGAATATGGCGAAGCAAGTGAAACAGGCGCTTGATTTCTCGTTCGCGGCCAAAAAAGCGGGCGGGTTGGGTAATCGGCGGACCGGCGATAAAGGTGGCGGACGGGGGGAGGTTTGCGGCGGGAGGGGGCGCTGGGGCGAGAAACGGCGCGTGCGGGGCTGGGCGTGTTGGCAAGGGCAAGGTGTTGGCGCGGATTTGGTCGCGGAGAACGGCCGTTTCCTCAGCCGGTTCCAGGCCCAATTCGTCCTGAAGGGCGGCGCGGCACAGGTCGAACTGGTTAAGCGCCGCGCTGCGCTGGCCGCTGAGGGCCAGCAGCGTCATGAGCTGGCGATGGGCGGCCTCGTCGGACGGTTCCAGGGCCAGGTAGTGGCGGGCGGTGGTGATACCCTCATCGTAGGCGGCGGTTTGTAGGGAAACGGCCGTGAGCGTTTTCAGCGCATCAAGCATACGCTTGCGCAAATCTTCGCGCTGCTGCATCACCCAATCCTCAAAGGCCGGCGCGTGCCGCAGGTGAAAATCCTCCAAAAAATCGCCGCGATACAAAGCCAGCGCCTGCCGCAGTTGGTCTACTTTGCTGGCGGCATCCGGGCGGCGGGCGGTGAGCGCGTAAAAATCTTCTACATCCAGAGTGTAGGCGCTGTCGCGGTTGAAGGCCAGACTTTGGTGCGTAATGTGCAGGTAAGGAGCCAGATTTTGGCGCAGTTTCATGAGCACGCCGCGCAAATTTCGCCGGGCGTCGGCTTCCGGCAAGTCGCCCCACAACAAACCGGCGAGCGCCTGACGGGAAAACGGCCGTGCCGCCACAGCCAGATAACACAACAACGCCTGGGCCTTCGCCGTGGTCAGGTCATCCAACGGCAAATCATCTTGGGTGATAACCAATGGTCCTATTAACGACAGTTTTAGTACTTTTGTCATGCTTGTCCAGCCCAATATTTCCAGAAAAAACGCAAAAAAAACGTTTAATCAACATTTAAAAGGCAGTCGTCTGGTAAGATAGTGTATCTGTAGATTTATTTTGATGATACCTTAAATCTAACACGCTTGACTAAAATAGAAAATCTTACCGGCATTCAACAACAAAGAGGACATAATTGGCAAAAATTCAATCGTCCTCAGCCTACAATCATTCAATCGATATTAAAATGGATGCATTATGTTGAAATTAAAAAAGCACCCGAACGCAACCAAAGGACAAGCGCTCGTCGAGTTCGCCCTCATTATTGTTGTTTTATTGATGGTGATATTTTTGATCATTGAGGCAGCGCGTATTATGTGGGCCTGGGGGACTGTGCAAAATGCAGCCAGAGAAGGCGCGCGCTACGCCATCACCGGCAGAGCCGACCGGCCAGATTGCGCCACCGAATTTTTGCCGAAATTTTCGTTTCAATGTGCTGATTTGCGCGTTGCTTCCATTATTAGCCGCACCCATACCAGTCTCGCCGGGCTGCCGCTCAATGAAGCGTCTGGCATTTTTGAGGACGACAACTATTACAACATTGAAGTCTGGGGCGGCGTCCAGGGCACGGGAGAATTACGCCCTAATTTTGGCGGTATGCCCAACGAGGCGGTCGTGGTTCGGGCCTATTACCGCGTCCCGATCATCACGCCGTTTTTCCGCCCAATCTTGCCGTCTATCCCCGTATTTGGTCAGGCGATGATGAATAATGAGTCGTTTGGCCAATTGGGCGGTTCAAGCGTGGGAGCGGGCATCCCGTCGGCGGTAGAAATCCCAACCGTCGGGGTAACGCCGTCGCCAACGCCAACAAATACACCCACGGCAACCCAAGACGTTACGTCAACGCCAACCCAGCGCGCAACCAACACTCCCACATCGACGCCCAATATTTGTCGAGTCCTGTTTGATTCGCCGCCAATTGCCGGTTTCAATTATGTGCTGATCAGCGGTGAACTAGGCTCTAATGTTCGGATTATTAACCTGGCAAATGGAGAAATTATTAGCGGCTATCATGAGCTGCGTGATTTCGATGGCCACCAATGTCCGGGCTTTGCCACTGTTTTGTTAAACATTACCCTGCAGGCGGGAATGGGGCTTGTGGTAGAAAGCAGTGATGGTTCAACCGATATCGCTTTTGTGCTGCCGGGCACGCCGACACCAACAGCCAGCCCAACACCTTCGACTACACCCACGCCTCTGCCGGTGAACACGACAGCAACGCCAACGCCAACGGCGACCAATACGCCTTCTACGCCGTATCTTTATCTGCGACCGTCGTGTGGGTCGCCTGATCCGGCTACGGGGGCTGTGCAGTTTACAGTGTTTGGGGTGAATTGGCCGATAGGGACCGATGTGGTGTTGTATTGGCAAGATACGAATAATTTCCAGACTCGAATCACCGGGCATAATGGGTACTTCTCGCAAACCTGGACCAAAATCGGTTTGACAACGGGGAACTATAATGTAATTGCTGTAGCCGGCACAAAAACGTATACAACTCAATACAAGATACCTTGTGATAATGCTACGGCCGTTCCCACACCAGCCGCATCGCCCACCGGCACACCTGAACCGGCCGACATGATCATTGTCGGCCCGCCCCAAATTATCAGCACCGGCACGCCGGTCGCCTACCAGCCAATTTCTTACCAGATGGTAATCAGCAATACCGGTGATGTGAATGTCCAAAATCAATTTTTTGTG
>JAKQCM010000239.1 GCA_029559155.1 Chloroflexota bacterium
CACATCCCTGCTGAATCTAGCCAATTATGCAGCAGATGACGTAAAACAGTAAATAGACCATATTTCCCTAGATCTAGAAAAAGCAGCAAATCTAGCTGGTCAGGTCTGCTCATGGTATTACTGACCATTGATTTACCATCGACTTGTTGTTTGGGGTTCACTTGAAAATTCACAAGTTCAATGCAATCTTAACACGACGACGACTCAAAAACATTCGGATTTCACGAGCCTTTTGCAAACAAATTCCCCCACAGTTAAGGCCTGTGGGGGAATTTAATTAGTGAAATAAAACTTTTAGGAGATCGCAATCTGACATCAGAAATCAGAGGCAATCTCCTGCTAATCGTAAGTTATGATTGGTTTTCCACCAACCCACTCCAAGAGTAACCGCCGGACCAGGAATAGCCACCAGACCAGGAGTACCCACCGCTCCAGGAATAGCCGCCGCTCCATGAGTAACCGCCTGACCAGGAATAACCGCTTTGCCAGATTTCCCCCGATTCCAATGGCTGCCAATCAGTCGAGCCGGACCAGGAATAACCACCAGACCAGGAGTAACCGCCGCTCCAGGAGTAGCCGCCGGACCAGGAATAACCACCAGACCAGGAGTAGCCACCGCTCCATGAGTAGCCGCCACTCCATGAGTAGCCGGCCGCCTCAGGAATTTCATTACCGTTTTCATCAACAACAATAAACTTGCCATCTCGATAAACGATGGGGCCTACATATTTTTCGTCGATGGACATGCCAACGTTTGCTTCACCAACCGGCGGATTCAACACGGCCGTTGCCGCATCTACACGTCCCGCCCCTTGCTGCAAGATACTCCAGGCCAAACTGCTATCCGTATAGACCGCTGGCCGCGCTGAATTCATGAGCGCATATTTAACCTGGTTAGGCGTCATATTCGGATTGGCATCCAGCATCAGAGCCACCACACCACTGGTTACGGCCGTTGCCGCCGAAGTGCCTGCAATCTGGTAATTATTTCCACGAATACGAGCCTCTGGGTGTTCCCGCGCCCACTCGCTATCATTCTTAACGTTCACCATCATGTGCGCACCCGGAGCAACCATATCCGGCTTAACAAAGCCCACTTCTGTAGGGCCGGCGCCACTAAACGGTGTAACAAAATCGTCACCTTCATCTCGCCAAGTGTAATTATCGGTAAAAGCGCCTACAGTAATCACAAACGGATCATTGCCGGGAGACGCGATGGTCAAAGGAGCCGACCCGCCATTACCGGCGGCGGCAACAACCACAATGCCCGCATCCCACAAAACTTCCACAGCCTGGTTAATAGGATCAGCCCAGTAAGGACTGCTCACACCACCCACGATGGATAGATTCACCACACGGATGTTGTACTCGGCCTGATGTTGCAAAATCCAATTTAAGCCCTCGATAATGTCGGTGTAATATCCCTTACCTTCACTATCCAGGACACGCACATTCACAAAATCGACGCCAGGGGCAACACCCATTTCATGATTCTTATATTCGCCATCGTTGCCGGCCAAACTAGCCATCATCGTTCCATGACCATAAGGATCTTTTTGGCGATTTAGGCCATCATCGACTGCATTATAGGTTTCTAATACCCGCTGTCTGTTCCAATCCATCTTGGCGATACCGGAATCAACGATGGCAATGGTAATTCCTGAACCATCAATATCTTCATCCCACACTTCATCTGCGCCAAGCACTTGTGGGAATCTGACGCCTGCCAAGGAATTGTTACGGTTGCCGTTATTGTTATTGTCGTCATCGTCATCACCATTGTGATTATCGGCCGATGTCGCCAAGTCATCCTTATAAACCGTCACCCTTTTGTCTGCTTTAAGCGCCATTACCTGAGAGTCGGGGACAAGCACGGAAACGGCGTTGATGATGCCTAACACTTCGTGAACCTGACCGCCATACTCCTGAGCGACGGCCACGGCCGTTTCTACATTATTTGCTTGCACAATCAGGGAGGTGTTTTTTGGCATTGAAGTGGGGCCAAAAGCAAGAACCAGGGCGAGCAACACTACTGTTAAAATTAATACTCGCTTCATCGCATACTCCTTTTATCTACCACTAAATCCCTACTAAACAACAACTAACTACCAATAAAAATTACCTGGAGATATTGAGTGCTTAGGGGACTGGCTAAGCCAATATTCTCGTATGTCTACCTATAGTATGGAGAACGAATATCAAAAACTCAATAGCCCATTTGGCAGGCGGTACAAATTTCCTATCACGTATGGAGTTACTTTTTGACGTCGGGCGGAACTTGCCGTTTTTTCTCCAACAGGCGCGAGGCTAGTGAACTGGAGGTCGGCGCAGCAGTGGATGAAGGTTCTTTTAACGGCCGTTCTGCCTCTAACGGCCGTTCTCCACCCACGTGTTGCTCATCAGACACCGGCGCGGATACCGATCCGCCCATCGGCGCTTCTGTCGGGGTCTGTGTCGAGGTCAGCCGTTTCTCTGTGGCCCGCTCCTTGGCCTGAAACAGGCGTGAGACTTGCTCCGTTTGCGCAGCCGGCCGCACCGGCTGGGGCCGCCAGCGGCCAAACGTCGCCGCCCAGGCTCGCTCCCAATCACGCCGCGTAATGACCAACCGGCGAACGGCAATATCCACAGGCAGCAGCAGCACGGCCGTTAGCACCAACCACGGCCAAATTGGGCGCGTCGTCGCTTCTCCGGCCAAATTGTGGGTAAACACGGCCGTACTCGCCTCTGTCACATCTTGCCCATTGCCCACAGCCGCCACAGCCGCCAACTGTTCCGGCTTTGCCGTAAACTGCTGGTACTCCGGCGAATAGCCCAACACCCAGCCACTCGTTTGCCCCACGACGCTTTCACCATCCGGCGAAACGCCTGCTACCCGAATAAAATATGCGCCATCCTGCGTCGGGAAAAAATCAGCTTCGTACTGCCCCGGAGCCACTTGCTGCAGCGCCAGATTGCTAACGCCGCCATCAGGCGCCACGACATTGGCCGTTACCGTCACATTATTCAAATAATCGCCGTTTGCCCGCGCATCCACCCGTAAACGCGCAGCCTCGCCATTCAAGTTAACGGCCGTCTCCACATTGCTGTCTCGTTCCCGATCAACCGTCCAGCGTACAGTCTGAGCCCAAAAAGCGGGGAACCCGGCCCACTGCACCCAATCCGTACCCCAACGGCCGGTGGCGTCTGAGGTCCAGGCCACCGCCCGGCCCAGGCCATATTGCCAGGCCGCCAACAGCGGATCGCCCATCGGCGTCTGCAAAATAACTTGCGCCGTAGCTTTTGGGCTGGTTCCTACGTAACCATACAGCGGCGGCACGGCCGTTATTCCCGTCAAAATCGGGCTGCCGCTTGCCAGTTCCGGGAAAAATCGCTCCTCGATCAGATAGCTGCGTTGAATGGCTGTGGTTTCCTGCGTAAAGATTTGCGGCAGATTGGCCGCGCGGTCGGTGAAATGGAAACGGCCGTTTCCCCGCGCCGCCATCTGCTGCAGCCACAACGTATCCGGACCACGCCCAATACTCACCGTCGAAACCGTCACACCCTCTGCCGTCAGCGCGTCAATCAACTCCGGCACGCCTTCTTTTTGTTCCGAATCCGCCCCATCAGCCAGCAAAATAATGTGCTTCACCTGATTCGGACTGCCCGCCAACGCTTCAGCCGCCGCTTCCAGGCCCGTACGCACATAAATGCCGCCGCCGCCCGCACCAATCTGCCGGATCAGGCCGATGGCTCGCTCCTTGTCACTGGCCGGCAGCGGCCCAATCGGATTGTCTGATTGCGTGTCTACCGGCAGCACGGTAATTTCATCGAAGTCGTTGAGCAGTTCCACCACCCGCACAGCGCCCTCGGCGGCCAGCTGGATTTTTTGCACGCCCCCCTCGTCGGCGCTCATGCTGCCAGAGCGGTCGATAACGATCACGATACTGACCGATGGAAAGCGCTCCTGGTCTTTGATTTGCATGTCCACCGGCAGCGCAGCTTCTAGCGGTGTTTTGTAATAACCACCCATACCATAACTTTCTGGCCCGCCTACGGCCACCAACCCACCGCCCAAATCGCGCACGTAAGATTGCAAAGCCTCCATTTTGCGCTCGGTCAACTCTTTGGCGTTGACATTTACCAACACCACGCTGGCGTAATTGCTCAGCTCGGCCAGATTGCCAGAAAGCATGGTTGGCGTTAACCGATCCACTTGCAAGCCGGTGGCTTCCAGCGCCAGCCTTAGCTGCGCCGATTCATCCGGGCGCGGCGTGCCATCATCGGCCAGCGAATCTTCGTTGGCGACCAACAGCACACGCGGCGGTCCGGTGATTTCGGTGAAGGCCGCCAATTCATTGTTCTGGAAGTAGGTATCTTCGGCGGGGGTTAGCTGGACGCGATAACGGGCAAATTCTTGTTCAGCAGCTTGCAGGCGCACGGCAAAATTGTTCACGCCGCGCCGCAGTTGCACGGCCGTTTCGTAGACAATATCACCCCCGGAAAGCACACGCAGCATGGCCGGCATGTCGGCCGTGCTTTCGGCGGTCACGTCGATACGAAAGGTCTCCCCCTGGCTGATGCGCGTCGGCGCATCAACCTGGGTCAGCAGCGCTTCAGGCGTGTCGGCCGTGCGCAGCAGGGGAACGTAATCGATTTGCACCCCGGCGGCGGCCGCCAATTGGGCGGCGGCTTCGGCATCGCCCACCGTGGCCGCCCCATCGCTGAGGATAACCAGGCGACGGCCGTTACCCGCCGGAAACAACGCCATCCCCAGCCGGATCGCCTCGGCCAGGTCCGTTTGCAGCCGCTGCGGCACAGAAGTAATGGGAGCCAGGTCGGCCAGGCCGCTCATCGGGCGCTCTACCAGGGCGTTAGCCCCAAACAATATCACCGCCGCCTGATCATTCGGCCCCATTTCGGCCATCGCCTCGCGCACAAAGGCTTCAGCCTGCGCCGCTTGCGCCACACTGATGGAGTCGGAGGCGTCGATTAAAAAGACCACGGCCAGGTCGTCGGCGGCGCGCACCAATTGCAGCCCCGCCAGGCCTAAAACGAGCAAGACCAAAATCAAGAGACGAAGGCCCAGGCTCACGCGCTCGCGCCAGCGCCGCGACGCGGTGCGCCGTCCCCAGGACCGGTCCAACCAAAGGACGTAAGGGACAAATACCAGTAATAAAAGCAGTGCCAGGGGGGTGGTAAAATTCACAACAAGCCGTGGGTGAACCGCTTATTTCTCAAAGACCAGCGGCAAGTAGACGGTAAACGTGCTGCCGGCGCCGTAATGGCTGGCAGCGGTTACGCGTCCGCCATGAGCGGCCACGATGAAATAAGTTAAAACCAGACCCATGCTGGGTCTTTTTTTGCTGGCGCCGTTGGCGTTTAATCCTGCCAGACCGCTCCAGATGGTGTCGATGCGGTCTTCAGGGATGCCCACGCCTGTATCCGCAATGCGCAGGAAGAGATCGCTGCCACGAATGCCCGTTTCCAGATCGATTCGGCCGCCAATTTTGTTGAATTTGATGGCGTTGTGGAGCAGGTTTTGGATGGCTTCCTGGAGTTGTTGCGCATCGCCCAAGACCACCGGCATGTCGCGGTCCGGCTCATATGCGATTTCTACGCGGCGAGCTTCGGCCATGGTGGCCAAATTGCGGATGGCGCGCTGGATGATATCCTCCAGGTGTACTGGCTGGAGGTCGAATTCGCGGCGTACCTGGACGCGTGAGGCAAGGGCGATCAGGGTATCAATGGGCTGCCGCAATCCGGCAAATTCCTGGCTGAGGCTGGCGATAATGTCTTGTCGGGCAGGGTCGTCCGGGCTGTTTTCTTGTAGTTTTTGCAGTTTGGTTTGAATGGTATTGAACGGCCGTCTCAACTCCGGCGAAACAAGGTCCACATATTGGCTGTACAGAGTCAACGATTCCTGCAAATGCCGATTCTGCCGCACCAATGTCTGGTTTTGGGCAAATGCGTACTCGTTGACGCGTCGCAGCCCGGCCATTTGCTGCGCTTGCGCCAACAGCGGGCTAACCTGGGCGCATAAAGCCGCCAATTCATCGTAATCTTGATGGTCGTATGGTTCCCCGGAGCGCTTGCTGCCCAGAGCAACCACGCCGATGAGCGTGCTGCCGGTTTTTAATGGAATGTACAAGACGCGCTGCCAGCGGGTGAGAAGTTCTCTTTCGGCGGGAGGCATCGCATCGAAACTTTCCATGGCATCCATGTCGTATTGGATCAAGGGATTTGTTTTTTGGCGCAGATGGAGCACAAATGGGCTGTCATCGGTGAACGTGGTGGTTTCTAGGTCGCGTTCTGGTAGGCTGGTTAACGGCCGTAACACCAACATCCCTCGCGGCCCATCATCGGCGGTAAACAACCAGGTTTCCTCCGCGCCCAGGTTTGTTTGCACTACCTTCAGGAACAGCCGCCCCAAAGCGGCCGTTTCCGGAAAATACCCAATCGCCTGCTCATAATCCGCCACAGTCGCTTCCCGGCGGGAAGCGGAGGGCAAAAACAAACGGCGCGCCAGATTGTTCACCAACCGGTACACAATCATCAGCAGCACAGCAAAAACGGCCGCCGCCAAAATCAAAATAAGGTTCGGATCTGTATTCTCGGGCAAATTGGTAACGCTGCGCAAAATCAGCGTCAGCGCCAACCAGGCCAGGGCAAACACAACCAGCGTGCCAGACAAACGGTACACAATCTGCCGGGTAACGATCTGCAAATCCGGCAGTTGTCGCTGCGTGAGACTGAGCGTGCCCACCAGATTCGCCAAAATAATGACCAGGACGCCCATCTCCTGCCAGATAGGCTGGCCGGGCTGGCGGATGGAGGTCAGGCAACCGCCAATGAAAAACAGGCCCAACATCAGCAGCCAATAACGTATCTGGTTCCGGTACAACGAGACAGGCAAAGAGGTGTTCACCTGTTGGGTCAGCATCCAGGATGCGAGAATTGGAATCATCCAACTGGCAATCCAGACAGCCGCCCAAAGATCAAAATGGCGAATTCTCTGCCCGCCAAGAACCATTGTCTGGATAGGGGTGGGCCAAAAGCCCGGGTCTAGCAAGATGGCCACAAACCAGAGGCTCGTGCTGATGATGAGCGCGCCCTGGCCTGGACGCCCGGCCACAAACATATACCGCAGTGTGGTTAACAAAACGCCAAAAGCAGCCAGGCTAAACGCATATAACCCGACGGTCCCCCAGCTAAAGATCAGAATAGGGGAAAACCGCACGCCGCCATAGAAACGCAACATGCTGCTGGCCCACACGGCCGTCGCCAACAGCGTAAACGTCCACCGATATAAAACGCGCCGACGTTTGCTCTTGCGCACCCACAGGTAAACCACCTGCCCCAAAATTGCGAGCGGTAAAATGGATACAACGAGAAACTGTTGGGATAAACTCATGGAAAGTGCAATTTTTTCAACGGCCGTGGCCTACCCATATTCCTGAACCAACCACCCATACGCTTTCATTTCACCATGAAAATTATACTCGTTTTACCCAAATCTAACGGAATCTCTTGGATTATCCCAACTTATCCCAAGTTTTATTTGGGATAAATTTGGGATAAGTTGGGATTTTTAGGTCTTTACATATGCGCACAGACCCCAAGGGTTTGCCCTTGAGAAATCAGCCCTCCAAACTCTAACCTTTAGGGGCTAACCCCAAATTACTTCAAAATGTAATACGTTCCCTTTTTAGAACCGATTTTCAGGAGTACGCCGCGTTCCACCAAATCGACCATATCCAGACGCAGCGTTTCTGCCGAAACGTCTGAGCACAATTGACGATATTCACGATTGGTGATGCTGCCGTTTTCGCGGATGAAGTTCAAGGCTTGAGCCTGCCGTTCATTCATGCTGCGTGTCCATTTGGGCACGGCCGTGCGCTCTCGTTTATTAGACAGCGTAACCGTAAACAGATGCGGTGTCGCCCGAAATTGAGGCGGCGGATGGCCGGCTTGCACCATTTCTTCAATCATCTGGTCAATACCCAAACCCAATTCTTCGATATAGCCCCACTGGTAAAGGCCGTTCACCAGCCGGGGGTTGCGGGAAAAATGTTCATCCACCAGGTTGTCAAGCGTCATATAACCTGGCAGCCCGCCAGGGCTGATAATTTCCAGCCGGTCGGCATACATGCGAATTTCGATGCGCCGCCCTTTGATCCGGTAATCGCGGTGGGCAATGGCGTTCACCAGGGCCTCGCGCACAGCAAACCGAGGGTATTCGGTCAGCTCTTCGCGTTCTAATTGGTTCACCTGCGCTCCGACGCGCATTTCCTCAAAAAGAACATTCCAGGCGCGCTCTACCACGCGGGAAATAGGACCCGTAATTTCATCCCGACGGCCGTAACCAATTCCACCATCCTCGCCCCTCGGTTCTGTGCCCGGAAACTTCACAAACACCACGCCGCTGTTTGGGAAAAATGCTTGCGGATTTTTACCAAACAACAAAACACCAATGGTCGTCGGGTCGCCATCACGATCAATCGCCCCAATCTCGAAGAGCAGATCGTCCGTGGAAGAGACTTTGGCCGCGCCACGCGCTTCGCGCCGGTCCAGGTAATCGCGGATGATGTTGGCGTCCAGATCGCTGGGACGCGCTCCCGGCACCAGTTCAGTTTCAAATTCAGCCGAGTTTTTGCTGTTGGCCAGATTGCGGATTTCGTCGCCAGACAGAGGGCGGTTATCGCTGCCGCTGCGCACCAGGACACGGCCGTCTTGCAAACTGTGCAGTTCCGTACTGCGCGGCACATAAACGCCCACCAGAATTTCCGCGCCCATCTCCACCGGCTGCCACTGAGTAGGCACTGGCGGCCGGCACATCAGGGCTGCTTCACGCAAGGCGGCTTCAGCTTCCTCTTCCCAGATGGCTTCAGACGGCCGTCCCAGATCATCCACCCCCAGCACAACCAACCCACCATCACCATTTGCCAACGCCACCAGGCATTCCGCCAGCAGCTCTGTATCGGCATATGGCAGGTAAACAAGACGTTGGCCTGGCTTGTTTTTTAGCGTCATGGTAACTGTTCAACCCTTTGCAATTGCCGGCGCCGTCATCGGCTCATAGCTGGCAACGCTTCACGAACAACCTACCGCGGTAACGCGGCCATCGCCGCGCCGACGATGCCGGCTTCATTGCGCAATTGGGCCGGCACAATATCGGCGCGTAAATTGATATATTTCAGGAATTTTTGATGTTTTTTGCTGACGCCGCCGCCAATGATGATGAGATTGGGCGAAAACAGAAACTCGATATGCTGGAAATATATATTCAGGCGGTCGCCCCACTCTTCCCAGGTCAAATCATTTTCCTCACGCACGCGATCGGCGGCAAAGTACTCTGCATCTTTCTTCTGATCTCGCAAGTAGAGATGGCCTAATTCCAGATTGGGGACAATCTGCCCGTTCACAAACATCACGCTGCCAATGCCCGTGCCCAGCGTGAAGATCATCACCACGCCAGGCACGCCGCGGCCTGCGCCGTGAAACATTTCGGCATAACCGGCCACATCGGCGTCGTTGCGCACCACGGTTTCGCAGTTGGTGGCCAGGGCGATGTTGCGGGCCGCGGGATAATCGATCCAATCGTTGTGTACGTTGGCGGCCGTGCGGGTGACGCCATCGACAACAATGCCTGGGAAACCCACGCCGATGGGGCCGGTGTAATCAAAATGGCGCACAATGGTTTGAATGGCGCTGAGGACAGACTTGGGTTTTGAGGGTTGTGGCGTAGGAATGCGCAGCCGGTCAGTGAGCAATTTGCCTTTTTCCGTGTCTACCAGAGCGCCTTTGATGCCGCTGCCGCCAATGTCTATGCCTAATGCTTTCATGCCGATTCTCCTTGCAGTAGAGTTTGAAGTTGTGGTTCAATTTCATGCACGGCCGTTTCCCCCGCCGCTATGCCTTCTTCCAACCGGTGAAAATCTAAAACGCCAATGGTGTCCAGAAACGGCCGTATCAAAAAGTCCGGCTCCGTCAGCGCCAGCCGCGTTTTCAGCGATTGCTCGGTGACAATATCCATCACGGCGTTCAATACCTGCCAGGTCCCGAACAATTTTGGCACCTTCAAAATGCGCGAACGGACGCCGACCGGCGGGACTTGTTCTCCGTTCGCGCCATAAGCCGCCGCATTGGTCAAATCTACCGCCAGCACATGCATTGCGCCCCGCGCATACGCTACGTCGAACGGCACATTGTTCAGCAACCCGCCGTCAATCAAAACCAGACCATTGCGCTCCACCGGCGGCAGCACAATCGGCAGCGCCGCTGTCGCCAGGACGGCCGAAATCAGGTCGCCGTCATCCAATACCACCAGTTTGTGCCGCCGAATATCGGTCGCCGTAACCGCCAACGGGATTTGCAAATCGGCAAAATGCAGGCGGCCAATTGTTTGTTCCAGCAGTTTCTCTAGTTTGTTGTTGCTGGCCAGGGAAAAGGAATTGGCGGGCAGCGCAAACAATTTATCGACCTGAAGCTGGCGGAAAAAATCTGCCAGCCCGTTCGCGTCCAGACCGGCGGCATATAACGCGCCCAACATGCCGCCGATGCTCGTCCCGGTAATCAGATCAGGCCGGATGCCCAGGCGTTCAAAGGCCGTCAACACGCCAATATGCGCGGCTCCCCGGCCGCCGCCGCCGCCTAAGGCAAACCCAATTTTCTTATCCATACGCACTTCCTGACTATAAAGATTGGTCCAATCTCCAAGATTGGACCAATCTTAAGCAGTAACAGTTTCGTAGATATGCGGTAGTGGGGCCACCCGTGTATCGGACCAGGAAACGGCCGTTACCACTTCCGCCCGTGCCTGTTCCAATTTCGCCCGATCATCGGCATGGATCATGCCCAAAACCTGGCCCTGGGCCACTTCGTCGCCCACAGCGCAAGACAAAACCAGGCCCACCGCATAATTAATCTGATCGCTTTTAACCAATCGACCCGCGCCCAGATGCACACTCGCCCATCCAATCGCCGCCGTATTAAACGCGGCAATAAATCCACTGCGCGGCGCGATGATCGGCTCGACAAATTGCGCCTGTGGCAGCAAGGTCAGATCGTCAATCTGGGCCACGTCGCCGCCCTGAAAAGCAACCATATCGCGGAATTTACGGAAGGCACGGCCGTCGTCTCGCGCCGCTCGCGCCAATTCCTTCGCCTCAGCCAGGGTTCCCGCTTTATCGGCCAGCAGCAGCATATAAGCCGCCACATCCAAACAGTGCGCCCAGAAAGTAGCCGGTCCGCCGCCTTGCAGCGTCTCCACAGCCTCCTTCACCTCCAGCGCATTGCCGATAGCCGACCCCAAAGGCTGGTTCATATCCGAAATCATGGCCACAGTTTTACGCCCGGCATCTGTGCCGATATCCACCATGATTTGCGCCAGATCCCGCGCCGATTCAACAGTGGGCATAAACGCGCCGCTGCCCATTTTCACGTCCAGCACCATCGCGTCCGCGCCGGCGGCCAACTTTTTAGACATTATCGACGCGGCGATGAGCGGCGCGCTGGCTACCGTCGCCGTTACATCGCGCAGGGCGTACAGCTTGCCATCAGCCGGGGCTAAATCGGCCGTCTGCCCCGACAGCACCAACCCAATTTCCGCCAGTTGGCGCTTGAACTGCGGTAGGGTCATATTACACGACCAGCCGCGAATCGATTCCATTTTGTCCAGCGTACCGCCGCTGGAACCCAAGCCGCGCCCGCTCATTTTGCCCACCGGCACGCCGCAGGCGGCTACAATGGGCTGCACCACCAGCGTGGTTTTGTCCCCCACGCCGCCGGAAGAATGTTTATCAATCACAAAGGGAGCTACATCGTGCAAGTCTAGGGTGTCGCCAGAGCCAGCCATGGCTAACGTCAGGTCGACTGTTTCTCGGCGGCTCATGCCGCGCAGGTAAATCGCCATGACCAAGGCGGCCGCCTGATAATCGGGAACAGCGCCGGCCGTGTATTCGGTGATAAACCAGTCGATTTCGGCCGTTGTCAGCTCTTTCCCATCTCGTTTTTTAGCAATTACATCTACCATTCTCATATACACACTCGTTTTTTGTCATCGCGAGAGTAAAAGCGAGAACCAGAGGCAGAATAAGAGGTTTGTCTCTCATTCTGACCTTCGCTCCAACTCTGGTTTCAACTGTAAAAGTTTCCCGATTATAACAGGAATCGGTATAATCCGCGTGCAGAATACCCACAATGCACCACTTATAGACCTGAAGGAAGGGAACCATGCTCAAGAAAGCAGATGTCTTGTTAACCGGTGGCACAGTCGTCACCATGGATGATTCTTACAGACTTTACACCGATGGCGCGGTAGCCATCGCCGGAGATTTGATCGTGGCGGTAGGGCCTACGGCCGTTATCACCCAAACCTATACCGCCTCCGAAACCATCAACTGCCAGGGCAAGGTCATTATGCCTGGGCTGGTCAACGCCCACACCCACATCCCCATGACCTTGCTGCGCGGCCTGAACGATGATCTGCGCCTGGATGTGTGGCTGGGTTACCTGATGCCCCTGGAACGAGAATTTGTGACGCCGGCGTTTGTGAAGCTGGGCACGCAAATCGCCTGCGCGGAGATGATTCGCTCCGGCGTGACCTCGTTCGCCGATATGTATTATTTTGAAGATGAGATTGCGGCGGAGACGGCCGTTATCGGCATGCGCGCCCTCCTTGGCCAGACCGTGCTCATCTTCCCCGCCCCCGACGCCGCCACCTACGAAGACGCTCTGGTTCTCTGCCGCCGTTTCATCGAAAAATGGCGCGATCACCCGCTAATTCAACCGGCCGTCGCGCCCCACGCCTGGTACACCGGCACGCCGGAAATGAACCGCGCCTGCGCCGACCTGGCCCGCGCTTACGACGTGCCGCTGCACACCCACGTCAGCGAAACAGCCTTTGAGGCGCAAAATTCGCTGGAGCAAAACCACATGCCGGTGGTCAACTGGATCGGCAAAAACGGCCTGCTGGAAACAAAACTGCTGGCCGCCCACTGCGTCCATCTGGACGAGGGTGAAATGTTTGCCCTGAAGGAAGCGGGCGCGGGCGTGGCCCACTGCCCCACCAGCAACCTCAAGCTCTCCAGCGGCATCGCCGCCATCGGGCAAATGCTGTCGCTGGGACTAAACGTGGGCGTAGGCACAGACGGCCCGGCCAGCAACAACGACCTGGACATGTTCGAAGAGGTGCGTCTGGCGGCGCTGCTGGCCAAGACCAAGAGCAACGACCCGACCGTTCTTCCGGCGCGGCAGGCGCTGGAACTGGCGACGATTGGCGGGGCGCGGGCCATGCACATGGCCGACAAAACCGGCAGCCTGGAAGCGGGCAAACGAGCCGATCTGGCCATCGTGGAGATGGAAGGCATCCACAACCAGCCGCAGTTTAATAACCACGCCGACGCCGTTTACTCGCGCCTGATTTATGCGGCCAAAAGTTCGGATGTGGCGGATGTGATGTGCAACGGCCGTTGGCTGATGCGCGACCGCACGCTGCTCACTATTGACGAAGCCGCCGCCAAACAGGCCGCCGCCCAGGTCGCCGCCGACATCGACGCCTTTGTGCTGGAACGCGAAGCCAGCCCGTACAACAAGCTGGTGCTGTTGGCCGGGGTGGAACGGCAGGAAAGTTTTGAAATCCAGGTGAAGGTACCCGTGGCCGACAAAGATAACGTGCTGCGCGTGCTGGCCGGCGATCAGTTAGAGATCACCAAAGCCTCGCATTACCGCGAGTATGACACCTACTTCATGTTTGAAAATGGCGACCCCGACGCGGCGCGGCTGCGCTACCGCGAGGATGAATTTGTGGGCGACAATGACGAAACGTATCAGGTGCGCACCCGCCTGACACTTATTGGCGAGGAGGAGCGGTCGGAATTTCAGACGGCCGTCATGCTCTCCCGCTCCCGTTTCCTGGCCACCGCCGACCGCAGCTTGCGCTTTTACAGCGAATATTTTGCCCCCGCCCGCCAGGTCGCCGTCAGCAAAGATCGCCTGCGCTGGCGCGTCGTCTACCAGGAAACCGATTTTGCCATCAATCTGGACAAGCTCACGTCGCCGGAACTGCCCGGCTACTTCCTGGAAATCAAATCGCGCACCTGGTCACGCACCGACGCGGCGCGCAAGGCCGGTATCATCACCGAGCTGCTGCAGCTGTTTGGCCTGGACCCCCTGACGGCCGAACGCGACGACTACCCCGAAATGGTCACGGCCGTGCGCTCATAAATCAAAATGGGCCGCGGATGACGCGGATATAGCGGATGAATACGGATTATTCTCAATTCATCCGCGAAAATCCGCTCAATCCGTGTAAATCCGTGGCCCATTTCCCATCTTACCGCACACGGCCGTATCGCTCCGCAATCACCGCCTGGCCCGCATCCGATTGCAGCCAGGAAAGAAACACGCGCAGCTCGCCCTGCGGCTCGGCCGGGGCGACGAAGTAGAGCGGC
>JAKQCM010000249.1 GCA_029559155.1 Chloroflexota bacterium
CGTTCATCCAATCGCGGCTGGGGCCGCCTCGCTTCGACGTTAAAATCTCCACCCGCTGACCTGATTTCAACTTGTAGTCCAGGCTGACCATCTTGCCGTCTACCCGCGCGCCGCGGCAGCGATGGCCGACTTCCGTGTGAATCTGGTAGGCAAAATCAATCGGTGTCGAACCAATGGGCAGATCTACCACATCGCCGCGCGGCGTGAAGGCGTATATTCGTTCGGCCAGAAATTCAGTTTCAAAAATCTCGCTGTCGCTGGTCGAATCTCCGACTTCACGCAGCGTTACCAGCAATTCGCGCAAATTTTGGATGCGCTTTTGCACCGACGCGGTGACTCGCGCGCCGTCTTCTTTATAAGCCCAATGCGCGGCGATGCCTTTTTCGGCTTCTTCATGCATCCGGGTGGTGCGAATTTGTACTTCTAGGGTTTGGCCAGAGCGATTGTCGATAACGGCCGTATGCAGCGATTTGTACCCATTCGCCTTTGGCGAGGCGATATAATCATCAAATTCTCGCGGAATAGGCTGCCACAAACTATGCACCGCCCCCAACACCTGATAACACAGAATGCGATCCTCCTCATCCTTCTCTTTCCCACTCTTCAGCGCATAAGCCGCCTTATCCGATGGCTCCAAAATCACGCGCAGCGCATGAACATCAAAAATTTGCTCAAAATCGACCTGCTTGCGATCCATTTTGCGAGCGATGGAATAAATATGTTTCGGCCGGCCGGTCACCATGGCCTTCAGCCCCATTTCCGCCAGCTTCACTTCCAACCGCTCTCGCGCCTGCTCGATCCGCTCCGCCCGCCCGACACGCCGCTCCGCCAACATACCGGCAATCTCACGATATTTTTCCGGCTCCAAATAGCGGAACGCCAGGTCTTCCAATTCCCATTTAAGCTGCCATACCCCCAACCGGTTCGCCAGCGGCGCGTAAATATTCATTGCCTCGGTGGCAATGGCCAACTGCTGCACCCTGTCCAACTCGCTGGCCTTGCGTAAATCCTCCAGGCAATCCACCATCCGGATCAGAATTACGCGTATATCTCCTTCGATTATGGTCAGAATTGCCCGTCGGATCGCCTCTAATTTGGCGCTGTTGCTATCTTCCGACTGGTACTTTTTATAATTCTGCTGCTCGGCATAGGCGTATAACTTGTTCAGCCCCAGAACCAACCCTGTGGTCTCATCGCCAAAAGCCCGGCGCAAATCTTCCTCTTTCTTGCTGGTGTGGGCATACAGACTGTCGTGCAGCAAACCGGCCACAATCGTCGGTGTGTCCACGCCCAGTTTGACTAACACCTGGGCCACAAACAAATCATGGTCAACATACAGCTCGCCGGATTGTCGTCGTTCGCCGCTGTGCGCTTCCTGAGCGAAATTGTAAGCTCGCGTAATGGGGTCAGCGGCCTTTTTTTGCATGCCCTCGGGCAGCGAATCCAGCAGTTCGGTTAGGGTTGTTATGGCTAATTGGGTCATGGTTTACACAATAACGGTAAAAACAAAAAAACAGGCGACTTCTTTGGGAAGGGCCGCCTGTTCTAATGATGGTTTAAATGAAAAAACTATCAGGTGGTTGATAGATCGCTCGCTTAGCTGAGTGTCGCTTCCTCATTGCCAGAACCGGCGGCCGCATCGTCCGCAGTACCAGAACTTTTCCCTGGCTCAAGAATAATTCGGGCCTGTTCTTGCAGGCGTTCGCCCGTGGCGCTAACCCGTTGGCGCGTTTCCGCTAGGACAGTGTCGGCGCGCTCCAGATATTCTTGGGAATAGGTATCGGCTAAGTTACGATAGTGTTCCACCCGTTCGCCGCTCATCTGCCGCAGCTCCTGCCCTTTGCTGGCGATCTGACCGCGAATCTCTTGACCAGATTGCGGGGCAAGAATTAAGGCTGTGGCGGCGCCTACCAGCCCACCGATGACAAACCCGGCCAAAAACGCGCCGAAATCACTGTTGTTGTCGCTCATGATTATACTCCTAGGGTAATAAGGCTACTTCAGATTGTTTTTGGGATTGCCGAATAAGGTGCGCATTCCCCGCCGGATGCCGGCCGCATAGCTGCTGGCGGTGGTCATCGGTTTGACGACATTTTCACTCATGAAGACGGTTGTGCCCCGCACCATGCCGATGGTTTCATTGGTGCGTTCGAGGATTGGTTTGATCTCAAACTCCAACATGTTAACCAGGCGAATAACCATCACCAATAAAATCATCAGGGCGATGCCGAATATGCACGATTCTAAAGCGAGGGCGATGATGAATATATCGCGGAGCGCCTGAACAGTGTCGGCGTGGTAGCGGGCGGCCCAGATGACAAAACCAATAAAAAGCGCCATCATCAATATGGTGACGATGCCGCCAATCACCAGATAACGCGTTGGCACCAACGGTTCGCTTGGTGGAGTATAAGACGTCTGGCTGTATGAGCCAGCGTTGACGGGCTGATTTGTTATTTCTGCAGGCGTTTCAGTATTCATGTATGTCCCCTACTGGCACAAGTATAACACTATTGAAATTTGTATTCAAAAGTCAACCGCGCGGGAAAAGATTCAGGTTTCCTGACCGGCGAGCCACCAACTGAGGATGAGGGCGAGCCATGCGCCGACGCTGGCCGTGAACAGATGCAGCGCCCCGAGCTTAAACAAATCGATGTTGAGCAGGTCGCCAAGGATGTGACCCAGGGCAAAACCTGACCAGGCGGCGATGAGGTAGAGGATGATGCGGCGGGATGGGCCGCCGAGTAAGACGTGGAAGCCTGCGCCGTATGCGGTGGCGAGTAGAAAACCGAGGACCAGGGCTGAAGCGGTTCCGTTCACGAGGACTCCTTGGTTGAGTGGTTGGTGGGGATGGGTTCTGATGGGTCGTCAATAATGCCGCCGCCCAGACATTCGTCGCCGTTGAAGACGACGACGCCCTGTCCGGCGGTAATGCCAATGACAGGTTCGGGGAAGGTGATGCGGACACGGCCGTTTCCCAACACCTCGGCCACGTACCCACTCACCGGCACGGCTTTGTAACGTATTTTCACCTGCACCGGCTGGTCGGGCGGCGGCGGCGCGCCGGCAATCCAGCTTACCAGCCGGGCGGTAAGCTGCTGCTGGCCCAAAGCCTCGCGCGGGCCGACGATCAGCGCGTTTTGCCGGCTGTCTTTGCGCAGGACGAAGACCGGTTCCGGCGTGGCCAGGCCTAATCCTTTGCGCTGGCCAATGGTGTAGGAAGATAGCCCTTCATGTTGGCCCAGAACACGGCCGTTTCCATCCAAAATCGGTCCCGGCTGCTCAACACGCTGGCTGTATTCGCGTAAAAAACGGCGGTAGTCGCCATCGCCCAAAAAACACAGGTCCTGGCTTTCCGATTTGGCGGCTACCGGCAGGTTAAATTTGGCCGCCAACTCGCGCACTTCCGGTTTGGTGTAATCGCCAACCGGGAATTTGACGTGGGCCAGGTGTTCCTGGCTGAGCATGTGCAGGACATAGGCCTGGTCTTTGGCTGTGTCTTTGCCCTGGAACAGGCGGTAGCCTGATGGCGTCTGTTCGACGCGGGCGTAGTGGCCGGTGGCCAGGTAGTTGGCGTCCAGGGCCAGCGCCTGATTGAGCAGGTAGGTAAAACGGATCTGGCGGTTGCATTCCAGGCAGGGATTGGGCGTACGGCCGTGTTCGTGCTCGTCGATAAAAAATTGCACAATCGTGCGCCGGAAATGTTCCTGCACATCCACCACGTAAAAAGGAATCTTGAGCTGGTCGGCCACGCGGCGGGCATCGGCCATCTGGTCGGGGGTGCAGCAGCGGTTGGTGGGAGCGTTGGCGCCGATGCTCGGCTCGCTCCAGAGGCGCATCATCATGCCGACCACATCGTAGCCCTGCTCCACCAGAAGCGCGGCGGCGACGGAGCTGTCTACGCCGCCGCTCATGGCCACGACGACGCGATTTTCTTGGAGGGAATCTGAGTGAAAGAGTGTCATAACGTTCGTGCTGGTCACATCAAACGCCGCATGGGAGACGATTGGAGCGTTGGTTGCCGCCAGGCGCCAATCTTGGAATGCCTGCCCGGTGCAGCTTTGGTTTGTGACGCGGTTTTAATAGACGGCCGTTAGCCGTTGTAATCGGCCGATAATCGCTTGCAGCTTTTCCAGCGTGTAATCAATATCTTCCTGGGTGGTTTGCATGCCCACCGTCAGGCGCAGCCCGCCTTTGGTCCAGGCATCGTCCAGGCCGATGGCTTGCAGCGTAGCCGCCGGTTTGGGGTTGCCCGTTTTGCAGGCCGAGCCGCTGCTGGCGGCGATGCCGGCCATGTCCAGGTGCATCAACAAATCGTTGCCGCTGAGATGGCGAAAGGCGAAGCTGGCGTTATGCGGCAGCCGGTCGGTGGGATGGCCCGTCTGGCGGCAATCTTCCGGAAAGGCGGCCAGCAGGCCGGTTGTCAGACGCCGGGTGAGGGCCTGGTAATGGGCGGCGCGGCTTTCTAATTCTTGATCGACGAGCTGTAGGGCGACGGCCGTTCCTACGGCAAAAGCCACATTGGATGTGCCCGCGCGACGGCCGTCTTCCTGCCCGCCGCCCGTCAACGGCGAAATCAGGTCAATTCCCTGGCGCACATACAAAACACCCACCCCTTTTGGCCCATAAAATTTGTGCGGGGCCATGCTGAGCAGGTCGATGGGCTGGCTGGCGACGTCCCAGCGGCGCACGGCCGACGCCTGGATGGCATCGGTGTGGAAAAGCACGCCACGGGCGCGGGCCAGTTCGCCAATGGTTTGGATGGGTTGGAAGCTGCCGATTTCGTTGTTGGCGGCCATGATGCTGATGAGCGCGGTGTCGGGGCGGATGGCTGCCGCCAGTTCGTCCGGGCGAATCTGGCCGTTTTCATCGACGGGTAGAATGGTCAGGTCGAAGTGGAACTGGTCGCGGAGCTGCACGGCCGTTTGCAGCACGGCGCTGTGTTCAATGGCGCTGACGATCAGGTGGTTGCCGGTTCCGTTGGCCCGGGCGGCCCACATCACCCCGCGCAGGGCCAGGTTATCGCTCTCCGAGCCACAGCCGGTGAAGACAATTTCTTCCGGTTGGGCGTGGATGAGGCTGCCCACAGCGGCGCGAGCCTCTTCCAGCGCCATGAAAGCGGAACGGCCGTACCTGTGCGACGACGACGGGTTGCCGTACATTTCCGTCCAATAAGGCAGCATTGCCGCCAATACTCGCGGGTCTACCGGAGTCGAAGCGCCATGATCCAGGTAAATTACTTTTTCAGACATAGGTTTCTCATTGGCGATTGGGCCGTTTCTAGCTGTTGGCTTACAGCTTACTGCTTCACATCTCGACGATGGGGAAACGAACGGTGAAGGTGCTGCCTTTGCCTTCGATGCTGCTGACGTCGATGGTGCCTTTGTAATGTTCCACACTTTCTTTGACCATGTACAAACCCAGGCCCGTACCGGCGATGCCGCGTTCTACGGCCGTTTGCGCCCGGAAAAAGCGGCCAAATAAATTCGGCAAACTTTCCTTGGGAATACCAATCCCCTGATCCTTCACCACCACATACACCCAACCCGCCTTGTGGTACGCATCCACGCGGATGGTGCCTGACATCGTAAATTTGGTGGCGTTGTCGATGAGGTTCTTAAATATCAGGTACAACGTATCCCGATTGCCCTGCACCGGCGGCAAGCCCGGTTCTATCCGCTGGCTAAAGGCCAGGCCTTTTTCTGTCGCCTGGTCGGCCAGCGGCGGCAGCATTTCTTCAAATAAAGGGTTCAGCTCGACCGGTTCCGGGCTGCGCTGCAATTCGCGCGCTTCCAGCTTGGCTACTTGCAGCATCTGGCGCACCATCTTTTGCAGCCGGTCGCTCTCGCGCTCAATCACGCCCAGGAAGCGGTCGGCCTTTTCTTTTTCCGGCGCTTTGCCTTCGCGCAGTAGGCGGGCATACATCAAAATGGTCGCCAGCGGCGTGCGCAGTTCATGGATGATGCCGTGGAAGAAATCGTCACGCATGCGCTCCACTTCCCGAATCTGGCGCAAATCGCTGAACACAAAAATAATTTCGCGCACCTGCCCCACCACGTCGGGAATAATCGCGCCGCTGATCAACACCGGCACCGTTTCGCCGTCTGGCTGGTAAATATCGGTGGCTAACTGTGGGAAATCGTGGCCCGCGTCTAAAACATCCAGCCGGAATTGGTCCAGCGACCCGGTGCGTAAGCGGATGATCGCGTTGGCCGATTTGCCGATAAGCGAATCGTCTTCCGCGTTGAGTAAGGAGA
The DNA here is from genome assembly GCA_029559155.1 of Chloroflexota bacterium. GTDB lineage: Bacteria > Chloroflexota > Anaerolineae > Promineifilales > Promineifilaceae > Leptovillus. The sequence continues at coordinate 6,258 of JAKQCM010000249.1, forward strand.
GCAGCGCGTCGTTGGCCCGCGTGATCAGGCCGTCGATATTGATGGTGAGCAGCCCTTCGGACATGCTGGTGAGGATGGTTTCGACCCGGCGTTTTTCGGCGATGACGTCGCTGTGCAGGCGGGCGTTTTCAATGGCCGCGGCCAGCGGACCGCCGATCGCTTGCAGCAGGCGCAGGTCGTGTTCGTTGAAATCGCCGCTTTTTTTGTTGATGGCTTGCAGCACGCCAATCATGCGTTCTTCTACTTGCAGGGGGATGCAAACCATGGAATTGGTGCGAAAACCGGATTGGCGATCTACTTTGTCCAGAAAGCGCATATCGGAGTAGACGTCGTTGATGATGACGGCTTGTTTGTGTTCGGCCACCCAGCCGGCGATGCCCTGCGCTTTTTTGATGCGCACGGGCGGCAAATCCTCAAACAAGGGGCCCAAAAGTGTCTGGACAAAGGTAATATCGCCGGAAGTTGGATCGATCAGACCGACGGAAATGGTTTCGACGATGAGCGTGCGGCGGACCGGGTCGATGAGTTGTTCGTAGATTTTTTGCAGGCTTAAGGTAGAGGTCAGGGCAAAGCTGATGTCGGAGACGACGCCGAATTCGATGTTTTGGCGGTGAACTTGCTGGCGCAGGTAGGCGCGGTCTAAAAAGACGGTGATGTTGGTGATAAGCGGTTCGATGTTGTCGGCATCCAGGAAGCAGTCAGCGCCCGGATCAATCAGGCAAAGGATGCCGGGAGGCGTAACGGGGTCGGAATGGCCGGGTAGGGGCATGGGGACCGCCAGGATGCGCTCGCGGGGCAACTGCCAGAGCGCGCTGCTGACCAGCTGGCCGGGCGGCAAAGCATATTTTTTCTGGTAGGCGGCTTTGCCTTTGTTGATGAGCGCTTCGAAGGTGGCGCGTTGGGGATCCCAGCGCGCTTGTTCGACAGTGCCGTCTGGGTCGCAGACCCACACATCGAAGTAGTGCCGGCCGGGATCGTTGATGCCCACGACGGTTTTGGTGTTGGTGTGTTTGGCGACTTCGGCGGCGACGGTGGCGCAGACAAAATGCGCGTCGAAGATGCCGGTGAGTTCGGCGGTGAGCGTTTCCCAGAGGCGGTGGATGCTGGATTTATCGCGGGTGATTGGGTCGTTGGTCATTGGGTGAAGTCTAATCAACCGGCGGGGAGTTGGCAAGTAGAAAAGGGAAACGGCCGTTCCTTTGCAGCCACACGGCCGTGCCCAACAGCAAATAAAACGCATACGCCAGGTCGGTCAGGAAGAAGCTGTGGTCCACCAGGCCGTGCAGCACCATGCTGATGAGGCCGCCGCCCAGCCCCACGGCCACTGGCAGCCACACTGCCGTCAGGCGTCTCTCCTGCTCTCTGGCCTCAGGCTTATAGCTAACAGCTAACAGCTTATAGCTCTTAACCAACCGCCAGCCCGCCTCGCCAATGAGCCAGCCGCCGGCCAGCAGGCCCAGCAGACCGAGCCGCGTGGCAAAGTCCAGCACGATGTTGTGCGGGTGGTTGAGGTTGGGTTCCTGCCAGGCCGCGTCCAGAATGTAACGACCGCGATGGGCGTAGAGGAAATTGTCCAGCCCTACGCCAAACCAGGGATGGTCGGCGATCATGTTCACGCTGGCGCGCCAGAGGTTCAGGCGGAAGAAGCCGGTCTGGCTGTTCAGGTCCAACCGCCCGGCGAGCTGCGGGATTTGCAGCGCGGCCAGGAAAACGGCCGTGCCCAAACCCCCAAACAGCAGCACCCACGGCCAGGTGCGACGGCCGTTTGCCTGCTGCCAGCGCCAAAACACATACAAAAAGGCCGCCGGTAAGCCCAGCAGCAGCGCCCCTTTGCTAAAACTCAGCAGCGCCGCCAGTCCCATCGGCGCGAGGAAGGCGGCGTACCACCAGCGGCGTTTCCCGTTTTCCTTGCCCAGCAGCGCCATTGCCAGGGCCAGCGGCAAAATGCGCCCCAGGTAGAGCGCCAGGTTGTTGGGCGAGCCGTAAATTGAGCGGATGCGCAGCAAGCCGCCCTCGGCGGTAATCAGGCTGGCGCGGTCGAAGGCGACCTGCCACAGGCCAAACAGGGCTACGGCCACGCCGCTCAGCACAAAGGCGTCCAGCACGGCCCACATCTCTTTCTGGCTCAACTTCACGCCGCGCAGCAGCACGTAAAACAGAATCGGTTCGATGATGACCATGCGCCACTCATTCGTCGCCACGTCTAACCGCGCAGTGAAGAGCAGGGAGGCGGTGGCGACGAGGGCGAAGGCGAGGACAGCGTAATCAGCGGACGTGATGCGTGCTGCGTGATGCGTGTTCCGTACTCCGCACTCCGCACTCCGCAATCCGAAATCCAACATCTTGCGCAGCAAAAACGCGCCAAACGTCACGGCCGTCAAAATCTCCACGGGCGAGAAGAAGAACTGGAACATGGGCTTGGGCC